>JAAZEL010000046.1 GCA_012512325.1 Candidatus Fermentithermobacillaceae bacterium | reverse complement strand
CCTGCCACCGGGTGTATGGCGAAATCCACCTGCGCACCCCTTGATTCAAGAACATCCATGAGCCTCTTTACATGCTGCTGAGCCTGGGCTATGGCCATGCCGTAGCCGGGAACGATGATGGCACGTTTGGCGTCCCTAAGCAGACGGCCGGCCCGGGCAAACCCGTCTTCCTCTGCGGGCCTTGGCGGGATTTCCTGCACATGTTCCTCTGCAGGTGCTTCGGCTTCCGGCCTTTCCGGTGCCACGGCAGTCTGTGCGGGTTCCGCTACGGCTTCGGGCGTCTCAACCGTTTCTTTCTTAGGTTTTGAAGGTTTGGCGATGGCACCGCTCAATACGTGGGCCAGGGATCTGTTCATGGCCCGGCACATGATCTGGGTGAGGATAAGCCCTGATGCCCCCACGATGGCTCCCACGGCCACCAACAGCGGGTCAGAAATGGTGAAGCCGACAATGGACCCAGCCAGCCCTGAAAACGAGTTCAAGAGGGAGATGGTAATGGGCATGTCAGCTCCGCCGACCCTGATGGCAAATATCACTCCATACGCCAGGGAGATGGCCAGCACCAGCACTGATATGGGGATTACTCCCGTATCAAGGAACAGGGTGGAAAGCCCCAAGACCAACATGGCCACGATGCTCAGGTTGGCCAGGAGGTTATGGTGGGGCAGGTGTACCGGCCTCTGGGTCATGCGCCTGTCCAGTTTTGCCGCAGCTATCATACTGCCGCTGAAAGTCAGGCCCCCGACAATCAGGCCCAGTTGGCCGCTGAGCTTGTTGAACGTGGCCATATCATGAAAGCCGCCCATGATCTCAATCATGGATACCAGGGCAGATGCCCCGCCCCCAAACCCGTTAAGCAGGGCCACCATCTGGGGCATTTGGATCATTTTGGCTCTTGCGCCAATCACCCAGCCCAAGACCGAACCAGTCGCTATCGCGACATAGAGGAGAGTCGCGTCTAAGATGCCGTGTTTCCAAAGGGTCAACACCACAGCGATGAACATGGCCAAGGCACTTAGCCGGTTGCCACGCACAGCGGTCCGGGGAGAACTCATCCATCTAATGCCAAGGAGGACCAACCCTGCAAGCGCAATCAGAACTACAACATATACTTGATCCATCTCGACACCCCGTTAATCTATTCTGGTTTCTTAAACATCCTCAACATCCGGTCTGTAACCACAAATCCGCCTACCAGGTTGATGCAGGCCATGACTATGGCTACAACCCCGAGTGCCTTGCTCCCATAGTTCACCGCCTGTGCAGTTGCAACCAGGGAACCAAGGATGGTCACGCCTGAAATGGCGTTGGAGCCTGACATAAGAGGTGTGTGGAGCAGTGAAGGCACTTCACTTATCACCTTGTATCCGAGCCAGGTTGCAGCTGCGAACACCGCGATCAGAATAAGTACGTCCATTAACGCCAACCCCTTGTTGATTAGTCGAGTCCCATAGCTTCCCGGGCTCCGGCGTGAACCAGTTCGCCGTCTTTGCATACCAGTGAGGATGCGACTATCTCGTCGTCAAGATCGATGACGATCTTCCCGTCCTTAACTATGTTCGAAGCGTAGTTCAAGATATTCTTTGCAAACATGGTCGTTGAGCTTTCAGGAACCATGCCAGGGATGTTCTTGGTCCCGTCTATGCTTACACCGTATTTTTCGATTACTTCTCCGCCTACGGTGAGTTCACAGTTGCCGCCCTGGTCAATGGCAACGTCGACGATTGCGGAACCGGGCTTCATGGCTTTGACCATTTCTTCGGTAATGAGGACCGGTGCCAGCCGTCCGGGTACAAGGGCGGTAGCTATGACGATATCTGACTTGAGAATCGTGTCTTTGATTGCTTCCCGTTCTTTGATGAGCCACTCTTCGGGGAGATGCTTGGCGTAGCCGCCTTCACCGATTGCTATCTCGGCCGGGACACCTGTATCAACCGTCCTTGCTCCCAGGCTCTTGGCGTGCTCTGCGGCGTCAGGCCTGATGTCAATCGCATGGACAACGGCACCCAGCCTTTTTGCAGTTGCCACGGCCTGAAGCCCTGCAACGCCTGTACCGATTACTGTTACTGTCGCAGGCGGGAGCATACCCACTGCAGAACCAATCATGGGCATGAACTTGGGCAGCCTGTTTGCGGCCATGAGTACGGCCTTGTACCCGGCAACCGTGCTCATTGAAGTCAAAGCGTCCATGGCCTGGGCCCTTGAGATCCTGGGAATCCCGTCCAGGGTCAGCCCGATGACGCCTTTTGCGGCCAGGTTCTTGACCATCTCATGGTTTGCCGGAGCGGCAGGGTGCAAGAAGGTAATCAGCACCTGGCCTTCATGCATCATATCCACTTCATGCTTGTTCTTATCGGAGTTAAACAGAGGCTCCTTCACCTTGAGGATAATGTCGGCTTGCGCGAAGAGCTCCTCAACATCGTCCACCAGCACTGCGCCGGCTTTTGCATATTCCTCGTCAGGGAAAAAGGACCCGGTGCCAGCGCCCTTTTCTACCAGGACTTTGGCACCTCCTGCCACCAGCTTCTTGACCGTTTCAGGAATGGCTGCGACGCGCCTTTCACCTTGCATGATCTCTCTTGGAACGCCGAAAACAAGACC
The DNA here is from genome assembly GCA_012512325.1 of Candidatus Fermentithermobacillaceae bacterium. GTDB lineage: Bacteria > Bacillota > Sulfobacillia > Fermentithermobacillales > Fermentithermobacillaceae > DTU015. The sequence continues at coordinate 55,817 of JAAZEL010000046.1, read as the reverse complement.
TTGAAACTGCACGGCGAAAAACCTCCTTTTAGTTTTGGGAAAACACAATCCGATTATATCTAAGCTTTATGGGCGTAGGGGAAACAGACCGCGACTTGAAACGCATTCAGCCTTGCTTCCCATCAGGTGTTCATTCTACAACCGAAGGGAGAATCCTCTTTTTATGCATTTGATGTTATGATCTCCTAGAGTCCACGGTTGCAGCTTCCCGTTTGTCGAAAAAGGATGAAAGCATCGGCGGCGGGCCGGCGGATCCAGTAGGTTCATGAAAGGAGAACTCTGTCATGAGGCCTGTGACTTCGGAGGACATATATCTCATGAAATGGGTACGGGATCCTCAAATATCCCCTGATGGGACCAAGATCCTGTTTGAAGTAAAAACTGTAACTGACCGGGGAGAAGTAAAACCGTATAACACCCGGATATACATGGTCGGGCAAGACAAGGCGCAAGCAGAAATCATGAAGTTTACCTCAGGTACAGGCAACGATACCTGCCCCAGGTGGTCACCTTGCGGAACCAAGGTAGCCTTTCTGTCTGACAGGGGCAAGGATAAGAATCAGCTGTACATCCTCTCGGTTAAAGGGGGCGAAGGCACCAAGACCACATCGGTGGAGGGAGGGGTAAGGAGCCCGGTCTGGTCGCCCGACGGGAAGAAAATAGCCTTCTGTGCCTTGGAACCTTCCAAGGGTCAGGACCGTTCAAATTCAGGCAAGGAGTCAGATGTGAGGGTGCTCACCCGGCTCAGGCACAAGCTGGATTCCGTGGGATTCCTGCCTGAAACCAACTACCAGATATTCGTGCTGGACGTGGATTCAGGAGAGCTGACCCAGCTTACTTCAGGCCCGTATGATTGCCTCGACCCTGCATGGTCGCCTGACGGCAACTACATTGCGTTTGTATCGGCAAGGTTTCCCGATTATGAGGTTTCTTTGGTGAGAGACCTATGGCTGGTGCCTGCAAGAGGCGGAGAGATAAAGCAACTTACATCAGGGGACGCAGTGCTGTACTCCCCTTCGTGGTCGCCTGACGGCCGCCGGATTGCTTGCTTCGGGCATGACAACGAATACAGGGGTGCCACCGTTCCCGGGGTATGCGTGGTTGAGGCCGGCGGAGGGCCCGTCACCTTCCTTACAAGGTCGGCCCAACTGGGTGTGGGACAGACCCCCGGATCCGATATGGTGTCTCCTTCAGAATCAAGGCCTGTGTGGTCCGCGGACGGGACAACCATCTACTTCACCGCTCTGGCTCACGGGGCAACCGGCCTCTACAGCGTGGATGTGGACACCAGGGCCGTAAATCTTGTTGCCGGCGGAAACAGCGCCATCTACGGCTGGAGCAAGGCCGCATCTTGCGACAAGTTCGCCCTTGCAGTCACCTCACCTGAGGTGATCTGCGACATCTGGAGCCTCGACTTGAGTGTGGATGCAGGCAAGTCCGGGGACACGGTCTTGGAAGCCCCGGAAGGCAAAGGGGAAGTGCGGCGGCTGACCAGAATCAACCAGGATCTCCTTGACTCCCGGTATCTCAGCATTCCTGAAGAGGTAGAGGTGGAAGCGTACGACGGCTTGAAACTTCAGGCGTGGGTCATGAAACCCATTGGGATGCAAGACGGCAAGGCATATCCGGTTATCCTGCACATACACGGCGGCCCCCATTCGGCCTACGGGTTTGCTTTCTTCCATCAGTTCCAGGTGCTGGCTTCGCGGGGGTACGGGGTGGTTTTCGGCAACCCGCGGGGCAGCATTGGGTACAGCCAGGAGTTCGTGGCCGCCACGCGGCATGACTGGGGAGGCGGGGATTACAACGACCTGATGGCCATTGCGGATTTCGCTGCCAAGCTCCCTTGGGTAGACAATGAAAGGATGGGGGTCACCGGAGGCAGTTACGGCGGGTATATGACGAATTGGATAATCGGCCACACCAACAGGTTCAAAGCCGCAGTCGCCTGCAGGAGCACGTGTAACCGGTTCAGCCAGTTTGGGGTGAGCGACCTCGCCTACATGAACGGCCAGTTCGAGTTCGACGGGGATCCGTGGGACAACCCTGAAGCTTACCTGTCAAGATCCCCGATTATGTACGTGCGTAACATTGAAACTCCTCTCCTCCTAATCCACAGCGAAGACGACATGCGGTGTCCCATAAGCCAAGCAGACGAGATGTTCACGGCGCTCAGAAACCTCAAGAAGACAGCGGTTATGGTCAGGTTCCCCGGCGAAAACCATAATCTGCCGCGATCGGGCAAACCTCTGCACAGGGTGGAGAGGTTGGAGTACATTGTCGCTTGGTTTGACACGTATATGGGCCCCGGAGACGATTATTCAGTACCCCTTGCGGAGCCGGCCAAGGTTGTCCTCAAGCTCCCGAAGCCGTTCCCGTCAGGGGAAAAGGAGGCCTCCGATGAAGAAGAGGCCCGGTAGGCAGTACACTTCCCGTGAAATATGGGGCTATCACGAGGACACTTCCAGCGAACTCAAACTCTCAAGAGCCCTCAAGAAGGCAGGGGTCGCGTTTGAAAGGGAGGTCCCGATAGACCGGTTCACCGTGGACTTCCTGGTGGATGAATGGCTCATTGTGGAGGTGGACGGATGGAGCCACCTCACATCCTCCCGTCAGTCGGAAGACAGGAAGCGCCAAACTGAACTGGAAAGCTGGGGGTTTTCGGTGATACGCATTCCTGCCATGGAGATATCCCACAGGGCAGGACTCAAACGGTGGGTAAACAAGCTTGTGGAACTGTCGAAGCAGGGCCCGCCTCGACCGGCCCGGACGGGGTTCGAAGATATCCATCTCAAGCAGCAAGTGGACAAAGCGCGGCATGAGCTCATGGAGCGGGCCAGGAGGATAGGGCTCAACATCCAAAGGCGCAAGCGTCAAGCGGCTCTTTCCCTTGGAGGCAGCGGTGACGGCACGGACGACGCTCATTCGGGCCCGGAGGAAACCATGGACGATTATTTCGGCCCTGAAGCCGGAGATTTCGGGAAATTGCTCGAGGGGTACGATTGGAGTAAAGCCCCGGACAAAGAGGAAACCGATGTGTCAGAAGAGAGGCAAAAGGCGTACCGGCGTCGTAGACATAGATGAACCGACGTGTTAACTTGATACTCCGGCAGGACATCCGGGAGGTGAGTCCGTTGCTCATATTGGTGGTGCTGCTGCTGATTCCGGTGGTGATATTTGCCGTCCAGAATGCGCAAATGGTTTCCATAACCTTCTTGAGTTGGAGCCTGTCCCTCAACATGGCAATCGTGGTCCTGGGCTCATTGCTAATCGGCCTGCTTGTGGGGACGGTTTGGACCTGGCTCAAAGGCGCCAAGGTCAGGGGGCAGGTGAGGCAGCTTACCAAGGCCCTTGAGGCGTCTACAAGACAAGTCAAGCAATTGGAGCAAGCTCTGGAGGAACAGAGAGATAAAGCCGAGAGACTGGAAGCAGAGCTAAGGGCCATGGAAATAGCCATGGAAGCTCACAGGACGGAGAGAGATACCCTGTAACAAGATGAAGGAAGATGTACTTGCAAACGTTCTCATGACATACATAACAGGATCTTATGCCCGGTGGGACCACCCGGTGCCCACCGACCCGGCCCAAGTTGACGCCCTGTCAGAGATGCTGGCCGTTCCGGCGGAAACCGCGTCATTGCTGCTTCGGCGGGCCGGCGGCTGTATCCAAGACGCAGTGGAGCTTTGGACAGGACAATCCTCCCTTCCGGACCTCATGGCTCTGCCGGGTATTGAAGCAGCCTTGCAGAGGCTGGGCCAAGCGGCCGGTTCCGGCGAAAAGGTACTCGTATATTCCGATTTCGATGCCGACGGCGTGACTTCCGCGGTGATCCTCAAGGAAGGCCTGGAATTTGGGGGGATACAGCATGTGGAGGCATTCTTCCCATGCAGGTTTCAGGACGGATATGGCTTTCACGCCAAGCTCATAGACAGGTTTCATGAGGAAGGAATCAACCTGATAGTCACCGCCGATTGCGGGATCACCGGGTGGGACGCATGCGAAAAGGCCAAGGGCTTTGGGATAGACGTGATCATCACCGACCACCACAGGCCGGGCCCTTCCCTGCCTGACGCCGTTTCAGTCTTGAATCCCCATTTGCCTTCATGGGAGGGTTTCAGGCTTCACCATCTCACAGGTGCCGGGGTTGCGTACCTATTGGCCAAGGCTTTTCTCCTCCAAAGGGGTCTCGGGGACGGGATACCACACGATTGGGGCACTGACATGCTGGCCATGTCCGTTGCAGGAGACGGGCATCCTGTGACCGGGCTTAACCGCCTGTGGGCAAGACAAGGCCTGAAGCTCTTGCAGCGCACACATCGTCCGGGAATCCTGGCCTTGCTCTGCGTATCAGGCGTGTTCAAGATGGGACAAGACCTTAGGCTATATGACGTCAATGACAGCCCAAATGACACCGCGGCGGATAAGTTGGGTGAAAACGTACCGGATGAATGGGAGGGGCTGGGGCGCTGGGATGAGGGGACCTTGGGCGATCTTGTCCAAGGCCGCCCCTTGGAGTTTGAGCGGGATGTGATGTTTGCCTTGGTTCCCAGGATCAATGCCGCAGCCCGGCTCAGCCACGCTCGGGATGCGTTCGCCTTGCTGTGTGAGAATGATTTGCGTAAAGGGTTTGAGCTTGCCCGGGAACTGGACAGGCTTAACAGGGAAAGGCGCAAGATTGAACTGGCGATACTTGAGGAATGTTATGAAAGAATTGGCAAGCTTGCGGTGGAACCCGCAGCCGGTGATCCGGCGACTTGGTTGGCTGCAGGCAAGGACACCGGCGCGACCCGTTACGGCTATCCCCGCTACTCCATCTGTGAGGTTGGAAGAGAGTGGCATCAAGGAGTTGTGGGCATAGCGGCCTCAAAGGTGAGGGACAGGCACTGGCGGCCCTGCGCCTTGATGGCAGGCGAAGGCCCGGTGCTCAAGGGCTCGGTAAGGGGAATCCCGGGACTCAACGTGCACCAGGCATTGTCAGAATGCAGGGAATTCCTTGTGAACTACGGGGGACACGAATCGGCCGGGGGGTTTTCGGTGAGGGATGAAGACATCCCCGCGTTCGCTGACAAGTTTGAAGGCGTGGTGCGGAAGCTCTTGGAGGATAAACTGCTCGAATCCGTGTTGCAGTTGGACGGGCTGCTAGGGGTTGAGGATTGCCGCGACGACGTTTTGATGCCCCTTGTATCCTTGGAGCCCTTTGGGGCAGGGAATCCCAGGCCTGCTTTGGGGGTTTTCGGAGCCAGGATCACCGGGGCGAGATTGCTGGGCAAAACCGGGGAACACCTTGAGCTCACAATTGGCGCAAAGGGCGGAAACTACAATCAGGCCAGGTTAATATGGTTCGGCGCAGGCCACAGGAGTCTGCATGTGTGCTTTCCGGGAGCTTGTGACCTGGTATTCACCCCCAACCGCGACACATATCTTGGCCGGGAGAGGGTGTCCCTGTACGTGGAAGACGTCAGGCTTCCCTGGAGCATGCTAGGGGGTAATTACCTGAGTCTGGCCCGTTACATCCCGGACGGGAGCCCTACGGTTGTGTACACATGGAGCAGTGATGCCGCAGCCTCCATATGGGTGGGGCTGAGACGTCTTGGCGCCCAAGCCGGGCTCCACTTAAGCGGACAGCGAGGGGCGCTTGCCCACAACGCAAGAGTCATCCTGGAGAAGGGCGACGGGGTAGTGGTGTCTACGGCACCTTGGGAACTCATAGACGAGGATCTGGGACGCGAGCTCAGGCTGTTGGTGGTGCACCCGCCCGTTTCCGGGAAATCTTCCGAGAAGCTTACGCAGTTGTCAATGACCCCGGGAGTGGAAAGCATGTTCCTGGACACATATGTGGACGATTCAATAAGGTGGCTCCATGCTCGCTACCCGTCAAAGGAATACGTGGAGCGAGTGTGGAAATTTCTCATTGGGAGGCCGGGGAACGGCAAGATACCTGTGTGGGAAGCCAGCCCCTTGTATAAACAGGGCATTGCGGGGCTTGAAGGCGCCGCATATGAGCAGCAGTTGGTGCTGTTGGGGTCGTGTATTTCCATTATGATGGAACTGGATATGATATCTTCCGACCTTGTCAACCGGATGCCTATGTTTGTCTTACACAGGCCCAAAGGACAAGTGAGCCTGTCAGGGTCGCCCATGTATGTGCAGGGACGCAGGCTCCGGAAAACTGCAGGACAGCTAATGCAACGATTTGAGGGAGGGTTAAGACATGGGGGAAAGCGTTGAGAAACAAATAATGTCGAAGATTCGGGTGATTCCGGATTTTCCCCGGAAGGGGGTTAGTTTCAAAGACATAACCCCGCTTCTGAAAGATCCTGAGGTGTTTAGGAAGTGCATCGATGCCCTCAAAGGTGTGTGCAAAGATATACAATTTGACGTGATTGTGGCGCCTGAGGCCAGGGGGTTCCTGGTGGGCAGTGCACTTGCTTATGCCATGGGCAAAGGTTTTGCGCCGGTCAGGAAAAAGGGGAAGCTGCCGTGGGAGACTCTCAGCGGGGAGTACGAGCTGGAGTACGGAACCGACACCCTTGAAATACATAAGGATGCAGTAGAGCCCGGCCAGCGGGTGCTTGTGGTTGACGATCTGCTGGCAACAGGAGGTACCATTGCCGCCACCATTGATATGGTGGAAAAACTAGGCGGTCAAGTGGCTGCTGTGGTGTTTCTGATTGAGTTGACTTACATCCCTGGTAGGGCTAATCTATCTAAAATGGGGTATGACGTGTATTCAGTGGTGAAGCTCGACAGTTGACGATACACGGGACACCTTGTAAGCAGCAAGTTTGAGGTGCAATCCAATACATACGCTTACAAAAAGCGACATTCGGGCTGGGAGGCACACCGGGAATGTCGTTTTTTCAGAATAAAGGGGGGCAGACGGCCGGGCCGATGGCAGTGAAAAAACTGCAAGCAGACATAGGTGCTTACTTGACGGAACAGGACAGGGAACTGGTCCAAAGGGCCTATGTTTTTGCTGCCAAGGCTCACGAAGGGCAATTCAGGCTGTCAGGAGAGGAATATATCGAGCATCCCGTTGCTGTAGCCCGGATACTATCTGAGCTGGAAGGGGATGCTCACACTCTGGCCGCTGCCTTGCTCCATGACGTGGTGGAAGACACCGACATTACCCTCGAACAAATAACCCAGGAGTTTGGCACCGAGATAGCCAGGCTGGTGGACGGCGTAACCAAGCTCAGCAGGATACAGTTCCACTCGCGGATGGAAGAACAAGTGTCTAACCTGCGAAAGATGTTCCTTGCCATGGCGGAAGACTGGCGGGTTGTGGTTATCAGGCTTGCCGATCGCTTGCACAACCTCAGGACTCTTGACGCCCTCCCCCTTGAGAAACAGCGGCAAACCGCCGAAGAGACCCTGGATATATACGCGCCCCTTGCCCACCGCCTGGGGATTTGGCGGTTCAAGTGGGAACTTGAAGATCTGGGGTTTAGGTACCTTTACCCTGAAGAATACCAGGCACTGGCGGAACAGATAGCGAGCAAGCGCAGCGAGCGTGAAGCCGAGGTAGCCATGGTGATCAGCCGTCTGCAAAGCCTGCTTTCAGACCACGGCATACAGGCGGAAGTCCAGGGAAGGGCCAAGAATCTGTACAGCATATACAGGAAAATGCAACGCCAGGGCACCGACCTTTCCCAGATATATGATCTCCTGGCGGTGCGGGTGATCACCGCCACTGTGAGTGATTGCTACGAGGTGCTGGGTTTGGTCCATAACCTATGGAAGCCCATGCCCGGAAGGTTCAAAGACTACATCGCCATGCCCAAGCCCAACGGTTACCAGTCACTCCATACCACCGTGTTGGGGCCTTTAGGGCAGCCTTTCGAGTTACAGATAAGGACCAGGGAGATGGACAGGACTGCCGAGTACGGCAGCGCGGCTCACTGGAAGTACAAAGAAAGGAAGTCGGACCAATCCTTTGACCAAAAGATGTCGTGGTTGCGCCAGCTCCTGGACTGGCAAAGGGAGATGACCGACGCCGGGGAGTTCATGGAAGCCCTCAAGATCGACGTGTTTAACGACGAGGTGTTTGTCTTCACTCCCAAGGGCGATGTGATCGATTTGCCCGTGGGCTCAACGCCCCTTGATTTCGCCTACAGGATTCACACAGACGTGGGCCACAGGTGTGTGGGGGCAAAGGGCAACGGCAGGCGGGTACCCTTGTCCTACAAGCTCAATACAGGGGATATAGTGGAGATACTCACTTCCCGGCAGTCATCCGGGCCCAGCCGGGACTGGCTGGATATAGTAAAGACGTCCCAGGCGCGATCTAAGATACGCTCGTTTTTCAGGAAACAGCTCAGGGAGGAAGACATTGCCCGGGGCAAGGCCACCCTTGAGGCTGAGGTGCAGCAGAAACTAGGTGTGAAGCTGGGGGATCTCATAGAAGCCGGGGTAGCCGGGAACGTGCTGCGCAAGATGAACTACCCTGATATACAAAGCTTGTATGCGGCCATTTCCTACGGGGGCATAAGCGCAGTCCACGTGACCACCAAGTTACGCGACGAAGCCGTCAGGACGGCGCCGGATCTGTTGCCCAAGCGGGACGAGGAAGCCCCCAAGGTAGTCCCCAGGAAACCGAGGGGGCCGGAAGAAGCGGTCATCGTCAAAGGGATGGACGGGATCTTGGTGCGCCTGGCCCAATGCTGTTCACCTGTACCCGGAGATCCCATAATCGGGTATATCACAAGGGGACGGGGCGTTACCGTCCACAGGCTTGATTGCCCCACCCTTATGTCCCTTACCGATACTGAACGTTTTATCGAAACGGCGTGGCAAACCGAGGTAAGGGCTTCGTATCCCGTAGAAATACTGGCGGAGGGTGTGGACAGGCCTGGACTGTTTGCTGAAATCACATCGGTCATCGCCGACATGGGCTCCAACATCACCAACGCCACGGCCAGGGGACGGCCTGACGGGACTGGAACGATCAACATCCAATTTGAGACCCATGACCTGGATGAACTCAAGAAAGTGGTTGCCGGGATCAGGCAGATAGAAGGAATCATAACGGTAAAACGTGTTTTCGGTAAGGGGAGGTAAGATGTGCGGGCTGTATTCCAACGGGTGAGAAGCGCAAGAGTGGTAGTGGATGGTGCGGAAGTCTCAGCCATCGGCCCGGGGGCCCTTGTGCTTTTAGGCGTGGGGAAAAACGACACTGAAAAAGATGTGTCATATATGGCGGGCAAGCTTGCCGGCCTCAGGGTGTTCCCTGACGAGGAAGGCAAGATGAACCTATCTCTTCTGGATGTTTCCGGGGAGGTCCTTGTGGTGTCCCAGTTTACCCTGTACGGTGACGTCAAGAAGGGCAAGCGGCCCGGTTTTGACCAAGCCGCTCCCCCTGAAAAGGGTGAGCACTTGTACCTGAAAGTGGTAGAGGAATTGCAGCGCATGGGCTTGACCGTCAAGACGGGGGTTTTCGGGGCATACATGCAAGTGGAACTGGTCAACGACGGGCCTGTTACCATATTGATTTCAAGCGAGAAGGAGTTTTGACCTGGATACGCCTGGCGGTTTAGGTTGATTCCATGATGAAAGGCGGGTTGCCGGTGAAGGTACACACGCTCGTGGTGGGCTTGCTGCAGACAAACTGCTACGTTGCAGAAGATGAAGGGTCAGGGAAAGCCGTGGCGATAGATCCTGGCGGGAACGGCCAGGAAATCCTGGATTTCATCGACAGCCGGGGGCTTGACCTTCGGTACATCGTGATTACCCACGGCCATATCGACCATTTCCTTGAAACTGGGTTTATCCAGGCCAAGAAGCCGGTCCCCGTGCTGATCTCTAAGGCTGACAGCGTTTTTCTGGAGGATCCGGGTTGGATGAGGGCATTTCCCGGTAATGAAACAATGATTCGGCCAAAAGAGGTCGGCTTCGTGAAGGAAGGGGACGTGATCACCTTCGGGAATACCGGCCTTCAAGTGCTGGGGACACCGGGGCACAGCCCTGGCTCCGTATGCCTGTACCGGCCTGGGAGCGGGGACTCCGGGCGCCGGGTACCGGGAGTGCTCTTCTCAGGAGACCTCATCTTCAGCGTGAGCGTGGGCAGGACGGATCTTCCGGGCGGCGACACCGGACAGCTCCTTGACAGCATCCGCAATAAGGTTTTGATCCTACCCGACGATACCGTTATATATCCGGGCCACGGTGAACCTACCACCGTGGGAAGGGAACGCACAGAAAACCCCTTTTTGTTCTAAAGTATGGTATCTTAGATGAACAAACAAAATCCCTGGGAGGGGTAGCAATGCTTAGAGCACCTCGGGGCACCAATGATATCTTGCCTCCCGAGTCGCACAAGTGGGCATATATCGAAGCGCTCCTTAGACGGCTCTCTAAGATTTACAACTTTGAGGAGATCAGGACTCCCATGTTCGAACACACCGAACTGTTCGCAAGGGCGGTGGGGGAGGCCACTGACATTGTCCGCAAAGAGATGTACACATTCAAGGACAAGGGAGGCAGGGATCTGACCCTCAGGCCTGAAGGCACCGCCCCTGTTGCCAGGGCGTTCTTGGAACGCGGGCTTGCCGGAGGCCCTTTGCCGAGAAAACTGTTCTACCTGGGTTCCATGTTCCGCTACGAAAAACCCCAGGCAGGCCGGTACAGGGAGTTTGTACAGTATGGCGTGGAAATACTGGGTTCGCCCTCTGCTTACTCAGATGCGGAAGTGATCCTCCTTGGGGTGAGGATAGCGGAGGAACTGGGCCTTACAGGCACCACACTGTATATCAACACCATCGGGTGCCCTGAATGCCGAAAGGCTTACAGGGAGGATTTCCTCAAGCACGTTTCGGACAGGGCGGGTGAGCTGTGCCAGGATTGCCGGGAGAGGCTTGAGGTCAACCCCCTCAGGATTCTGGATTGCAAGAACCAAGGGTGCCGGGAAGCCGTGGCGGACGTTCCCTTGATGCAGGATCACCTGTGCGATGATTGCCGTAGACATTGGGCGGCCCTTCAAGAGATACTGACATCCCTCGGAATTGAGTACGCCGTGGATCCAACCCTGGTCAGGGGGCTGGACTACTACACGAAGACGGTGTTCGAACTCAAGTGGCCTCCCCTTGGAGCCCAGGATACCGTCATCGCCGGAGGGCGCTACGATGGGCTCGTTGAGGAACTGGGCGGCAAACCGTGCCCCGGAGTGGGGTTTGCCGCGGGTGTTGAGAGGCTGATTCTGGCGGCGGAGAAGGGCGAAAGGCCGTTGATGCCAGAGGTATCCATTGATTGTTTTGTGCTTTTCCCTGACAGTGAAGATAGACGTATTCCCGAGGCAGGCTTCAAGCTCCTCGTTGACTTGCGCCGAGCCGGGATTTCCGGCGACTTCGACGCTCTTGGGAGAAGCGTGAAGGCGCAGATGAAACATGCCGACAGGCTGAATGCCAGGTATGTTGCGATACTCGGAGAGGAAGAAGTCAGGCAAGGTCTTGTGACAATAAGGTCCATGGAACACGGATGGCAGAAGCAGGTTCCGACCGGACAGGTGGTAGATTTCTTAAAGGAGGAAGTCTCAGGTGGCAGCAGCTGAAGGAGAAAAACTCACAAACGCAACACCGCCAGTTGCAGTATCCGGCTATGAAGGCCAGGGCCGTACTTGCTACTGTGGCGAACTCAGGGAGAAAGATGCCGGTTCCAAGGTGGTGCTCATGGGATGGGTTAACCGCCAGAGGGACCTGGGCGAACTGATTTTCATCGATCTCCGGGATCGCACGGGCATGGTGCAGGTGGTAACGGATCACAACAGAACCCCTGAGAGTTTCAAGCTTGCCAAGAAAGTGCGTTCAGAATATGTGCTGTGCGTGTCAGGCACTGTGGTAAAGCGGGCGCCGGGCACCGAAAACCCGAATTCTCCCACAGGCATGATTGAAGTCATGGCCGATGACATCAAGGTGTTCAACAGGGCCAAGACGCCTCCTTTCGTAATCCGCGATGAAGCCGAGCCTGACGAGGGGCTGAGGATGAGATACAGGTATCTCGACCTCAGAAGGTTGCCCATGCTCAGGAACCTTGAGCTAAGGCACAAGGCAACGTTGGCAATAAGGAACTACCTGTCCCGGAAAGGGTTTTGGGAGGTAGAAACGCCTACCATGACAAAGAGCACTCCTGAAGGCGCCAGGGATTACCTTGTTCCTTCAAGGTTGGAACCGGGCAGTTTTTTTGCCCTGGCCCAGTCGCCCCAGCTGTTCAAGCAGCTTCTCATGGTTTCGGGAGTGGACAAGTATTTCCAGCTGGCCCGTTGCTACAGGGACGAGGATCTTAGGGCTGACAGGCAGCCTGAATTCACCCAGATCGACATCGAAGTGTCCTTTGCAAACGAGGACCGGTTGTTTGCCCTCATGGAAGGGATGATGCAACACCTGTGGAATGAAGTCCTGGGTGTTGAAATCGGATTGCCTTTCCCCAGGATGACGCGGGATGAGGCCATGGAGCGGTACGGCACTGACAAGCCCGATACGCGCTTCGGGATGGAAATACACGACATCACCGGTGTGGTGCGGGAATCGGGCTTCCTGGTGTTCAGGAATACAGTTGAACTCAAGGGTACGGTGAGGGCCATCTGCGCCCCTGGATGTGCAGGCATGTCCAGGCAGGAACTTGATTTACTTACCGCGCAGGCTAAGGAGTTTGGGGCTGCTGGCCTCATACATCTGGCCTATCTTCCCGGGGGCGGAGCCAAGTCCCCTGTGCGAAAGCACCTGTCAGATGAAGAGGTGGCCGGCATTGCACAGGCTGCCGGCGCCAAGGAAGGGGACCTGGTACTGATAGTCGCAGGCCCGTTTGAGGTGGCTGTGACGGCCTTGGGCAGGATCCGTCTGACTCTGGGGGAGAAGCTGGGACTGATACCGGAAGACAAGTATGAGTTCTTGTGGGTCACAGAGTTCCCGCTTCTGGAAAGAAACGAAGAGGATTCCCGTTGGCAGGCGGCTCACCATCCGTTTACCAGCCCTGTTGCCAGGCACGCACACTTGCTTGAATCTGACGATGATACAGACAAAGCCCGGATGCGGGCACGGGCTTACGACTTGGTGTTGAACGGAGTGGAACTGGGCTCAGGTTCCGTACGTATACATCAAAGGGAACTTCAGGACAAGATGTTCAGGCTTCTCGGCCTCTCGGCCGAAGAAGTCGAGGAGAAGTTCGGTTTTCTCCTGGAAGCCTTTGAGTACGGGGCGCCTCCCCATTGCGGGATCGCCTTCGGGCTCGACAGGCTCTTGATGGTGATGGTGGGAGCAAGCACCATAAGGGACGTGATTGCATTTCCCAAGACCGCCAAGGGAACATGCCTGTTGACAGGTGCACCGTCCCAAGTGTCAGATGAGCAGCTTAAGGAACTCGGGCTGTGCCGGAAGGCTGAGAAGGAATAGTAATACCGGGGGGGGAAACCGGTGGCTTTGCAAAATGAAGAGGCTCTGGTTGAAAGGGCGTCAAGAGGCGATCTATCTGCTTTTGAGGCTCTTGTAAGGGCATATGAAACCAAACTGTATAACGTTGCCTTGCGCATGGTATCCGACAGTGAAGATGCCATGGACATAGTGCAGGAAGTGTTCCTTAAGGCCCACCAAGCCTTGCCCGGTTTCAGGGGGGACAGCAAGTTTTCCACCTGGATCTATAGGATATGCATGAACGCTTCCCTGGATCATTTGCGCAGGCGCAAGAAGGCCCAGGTATATTCCCTCGATGCCCCGGTGGAGTTCTCCGACTCAGAAGTTCAAAGGCAGGTGGAAGATCCGGTAGACAGCACTGAAGACCTTGTCGAGGCCAAGTTTCTGGGGGAAAAGCTCTTTGCCATCCTGGACGACTTGGAACCACATTACCGGGCGGTGTTGATTTTATGTGACGTGCAGGGTTATTCGTACCAGGAAATTGCCGAAATCCTCGATACATCCCTGGGTACGGTTAAGTCCCGGATCCACAGGGCAAGGAATATTTTAAGAAAATTGATAGCTGCGGAACAAATCCTTCCATCTTACGTCAAACAGGACGGAAGGAGGGATGAAGCGTGACTTGCCGTGAAGTTGCTGAACTTCTGTCTTCATACTTGGACGACGAACTTGATCCCGAAGCTCATGGCCTTGTGGAAGCTCATTTGCAGACATGTAGGCATTGCAATGCGGTATTGGAGGAGCTACGGCAGGTTAAGTCTGCTCTCCAGTCCCTCCCGGTACTTGAGCCTCCGCCTGAGTTGCATGCCAGGATTATGGGAGCCGTGGCCGGTGCGCAGGCGGCCCAAGCTGAGGTGGAAGAGCTTGAGACTTCGCCTAAGCCGGGCCGGCTCCGTTGGAAGCTGCCTTCCTTGCGCCGTGGCGGCTTCAGGAGGGTTGCTTTGGCCTTGGCTGCCTGTCTGGTGATTATGATACTGTCGTCGGCAGGCACGTTGTTCTGGGCAAGGCGTTATGATGCCCCATTGACTTCTAAGGGAGAGGCTGATCGGAGCATGGGTGTTCCCGGCCTTGAAGGCGAACAGTTTTTTGGGATGGCTGAAATGCCTTCAGGCGTTGAAGGTGAAGCTATCCAGCGTTCAGGTGAAAGCGGCGCAGAGTGGTCCGGGGAAGATTACTTTACCGATGCCGCTACCGCCGGTATCGAAAGGAAGCTCATAAGGAGGGCGAGATTGACCCTGGAAGTCAGCCAGGGAGGCGTCGATGACGTATCCAGGCAAGCCATCCACATAGTCCGTTCTTATCAGGGATATGTGGAATCGTCTTCCATGTCTGTCGCTGAAGGCAGCCAGCGGTCCACGGCATTCTACATGACGGCCAGGGTGCCTTCTGAGCATCTGGATCTTGCCATTGATGAGATATCGGTCCTGGGAAGGGTTACCCAAGAAGACATAGCTGAACAGGACGTCACTGAGCAATACGTGGACTTAGAGGCCCGGATCAAGCACAAGGTACAGCAGGAACAGAGGCTCCTGCAGATCATGGGGAATGCCAATACCGTAGGGGAACTTCTGCAGGTCGAGGGTGAACTGGCCCGGGTAAGGACCGAGATAGAGACCTTGAAGGGCAAGCAGAATGTGCTGGAAAAATCGTCTGCCATGTCCTTCCTGTCAGTGAACATTGCAGAAGAAGGTTCTCGGAGGAGCTCCCCGTCATATTGGGGCAAGATTTGGAAGGCCTTTGTGGAGGCATGGCAAGACCTGGCTATGTTCCTCGCCCGGGTGGCTCCTGCAGCTATCCTGCTGGTCGCAGGGTTCTTCCTGGTGCGAAGGGTAATGCGTAAGCCAGGCAATGGGTAAGTTAACCTGCCAAGAGAAATCGCATAATTAAGCAGAATAGCGTATGCCTCTTGTAGACCACTTAGTTAGTGGTCGGCCGCCCGTTGAACGACGGGCGGCCTTGCTTTACAGGAAAAATTCCGACCCCTGGCAGGGGCACCCCCGGGCGTTTAAATTGCCAAGCCGTCCGAGGACCAATATACTGATACTGTAAATACTACTGAGGGGTGACAGCGAAATGGGTGGCCGACGACTTCTGCTGGTAGATGCCAACTCCCTAGCCAACCGGGCCTTTTACGCACTCCCCCCCCTTTCTACGAGTAAAGGTGTGCCGACCAACGCCGTGTACGGATTCCTTGCCATGCTTTTCCGCCTTATCGACGAGAGACAGCCTGATTACATCATCTGTGCTTTCGACCATCCATCGCCCACGTTTAGGCATGCTGAGTTCGAAGCGTATAAGGCTACCCGGAAGCCCAGTCCGGACGAATTCAAGGTGCAGCTGCCCATGCTGAAAGAAGCCCTTTCAGTGCTGCGCATATCTTGCGTTGAACTTCCCGGGTATGAAGCCGACGACATAATAGGCACCTTGGCGTGCAAGTACAGCGGAGAAGGCTTCGAAGTGCTCATCCTTTCAGGCGACAAGGATTGTCTCCAGCTGGTGGGCGAGGGACGGGAAGCCATCCTTTTTGTCAGAGGGATCAGTCAGTCCAAGCAATACGACAGGGGCGGGGTCAAAGAGGACATGGGAGTATGGCCCGAGCAGATCCCCGATTTCAAGGGGCTTGCCGGCGACCAGTCTGACAACATCCCAGGGGTGAAAGGGATAGGCGCCAAGACCGCAATCAATCTCCTCAACCAATACGACGACATAGAGCAGATCTTCGTCAACATAGCTAAAGTCTCCCCTTCAAGGGTTCAGAGACTGCTCAAAGAGCATCAGGAGGAAGCGCTTTTGTCCAAACGGTTGGCCGCCATCGACTGCGACGCCCCGTGCCACGTTGACGTGGGAGACGCTAAGTGGGAAGGACCTGACGTTGAAAAGGCCCGTGAGTTCTTTAACTCAATGGAGTTTCAAAGCTTGCTGAGAAGGCTTGACAGGTTTGAACAACAAGACGCGCAGGCATCGGTTTCAGGCGGGATGTCGGACACATATGAGCTCATAGATACGGAGCAAAGGCTCAGAGACCTTGCGGAACGGATAGGACAATCAGGGTATATGTCGGTGTACGCGGGCCCAGGCGGGATTACCACCGGCGTCCATACCCATGTAATCCGTGAGTTCTCATGGCCGCGGCTTTTGGGGATTTCAGCGGGTGATCGCCCCTATCTGATCGATTTCCGCTCAGGGGATTTGGCTTGTTCAGACGCTTACCAGGACCTTATGTGGAAGTACCTCGGACCTGTCCTGCAGGATCCTGAGGTCAAGAAGTTCGGTTTCGATCTCAAGTGGCTTTACACCCTGGGTTTCCATAGAGGCATATTTCTCAAGGGCCTTGGGTTTGACGCCATGGTTGGGGCGTACTTGCTGGATCCCACTCGTACAAGCTACAAGCTCGACGCCCTGGTCAATGGTTATCTGGGTGGGGACATGCCTCAAAGCATTGACGATCTGCCCAAGGATCTGAGGTTAGGTGATGATGCCGCAAGAGCTCACATGGCCCACCTGGCTCAGGGGGCGTACTTTGCCCTGAGACTGGCAGATGAAATGAGAACAGACCTGGAGCGGAACGGCCTTTGGACGTTAGCCCGGGATGTGGAGTTTCCCATGATCGAGGTGCTGGGCGCCATGGAAGCCATGGGAATCGCCGTAGATCTCCCCAAAGGCCAGGCACTCAGGGATCGGTTTGCCCAAACAATGGATGCACTGGAACGGGAGATCTATGAAATCGCCGGACAAGAGTTTAACCTCAGTTCACCCAAACAGCTCAGTTACATCTTGTTTGAAAAGCTGAAGCTGCCGCCGGTCAAGAAGACCAAGACGGGGTACTCTACCGATGCTGAGGTGCTCATGACTCTCAGTTCAATCCACCCTCTTCCCGAAAAGATTCTCCAACACCGTCATTACGCCAAGTTGAAGTCTACTTACCTGGATACACTGGAAAGCGTGATCAACCCGGTTACAGGCCGGATCCACTCGAATTTCCATCAGACCGTCACCGCCACGGGCAGGCTTTCAAGCTCTGAGCCTAACTTGCAGAACATACCTGTAAGGACCGAATCGGGGAGGGCAATCAGGGAGATCTTCATGCCGGCGCCGGGCAAGCTATTCCTGGCATCTGACTACTCCCAGATCGAACTCAGGGTGATGGCCCACATGTCAGGCGACGAATCCATGGTAGAAGCCTTCAGGCGGGATCAGGACATTCACAGGGCGACTGCTTCAGAGATGTTCGGAGTCCCCATGGACCGGGTTACGCCTGAACTCAGAGACAGGGCCAAGGCGGTCAATTTCGGGGTGATTTACGGCATATCTGACTTCGGGCTGGCCAGGAATACAGGCGTTTCAAGGGAGGAAGCCAGGGGATTCATTGACGCCTACTTCCGCAGGTACCCCATGGTGAAGCGGTACATGGATGAAATGGTGGAACAGGCCAGGCAGACAGGGTATGTGACCACCATCCTGGGGAGGAGGAGGCCCATACCTGACATCCGCTCCCGGAACAGGGCGAGGCGGGGGTTTGCCGAGAGGACGGCCATAAACACCCCCATCCAGGGAAGCGCCGCTGACCTCATCAAGCTGGCCATGGTCCGCCTGCACAGGAGGATTATGCGCGAAGGGCTGGCTTCCAGGATCATTCTCCAGGTTCACGATGAGTTGGTTTTCGAGATTCCGCCTGAAGAAGAGGACTGCATGGTGCAAGTGGTCAAAGAGGAAATGGAAGGAGTCATGGAGCTCAAGGTGCCGTTGAAGGTTGAGATTGACGTTGGAGAAAGCTGGGCCCATGTGTAAACCCGATCGGTGGCAAAACCTATACGTCCTCGGGCTTACCGGAGGCATAGCCACAGGTAAGAGCACTGTCTCCCGTTACCTGAGCCGGTTGGGCGCACATGTCATCGACGCGGACAAGATAGCGCACCAGGTGACCAGGCCGGGCACTCCCGGCTTCCTGAAGCTGGTGGAAAGGTTCGGGGAAGGGATAGTGGCCCCTGACGGAACTCTTGACCGCAAGGCATTGGGGCGGATAGTGTTCAACGACAGGGAAGCGCTGTCCGATATCAACTCCATCGTGCATCCCCATGTAATAGGTGAGATCCACAACATCCTGGACGCACTTGACCGGAGCTCGGCCGAAAGAGGCACCCCCATGTGCGCGGTGCTGGATGTGCCCCTCTTGTTTGAGGTCGGGCTGGACAAGATTTGCGATGAAATATGGGTGGTGGCGATAGATTTGGAGCTTCAGATACAGCGGCTCCGGCAAAGGGACGGCTACTCCAGGGAAGAGGCTTTGAGCAGGATTAGATCGCAGATGGACATGGAAGAAAAGCTAGCCCGTGCCGATGTTGTGATAGATAACTCGGGCAGCCCGGCTGATACCGAGAGCAGGGTGAGGGAGCTGTGGCAAGGGCTCAACAGGAGATTGGGGCGGTAAGCCCGAATCTCTGGTTTTCGGGTCTGTGGTGTTCAGATTAAGTGAATGACCGGGAGGAAGGCTGTATGGACCAAACAGAGAAGAAGGAAGTTCAGATGAAGGGCGTAACCACCAAGACGTTTGACAAGGAGATCACAAGTTACAGGGCGTCTGTGGTGAGGTTTTGGGCGCCTTGGTGCATGCCGTGCAAGCAGCTGGCAGGGGTCATCAGCAGGGTGCTGCCTGACCTTGAAAGCAGGTACCGGGGGCAGATAAACTTCCTGCAAGTAAACGTGGATGAAGAGGGGGAATTAGCCCAGAAGTTCGGGATCATGACTTTGCCGACGGTAATCGGTTTCAGCGGGGCCAACCCCATTGAGAGGTTCACCGGTCGCACTGAAGACGAATTTGTTAAATGGGTGCATAGGGTTGCACAGAGGGCAGGGATTGCTGATTAGCACCACATACCTTACCCGGGCTGGATAAAGCCGGAGTTGAAGTAGGTACACAGTTAAGAAGAGGGAATCAAGGAACTCTTGTACAAGACCGAACGGAGGGGCCCAATTGAAGAAAACCATAGACTTGCGTTCTGACACCGTGACGCAGCCTACTCCTGAAATGCGCGAGGCGATGGCCAGGGCGGAGGTGGGCGATGACGTCTACGGAGAAGATCCGACGATAAACCGGCTGGAAGCCCTGGGCGCCGAGATGGTTGGCAAAGACGCGGCCGTGTTTGTGCCCACGGGCACCATGGGCAACCAGGTATCCATCATGGCGCGGGCCAACCGAGGCGATGAGATTATCGTGGAATCCAATGCCCATATTTTCATGTACGAAGCGGGCGGTCCCGCGGTGCTGTCGGGGGTCCAGATAAGGACTGTTCCGGGCACCCGCGGCGCCATGGATCCGGAGGATGTGAAAGCAGCCATCAGGGAAGATGACATCCATTGTCCCCGGACGGCGTTGATATGCATGGAAAACACCCATAACAGGTCCGGCGGGTGCGTGCTGCCCCTTGAAAACATGAGGGCCATTTATGAACTGGCCAAAGCCCAAGGGATTGCGGTGCACCTTGACGGTGCCAGGGTTTTCAACGCTGCCGCCGCCCTGGGAGTTGACGTGAAGCAGATCACCAAGTTTGCAGATTCGGTTCAATTCTGCCTGTCCAAGGGGTTGTGCGCCCCTGTGGGTTCTCTGGTCGCAGGGCCCAAGGATTTCATCGAAAGGGCCCGTAGGGCCAGGAAGGTCCTTGGGGGTGGGATGCGTCAGGCGGGTATCCTGGCAGCCGCGGGCATAGTTGCCCTGGAGAAGATGACCAAGCGCCTTGCAGAAGACCATGAGAAAGCCAAGCGACTGGCCCAAGGCCTTGCATCCGTCCCGGGGCTGGACATTGACATGAGCACCGTCCAGACCAACATGGTCTTGGTGGGGACCAAGGGCGCCGGAATGGATGCATCGGGGTTTGCTGCCCTGATGGAGCGCCGCGGGGTGCTGTTCAATCCGTCCACAAAGTACAAAGTAAGGATGGTTACCCACAACGATGTGGGTTTTGATGACATAGACGAGGCGATAAGGCGGGTAAAGGAAGCGTTGAGTGCATGAGCCAAAAAGGGTTATGGGGCGATCAACTTGATGAGCTGGAGCCGGGCACGGCCGGGCAGGAGCACGGCCGGCCTGGGCATGCCGCCCGGGCCGGCACTGATGGGATAGCTTATGTACCCCCGGGCGCACCCTTGGCGCTCAGGATGACCCCGTCGGATTTCGATGAGTACCTGGGCCAGGAGGAGCTAATGGGGCCCGGGAAGCCCCTTAGGCGCATGGTTGAAGAGGATAGGCTGATATCGATGATATTTTGGGGGCCTCCCGGCACAGGCAAGACTGCCCTGGCGCGGCTGATTGCTTCGAAGACCCGGTCTTACTTCAGGGAACTGTCGGCTGTATCTTCAGGGGTGCAGGATGTCCGCAAGATCGTGGATTTTGCACGTCAAGCCAGGAAAGCCGGCAAGAGGACGATCTTGTTCTTAGATGAGATCCACCGCTTTTCAAAAGCCCAGCAAGATGTGCTGTTGCCTCACGTGGAGAGGGGTACCTTGATACTCATCGGCGCTACCACCGAAAACCCTTATTTCTCGGTTAACTCAGCCCTCCTGTCCCGGATGAGGATATTCCGCTTTGAACATCTCACCCCGGAGCATATCCGGGCTTTGCTGGACAGGGCCATAAGTGACCCTGAAAGAGGGCTCTTGGCAGGTGAAAACCTGGGCGGAACAAAGAAGGCGGAAGCAACTGCATTGGTCGCATCCCGGCTGATAATAGAGGATGGAGCGCTGGACCGCATAGTTGCGCATTCAAAAGGGGATGCCCGCACAGCCCTGAACGTGTTGGAAGCCCTGTATTATGCCGGAGACAAGCTTGAGGGCAAAAGGGCCTTGACCCTGGACAAACTTGCCGAGCTTACCCGGAGCCCGGTGGGCTTGTACGACAAGGCAGGGGATTGGCATTACGATATAATATCCGCCTATATCAAGAGCATGAGGGGAAGCGACCCTGACGCGGCCCTTTACTGGCTGGCCCGTATGATCCACGCGGGGGAGGACCCCAGATATATTGCCAGGCGGCTCGTGATATGCGCCGCTGAAGACGTAGGGATGGCCGACCCTATGGCGCTTGTGTTGGCGGAGGCGGCTTTCAGGGCCGCGGAACACCTTGGGATGCCCGAGGCGAGGATACCCTTGGCTCAGGCGACTGTGTACGTTGCCCTGGCGCCCAAATCCAATTCGGCTTACCTTGCCATAGACAGGGCCCTTCAGGATGTGAAGGAGAAGCCTGCCTATCCTGTGCCGGTGCACCTCAGGGGCGCGGGGTATTCCGGAGCAAAGCACCTGGGCCGCGGCGACGGTTACCTTTATCCCCATGATTATCCGGGCCATTACGTTGAGCAGCAATACCTTCCTGAACAACTAAAGGGCGCCAAATACTACAAACCGGGGGAAAACGACGTAAACCCCGGACGCGTCAGGCGCAAAAAAGAGTCTTGATGCTGCAAGTTTCCTCCGCAGCCCCTCCTGATCGAGTCCTGCAAGTGTATGAAATCGCCTGGGTGATGCTTCAACGGCATGGCTCTTCCGGCACATGAGAGGCTCAAGCATTTGCAGGGGTGTGCTCGTTTGTTCATGGATAATCGTGAGCTTGCAAGGGAACAATGCTTCTGACGGGATAAATTTCACCGGTCGGGAGGCGTGTGCATGAACTGCCCCAAGTGCAAGAGTAGGTCTACAGGGAGAATCGGGCAGGGACAATACTACTGCTGGGATTGCAGTATCGAATTTGAGTCCACCGACCAGGGTGTCAGAATGTACCGGCTGGAACCAAACGGCATTGCAATCCCTGAAGGCCTCGACGGCGGGGTACTGCCCGGTTCACCCCCGGCAAGCCAATCCGGTCGGGGAACGGGCCTACGGCGTGAAGCTGAGCGCTCTTCATGATCTTCAGGAAACTGTGCATCAGGGCAATGAAATGGGCATTTGCCCTGGGAGTACTCACCGGGAAAAAGGAGTTGCATCTGGGCATGAAACAGAGGACGTTTTGGGATGGGTTGGCACTGGGCGCCATAGCAGGAGTAGTCTTGGGCTTCATGATGATGACAAAAGAGCCAATGACCCCTTCGGAACGGGCTAAGCTGGCTATGGAGCGGAGGGCAAGGAGAGCATGGAGGAGGGCGCAGGGAAGCATCGGACGTATTGCAGGAAGGTTCACAGGCGGGCACGTCTAGGCGCCAACGAGCAGTCTATCTGCGAGCAGTAGTCTACCTGGGAATAATCATTGTACTTGCAGTCTTGCTTGCGCTGTTGCGCAAGGTGCTTATCCCGTTCATCATTGCAGCTTTTTTAAGTTACATCCTTGAGCCGCCCGTGGACTTGCTTAACCGCAGGGGCATGTCCCGATCCGCCGCCATCAGCCTGGTGTACCTCACAATCTTTACCGCCGCCCTTGTGTTGGGCTTGTATTTTGTCCCGCGCTTTTTCGGGGATCTAAGGGAAATCTCGGCTGAAATCCCTAAGTACGTTGAGTCTATAAGGGATGTTGCTGCAAGGGCTTATGAACTGGGCAGGGAGTATAACCTGCCCGAAGACTTTGTACAAGGGGTGACCAAGGCTCTTTTCCGGCTGGAAACCCGGCTTGCCGGCGCCGGCGAAGCTCTGGTGCAAGGGATTGTGTCTTCAGCGGGCTTTGTGCCTTACCTTGTGCTTGCACCGGTAATCGCATATTACATCCTCAGGGACATAAACAAGTGGAGGCGTGAGATCCTAATAACGATGTCTCACCACCCCCTCTACTACATGGACCTGGTGAGGGACATAGACAGGGTGTTTGCGGGTTTCATCAGGGGACAATCACTGGTTGCTCTGTTTGTGACCGTCACGGTGTGGATCATGTCTACTCTGCTCCAACTCAAGTACGGTGCAGTTCTAGGAGTGATAAGCGGGCTTGGGGAGTTTATCCCGTATTTCGGGCCGGCCATAGGCAGCATGCCCATCCTTGTGGTTGCATTCCTCAAGTCGCCTGTTACCGGGCTCTGGGCCCTTGCCCTGGTAGGTTTCATACAATGGTTTGATTCCAGCGTCCTCGTTCCACGGGTGACAGGTGAGCGGATAGGGCTCCATCCCCTGTGGGTGATATTTGCCATCTTCGCAGGGAGTGAGTTTTTCGGTTTCTGGGGGATATTTCTCGCAGTGCCCCTGGCAGGGATTCTCAGGGTATTGCTCAAATTCTTTCAGGTTGTCGCAAGCGGACGGAGGGGCTAAGCGCCGGAACCTCCAGCCCCCAGGGTCCTCCTCCGGTCTCAATGGGACTCAGTTCGGCTCCCCCTTGGCATGGCCCCAACCGACTGAATCCAGGCTCCGGGTCTTGCCGCGGGTTCGCTTCGGCAGGAATATACTGCTGGTTGTAGAAGGTATTCTTTAGAAAGGAGGTTTGTGCATGACGGGAAAGATTGGAGTAGTAGGCGCCGGAACAATGGGCAGAGGGATCGCAGAAACGTGTCTCGCTGCGGGGTTTAACGTTGTCTTGCTGGATGCCACAATGGAGTTGGCGTCCAAAGGATACCAGGGCATTGAGAAAAGCCTTGACAGGGGCGTGCAGAGGGGAAGGATAACCCCTGAGGCCAAAGACGAAATGCTGTCCAGGCTTACCTATTCCGACAACTACGATGACCTCAAGGATGCCGGGGCGGTCATCGAAGCGGTTTACGAGGACATGGAAGTTAAGAAGGATGTCCTGACCAAGATTTCCCAGGCAGTTGGCACCGATGTGCTCATAGGCTCGAATACCTCTTCCCTGAGCATCACTGCCATGTCAGAATCGGTTGAAAACCCGGCCAGGTTCATGGGGATACACTTCTTTAACCCGGTACCTGTCATGAAACTTGTGGAACTCATAAAAGGTGACAAGACCTCTGACGCCACCATGGATGCGGCCAGAGAATTGTGCGTTAAACTGGGCAAGACTCCGGCGACCGTGAATGAGTCGCCCGGATTTGTGGTGAACCGCCTGTTGTGCCCCATGCTCAATGAAGCAGCGTACCTCCTGATGGAAGGTGTGGCATCGGCTGAGGACATCGACACCGCCATGAAGCTGGGAGCCAATCATCCCATGGGGCCCCTGTCGCTTGCGGACCTGATCGGGATAGATGTGCTATATGCTATCATGGATACCTTGCATAAAGATTTCGGCGATGACAAGTACAAGCCGTGCCCGTTGCTCAAAGAGATGATAGACAAGGGCCACCTTGGGCGGAAGGCCGGTCAGGGGTTCTTCAAGTACTAAGATTTGCCGGGCTTGGGCAAGGCAGTTTTCGGGCCGCTGCCAGGATTCAGGCAGCGGCCCGGCCTATTGTCGGTCCGGAGCATCTGGCCTGCGCCCCATGGTCCCCGGACACGGACGGGCTGCCTCGACTACTCCAACAAGTCCGGTGGGCAAGATGGCTTAGAGCTTATAACCTATCTGCCTCAGGAATGATTTGCGTGCCTGGATGTCATCAGGCCCTTCCACGCCCTGAGGCGTGCCTCCGTCTATGACCCCCATGATCCCGCGCCCTTGTTCGGTTTCGGCCACAATCACCTGGACCGGGTTGGCAGAGGCGCAGAAGATGTTAACTACTTCAGGCACCATCTTGATGTTGTTCAGCACGTTTATGGGGAATCCGTTTTCCATGAAAACAATGAAAGCATGGCCTGTTCCAAGAGCCAAGGCATTGTTCTTCGCAAGCTCAACCAAGGTTTCATCGTTGCCGGCAAAACGCACCAGGCGGGGCCCGCTTGCTTCAAGAAATGCGATTCCGAACTTGATACCGCCTCCGGCGTTGGCCATGGCCTCGTAGAGATCTTCCACTGATTTGATGAAATGGGACTGGCCAAGTATCATGTTCAAGTTTTCGGGCTTTTCGATGTTTACCACCTCGAACTTCACGCCCATGCTATCTCCTCCTATCCCATGGTTCCCATCCTGTGGTCAGCTGTTCCACACATTCTACAATCCAACCTGGTTGTCCTTCGCGCTTGTGGCTGATGGGACGGCTGGGGGGGCATTCCGCCTACACCTGCGGGTCATCATTGCCTGCATACACCATCCTATCCTTCGGCAGAAGGCTGCTATGGTACACAGCCGCATCCCCAGTGATAAGGGTGCCTCCTTCTGTCCTTGCCAGATAGATGCATAGCCCTGCCCCGACCCCAAGGCCCCGGTATTCGGCCATGATTCTGGCTGCCTCTAGAGCGGCTTCCTCTGTGATGGGCTCCATCCGGACGGGAAGTTGGTCTAACAGAGCAAGCAGTTCGGGGAAGGAATCTCCGTGTTCGGTCATGCCTTTGAGGAATACCGCAATCATGTCCAGGGCGGTGGTCTTCATCTTCGCCCCACAGGTATGAGCATGTTCCATGAGCCTCTGCACTACCTCTCCCTTGGAAGTTCCTTGAAGATATGCGATTAACGCCGGGGCGTCGATGATGCAAGGCGAGTCACTGCATAGGGATGCCCTGTCCTGATCCTTCGGTGCCATAAGGCTACTCCCCTTGGGCGGCGTTTTTCCTGTTGAAGAAACCCAGTCCGTGCCCTACAGGGTCGTCAAGTTCAGGTATCAGCACTATCTTGCCATCAAGGTCGTACACGGTAAACTTCGTGCCCGGCCTCAGACCTAGTTTGTTCCGTATCCGGACCGGGATGACCACTTGACCTCTTGTGGAAAGGGACGTCTTGTGCAAAACCTTCACCTCGCAGGACTGTCGCCGGCTGTTGCCGCGGCAGTGGCCGCATTGGAAGCCTGACAGCATGTGCAGGCCTCCATGGTGTTTCTAGTATGCCCTGGACCGCGACGGTATAGCACCTGGAAAGCCAGGACTTGCGTTCCGCACCTATGCTCGATTGTGTAAATTGGCAGCAAACGTTGAAATTCCCCTCCAAGTCGGAGAACATATATCCAAGGAATCGTAATGAACTTGATGACCCAACAATACGGAGGTGCTGACATGGCTGCCGAACATGATGTCATTGTATATTCCACCCCTACGTGTCCTTGGTGTGTGAGAGCCAAAGACTACCTGAAAAACGCCCGAATTGAGTTTACCGAGAAAGACGTTTCAGTGGACGTCCAAGCCGCACGTGAGATGTTCGAGATTTCACGCCAATGGGGAGTTCCTGTGCTTAGTATCGGCGGCAACGTTGTGGTGGGCTTCGACAAAGCAAGGATCGATGAGCTCCTCGGGCTCTAATCGGGCCCCGAACGATATTACCGGCTTGGGAAGGATGCTGGCCGCACAGGGGATGTGCGGCCATCTGTCGTTCATCTGTCAGTCTAATCCCAGGATGAGCAGGATGAGAATCAGGAAGATGATGAACGCCAAGGATTCGTCAAAGAAGAAATCACCGTGTCTGCCTCCCATGATTGAGCCTCCTCTCCGTTAACCTAGTTCATATTATGTAAATGGGGAGAAGTTGCTACTCATTGAGAGGCTTGCAGGCTGCACCGGGGAAGGTTGCCGTGTTTCCCCGGTGCAGCTTCTCGAGTGACTAAATCAACCTATTGCGGGTTGTAGTAACCGTGTTTCTGCATGTAGTTGAAGATCTTCTCACCGTGTTTTTGCTCGTCATCCTGGATCTTCTGCAGGTCTTTCCTTAACTGGGGGTTGGCTGATTCAAATACCGATGTGTCGTAAGCGCCGGAAATGAACTTCTCCGTCATGAGCATGTCTTGACACATGGCTGCGTCGTCAGGGGCGCCTGCCTGTTGCCCCTGTCCTTGTTGAGTCTGTTGGTGGGATTCCTCAGCCCATGAATGGGTCTGCCTGTCGAACTGGCCGGGCTCAAACCCTGAACCTCTGGTCTGTAGCGGCTCTTGTTGCATTTGTTGCCGGCCCTGTTGTTGCCAGTTCAGTTGCTGCTGCCCTTGCTGACCGCCGCCCTGGCCGCCCAGGTACCTGTTGATGGTGTCGTAGTGGTTTTGCTCTTCCTGAGCAAGTTCGTTGAACAGGTTGCGCAGCTCCCGGGACTGGGTGAGGTTTGCATATCCCCTGTACTTCTTAATGCAGATTTCTTCATGGGCCAGTTGATCCTGCAAAAGCGACCGTTCCTTTTGAGTTAACTGATGGGTCATGTCAATATCACCTCGTGTTAAGGATGCCGAGAAAGCGCGGGACCTATGCAAGCAGGCGTGCAATACCCAATTGGCTGAGCCAATATTGTCCCCTCAGGTGTGTCTCTCTTAGCGGCCGCCGGGTTCGGTTCCCGTCCTCGTTGGACCGGTTGTTGGCGTTTGGGCCGTGTCCGGTGATGTAACTTGACGGGTCTTGATCCTTATCGTCGAAAATATAGGTTGATTTCTTGATTCTGAAACTATATAGTGCATGTTGGTAAGGTATTTGTGATGCTCGTAACAAGTGTACCTTACCATCAAGGCTCCCGGTTGTGGGAATGGGGATTACTGAATAAGCGAGAAGGGTGGTCACATGGCTCAGAAAACCAATCCATTCGAGAACATGCTCGAACAGCTAGACGCGGCCGCGGAGATCGCGGGGTTGGATAAGCAGGACTACATAACCTTGCGCTATCCTGAACGGGAACTCACAGTCAACTTTCCTGTCAAGATGGATGACGGGAGCATCCGTGTGTTTACCGGCTATCGCGTCCAGCACAGCACCATCAGAGGCCCTGCCAAAGGCGGGATCCGCTTTCATCCTGACGTAGACATGGATGAAGTAAGGGCTTTGGCAGCTTGGATGACCTTCAAGTGTGCCGTAGTTGACATTCCCTATGGAGGGGCTAAGGGTGGGGTGACGGTAGATCCCACCGGCTTGTCCCAGGGCGAGATTGAAAGGATTACCAGGGGTTATACAGCCAAGATAGCAGACTTCATCGGACCTGAAAAAGACATTCCGGCTACTGACGTTAACACTACCCAGCAGATGATGGGTTGGATTATGGACACTTACAGCACCCTCGCAGGCGTGTATTCCCCAGGCGTCGTGACCAGCAAACCGGTGGAAGCAGGCGGATCTCTAGGCCGCAAAGAGGCTACAGGATTGGGAGTGTTCTTTGTCACCAGGGAACTTGCGAAAAAACTCAACATGGATCTTGCCCAGTCTACCGTTGCAGTCCAGGGGTTCGGCAACGTAGGCAGCAATGCAGCCAAGTACCTGTATGACGCAGGCGCCAAGATAATAGCCGTAAGTGACGTATCAGGCGGGCTCTATTGCGAAGACGGTATAGACATACCTGCTCTGTTGGAGCACGTGGAGAAGCATCCGCGGCGCCTCATTGAAGGGTACAAGCAAGACGGAATCAAGGCAACAGACAACCATGGGATTCTTACGTGCAAGTGTGACTTCCTGGTGCTGGCTGCTCTGGAGAACCAGATCACGGAAGAAGTCGCAAGAGAAGTTCAAGCTAAGGTTGTCGCGGAAGGCGCCAACGGGCCGACAACCTTTGCCGGCGATAAGGTGCTCGAAGAGAGAGGCATCATAGCATGCCCTGACATTCTCGCCAACGCAGGCGGAGTCACTTGCTCGTACTTCGAGTGGGTCCAGAACTTGCAGCACCATTACTGGGATCTTGAAACCGTGAATTCCAACCTGGAAAGAATCATGGTCAAGGCCTTCAACGAAGTATACCGAGTTGCACACGAGATGAGGATCCCCATGAGAATGGCAGCGTACATCGTGGCGCTTAAGCGCTTGATCGCTGTTCAGAAGATCCGTGGGATTTTCCTATAAGCTTCTGTTGGGGGCTCCCAGGGAGCTTGCCGGCAGATGGGTTGCGGAGTCAGGTACGTAGCAGCGATCGCAGCAACTTAAGTAGCAATCACATGGGACTTGCAGCAAACAAGAAGCGCGGGTTGGGGCTGAAATGCAACATTAGATGCAGGACATACGCGCCTTAGGTTGCACAAATCTAAGCGGCTCAAGTCAAGCAACAGGCGTACCCGATGCCATGGGCATCATATGCAGCAACAAACCAGGCAGTTAACGACGCGCATAACGCAGCAAGGCTTGGGGCAGATACACAACAGGGATTGTACGAGATACGCGAAAACCATCGCACCAGATAGGCAGTATAAGATTCGGCCAAGGCAGACCGGAATTCGGTGATGAGGTTAAACACACAGGGGTTGCAAGAACGCACAGGGTGCGATTCAGGGTTTTGGTCGAACACAGCGTAGATGAGGCGCTGACGGAACCAAGGGACGAAGCCCATATGCACCGGCGGATGCAGCATGAGTTGCAGAAAACAGCGAATCCGTACCGCAGCCATAGCAGAAAAGGGCCTTTTCAAAAGGCCCTTTTCTACTTGGGTGCGCCCGACATGCCCTGTAT
This sequence comes from Candidatus Fermentithermobacillaceae bacterium, assembly GCA_012512325.1. Lineage (GTDB taxonomy): Bacteria > Bacillota > Sulfobacillia > Fermentithermobacillales > Fermentithermobacillaceae > DTU015. The sequence goes on along the minus strand of JAAZEL010000046.1, from coordinate 26,148 downwards.
ACATTAGGCTCATCAGGCTCGAGACCTTCTGCCCACGCCTCCCACGCTATGGAGCGCCGTTGGCATCACGTTCAAGATCTTCCCAGTTCAGTGCACTCGGCCAGGATCTTCATGTAGCCGAAAGCCTTCCGGACGACTTCGGCGGTGGCTTCCTCGGGCCGGCCGGGTAGGAAACTGCCGCACACTGCAAGGGCGAAGGGCCGGTCGGAAGTGGGGTAGATAATGCCTGCGTCCACCGAAAGATTGCCCAAACCACCCGGCTTGTTGGCCCTCTTGACGTCCTCCGGCAGCCCCATGGTGAACGGCCCTGTTTTAGGCAAAGACAAGATGGAAAGCACATCTTCGGCGACTGCGCCGGGAATGCCGCCCCGTCCCTGGATCTTAGCGACCAGTGTGGCCAGCTCCCCGGGAGTGGATACGTTCTCATCTCCGCGTCTCGCGGCTTCTATATCCATCATCTTGCGCCGAAGCAAGGTGTTGGTTAGGCCCAAAGACCTCATGGTCTCATTGACCAGGTCCATGGTGGCGAGGTCGATGCAGATGTTGGTAGCGGTGTTGTCCGAGAGAGATATCATTAGGCCCGCCAGATCCCTGAGGGCGATGTCGGCCTTGTAGGCAAAGCGGCCCAGCACGCCGCTTCCTCCTACCTTGTCCTTGTCTTCCACGGCCACTCTCTGAGTCCAGTCCAAGTCGCCCCTGTGAACGCGGATTGCCACACCGAGCAGAATGGGGATTTTGATGGTGCTGGCCGTCGGGAACAGGACATCTTCCCGGAAACCCGCCTTCCGTCCGGTCTTGAGGTCGCGGATGGAATAGCCCATGACTCCGGCTTTCCGGCAGGTTTCTTCGAGCTCAGCAGCCATCTTGGCCCAAATTATGTCTAAGGATTTTTCGTTCACTGTGTTCCCCTTTTCGGGAGTTCATCTCCTTTCTCGAACTTATCAAGGAAACCTTGACTGAGTTTGAGTACCCCTACAATAGTCTACCTCTCCGGTGGAGTTTCTTCTCTTGGGTGGGATATCCTGCCCAAAACGAGCATTGTTTTGTTTGAGGGATCGACAAAAGAGTGTAGAATCAAGCTGAACGGCAAGAGAGATTTATCAGCTATATTCTTGTACCGGAAGATGGATGGGGGCCTTACAGATGTCAGCTTGTACTTGGGAAGACGGCACAGAGCCCACCGGCAAGGAGAACCTGTGTCCCGAGACCGGCAGGCGGCAGCAACCGCCTTGGAATCATGCCACAAGGGTGAAGCACAATCCTACATATGCAGTGGTGGTAGCAGGCGGCTCCAAGGATGCTCCTGACAAGGCGTTGTTTGACCGTGCCTCCCTTGTGGTTGCCGCTGATTCAGGTTGTGAGTTTTTGAAGCACCACAACATGGTTCCGGATGTAGTCGTCGGAGATTTCGATTCATCTCAACCGGAGACCGTGGCCCACTTCCGACTGGCAGGCTGCTCCATAATCAGTCTGGCACAGGAGAAAGACAAAACAGACACTGAGGTAGCACTTGACCTCATTGCGTCCAGAGGTTATGGCGCGGCAATTGTGATAGGGGCCACGGGAGGAAAGCGCCTGGACCATGAGTTAGCCAATGTGTTCCTGATAGAGCATTACGCCAAGAGGGGATTGGATCTCATTCTCCACTCGGAAGATACCGTGATCTTCGGCGTTTCGGGCGTTGAATACCCGTTTGGCATCCCTGAGCGGGTATTCTCCGGCAACCCGGGTGATTGGGTGACGGTAATTCCCCTTACTCCCCAGCTTGCCGGGGTTAACGCCACTGATCTCAAGTACCGTCTTGACAGCGCAACTCTCCGCAGGGGCAGTACCCTTGGCGTGTCCAACGAAATGCTTGGCACCACGGCGAGCATTTCGGTCAGGTCAGGTTTTGCCCTAGTGGTGCTTAACCGCAGGTAACCTCCGGGGCACAAGCTGCCCGCAAGGGCTGCCCCGGATGTCAATTGCCCGGCAGTTCGCTCAGGGGCCTGCCCCTGGGGTCATCCCTGGCCGGTTTGCCCAAGGACATGAGCTCGCCCAGAGTCATGATTTCGTAGCCGGCAGACTTGAGGTTCTCCAACACCATAGACAGGGCTTCGTGGGTCTGCTTTGCCGAATCGGACGCATGGAACAACAGTATTGCCCCGGGGAAACTGAGCTTTGACACCCTTTCCACAATGTACGAAGCGCCGGGGTTCTTCCAATCCAGGCTGTCCACAGCCCAGATTACGGTCTCATACCCAAGTTCCCTTGCCGTGAGCACCACCAGATCATCGTAGTCCCCGTTCGGGGGCCTGAAATACCTGGGCGTGGTACCTGTGAGCTTGACCAGTATGTCATGGGCTGACTGTATATTCTTCCTGATATCGTCTTTGCTCTCCTGACTGAGGTTAACGTGTTCCTGTCCGTGGCTTGCAATCTCATGGCCGTCTTGGACGATACGGGAGACTATGGACTGGTAGTGGTTGGCCCACGGCCCTGACAGGAAGAATGTAGCCTTCTGGTTATGCTTAGCCAGCACATCCAGCACTTTCTCGGGGGTCTTGTCACCCCAAGAAATATCAAAGGTAAGCGCCAGTGCCTTCCTGTCAGTGTGCACGTAGAACACGGGCATTTCAGTGCCCATGGCAAGGCGTGGGTCGTACTCTTCGAAAACGGGCCTTATCCCAGGCGGGCGCAGGCCATAGAAAACGCCCCCTGCCACAAGAATCAGGGCAAGCGCAGCAAAGGCCACCCTTCTGTTGATACGCATGGAAACTCCTCCCGAGGGGCTGGGCCGGGGATGCTATCCCCGGCTTCGGTTCAGCTTAGGTTCTCAAAGAAACATAGTCTGCCCGGGAGCAATATATTACCTGTGGCAGGCAAAAGTAGGCTTGTTGCCATACCGGGTTTCATCCGGCCCTTGGTTGTCGGAGTAGCGTCGCTGTTTGCTCCACCCCCTGCGTATCCCCACACCCGGCTTGTGGCTGTCCGGCGGCCGCTCCGGGGGAGCTTTCGCGGGTCGGGGCGGCTGCTTCAGGAACTGGGAAAAGGACGGGGGTTGTTGGGACGCCTTGGGCGGTATGGCTTGGGGTATGCGTTTAGCCAACACTGACCGGCCGTCTCTCGACAAGCTTAGTTCATACTTTTCTTCGCCCTTGACGGGGGCCTCCGCTAAGGGCTGATTGCTTGGGCTGGCGTTTGACTCTGTCTTGGTCCTGTCGACTCCCGCCAAGAAATTGATGAGAGAGGCTATGAGCTTGGGGTCAAGTCCCAAGCCGGCATGGTGGGAAGGCATTGTTGCATCGTCCTTGGACGTCTCACCGGCACAAGGCTCGCCTGAATCAACAGGGGCTTGAGCAGGTTCACCCTCGGGTGAACCGCCTTTGACGGTGGAGGCGGGCTTGGTTCTTGAAAGGGATGCAATCAATTTCAACATGGCTGATACCAGCGCAGGCTCAATTCCCCCTTCCTTGCCGGCAAGAAGGGAAGGGATGGCCGCCATCAGAGGGGCCAGAGCGTCCGGCTTTGCTGGTTCAGGGCGGGTATCGGTATCGGGTGAAGCCTGCGGTTGTAAGGGAAGCCTGAAGCCTTCTTTGTCGTCCGGGAGAGGAACTGCGGTTTCAACCCCTTGGGGTGGTTCAGACAATTCCCGGCTGCCGGCAGGTGTTTCCGGGTGTGTCTTCTGCCCGGCGCTTTCGGTGGGTATCTGGCTTTCCCGGGTTGCCCCGGATACCCGATGTTCAGCAGGTTGGCCGGCTGCATAGAACACTTCCAAGATACCCATGAGATTCAACAGTGCAAGCAGGCCTGCTTTTTCCCGCACCGCATTGGGATGGCCTGAACCTTCACCTGTCAAGAAAGCCTGGGCAAGCTCGCAGAGGCCGCCCTTATTCACCGTTGGCACCGCTCCGCCCAAAGAAGCCTGCAAACTCCGGAGGCACTTTTCCACCGAACACTCCTCCAATTTCGGTCTTCAGCAGGTTGCGCGCTTTGCTGATGGCGTCATTTACTGCTTCAGCCACGAGCTGTTCCAGGGTCGCCAGGTCGAAAGGTTGTGCGGCCAATTTGTCCCGGTCGATGGTGATATTTTGAATGTTGAACCATATGTCTCCTGTCACCCTGATCAGGCTGTCGCCTGCAGTTCCCTGCACGGTACGGTCTTGCAAACTCGACAGTCTTGTGTTTATCTCCGATTCGATTTTCTCCATCTGCATGAGTAAACTAGCCAGGTTGTGCACACAAGTTCCCTCCAGTTACCTCTGTTTCAGCATCTTATGCGTATCTTACCGGGGATGGTGCCGACCTTTTGCCGCCGGATGAAATCCTTGAACCAAGCTGTTAGCTCTGCTTATCCTGTCTGTCAGAACCCCATGTCTTCCCGGCAGCGCGCCTTCTGGGGGCCTTCAGGAATCTTACAGGGCTCTCGCGTTTTTGCGAAGAGTCTTTTTTGCCTGCACGGGCCGCATGGGCGTCAAACGCACCTGTTGCCGCCAAGAGCAGGATCAGGATCAAGAACAGTTCATACGGGTTGACGTCAACTCCGAAAATCTTCATCTGAATTCCTCCTTAAGCCTGGGATATTTCAGGGTTGATACTCGAGAGGGTGAATACCTGCACCAGCCACACCACAACCAGGATGATGAACAGGGAAACCGCCGAGTCAACCCGGCTAGCCAGCAGATTTCCGGCCTGCTCTGCCAGGGTTGTCAATTCGATTCCATCGGATAAGGACACGGAACTGCCAGTGAGACTGATGAGGGTATCTATCACGCCCCGGCCTCTCCTACCGGTAAACGGCCTCAGGGCCGAGACAAGATCCAAGGTTTCCTTTGTAAGACTGTTGGCCACAGTCAGCCCTCCTTACGGCGAAATAGTCAAGTCGGCGCTTGATCATCACATAATATGAAGGGCGCGGGTCTTATGTTTACAGCAACGGGGGCAAATGGCGAGGTCAAACTGAGTTGCCTTGAATCCTTTGATCCCGGCAGGCTGTTCCGGCCAAGTCGAAAAGGTAAACTTGAGCACAAAAGAGAACATTAGAAACGAAGGCAGCTCAAAGAGGAGGGCACTGGCACATGGACATAGCTTCCATTTTCAAGAAGAAGGGCGAAAACGGTCCTGCCATGGAAGAGATCCGGATGGAGCGGGCGGAAGAACTCCATTCTGAAAATTTGGTGATCGACGGGCACCAGGGAACGCTGCTCGATGTGATCAAGGGTGTCAGGAAGTTCGGAGAGGAATCGTCAATGGGTCATTCTGACCTGCCCAGGCTCAGACAGGCGGGCGTGGATTGCGTGATCCTCAGCGCCTTTCCCCATGAAAGACTGTATCCCATCAGGGGAGTGCGGCAGGCTCTTGACTACATTGACGCTTTCTTGGGATTGGCATCGGCGCCTGGGGTAAGGCATGTGTTCCACACGTCAGATATTGAAGACGCCCAGGAAGCGGACGAAGCGGGCATTATGCTCAGCCTTGGCGACGGCGCAATGCTTGAGGGAAGCCTTGAAACTCTCAGGATGTATCACAAGCTGGGGGTCAGGATGCTGACCTTGACCTGGAATGACAGAAACCTCCTCGGCGACGGGGCCGCGTTTTCAGCTTCCCGGGGCGGGCTCACTCCTTTCGGCATCAGAGTTGTGGAAGAAGCGGCCAAGCTTGGGATGGTCGTTGACGTATCCCATCTGTCAGAAGCAGGGTTCTGGGATGTATTGGATGTAGCCCAGGCACCCTTCGTGGCAAGCCACGTCAATTGCCATGTATTGCTTCCCCATCCGAGGAACCTCACAGATGCACAGCTCAAGGCAATCGGTGAGGCCGGAGGGTTGGTTGGCATCTCGTTCAACCATGAATACATAACGGGCACGGATGAGCAAGCCACCATATCCCAGGTTGCAGACCACATCATCCACGCCATGGAAGTGGCGGGCGAAGACAATGTAGGCTTGGGAACGGATTTCGATAGCTTCGGCGAACCGGGGCCTGAACCTGTAACTCACATTGGCAAACTCCCCCTGCTTACTTTCGAACTTCTCAAGAGAGGCATATCGGGACAGCAGATAGCAGGGATTCTCGGTAGAAACTGGATGCGTGTGTTGAGGGCAGTGATCGGGTAATAGAAGGAGACTAGGATTTCACCGTGAAAGTGCTGGTTGCTACGAATGCCTTCAAAGGGAGCTTGCCGGCTCCCAGGGCATGCGCCCTGGTTGCCCAGGGGTTCAGACAAGGGTTTCCCGAGGCGCGGGTGGTTGAAATACCTCTGGCGGACGGCGGTGACGGTACAGTAGGGGTATTGGTATCCGTCAAGTCCGGAACGGTACGGAACGTACAGGTGACGGGGCCTTACGGTAAGACTGTGGATTGCGGGATGGGGCTGCTTCCCGACGGTACTGTGGTGATAGAAAGCGCCGCCAGCTCAGGGCTTGCCCTGGTTGCGCCTGAAGAACGCGATGCCATGGCAGCCACAAGCTACGGGGTGGGTGAACTCATGGCGGTGGCCGCAGCACAAGGCGCCCGTCGAATCCTTGTCGGGGTAGGCGGGACTGCTATGAACGACGGCGGCATAGGTATGGTGCAAGCTGCCGGAGGCAAGGTGCTGGATGAAGCAGGCCGCCAGGTGCCCCATGGCATTTACGGGTTGAAGCGGGTTTTCCGTGTGGATCCAGGTGACATCCCTGAGAAGTTCCAAGATGTCGAGGTAATTGCAATCTGCGACGTGGATAATCCCTTGACAGGCCCCCAAGGGGCAACCATGGTATACGGGCCGCAAAAGGGGCTTGAGCTGCACCGGCTTGATGAAGTTGACCGCTACATGGACCGGTATGGTTCGGTGCTTGGACGGGACCTGGGACGGGATCCCAGAGATGTGCCCCGGGCAGGGGCAGGCGGGGGCTTGGCGGCGGCCCTGTGGGCGTTTTTCGGGGCCAAGCTCGTGGACGGTGCAGGTTTTGTCCTTCGGGAGACGGGTTTCATGGACGAATTAGAAGGAGCGGGCCTCATCATAACAGGCGAGGGCAGGATAGATTCCCAGACTGAAAAAGGCAAGGTGCCATACGCCGTAGCCAGGGCCGGGTTTGAGCGGGGCATCCCTGTGATAGCCCTTGGCGGCGGCCTGGGCGACGGTGTGCTCCGAGGGTACCCTTGGGAGATCACCGCTGTATTTGACAGCACGACCGGTCCCGGTAGCGTAGAAGACGCTATGGCGAAGACAGAGATAAGCCTGCCGTTTGTCGCAAGGCAGATCGCCAAGCTGTCCAGGGCTGTACTCCTCAGCGGCCGTGGGGTGAGACAGGAGTTGTCCGCGGGAGGGGTGGTGTTCCGGAAAGGCAACGGAGGTATCCAGGTGCTGCTTATCGAAGACAGGTTTGGTTATCTGACCTTGCCCAAAGGCCATGTGGACCAAGGAGAGGCTCTTGAGGAGGCCGCCCTAAGGGAAGTCAAAGAGGAAACGGGAGTTGATTGTGAGATCTTAGCTTATGCAGGCTCGCACACATACAGGTTTCCCGGCGAAGGATGTGTTCCTGTTGAGAAAACCGTTCACTACTTCGCCATGAGGTACACAGGAGGGGAGCCCGCGCCTCAACCGGGGGAGACTGCCAGGGTGATGTGGGTTACCCCCGAAGACCTCCAGGGGCTTAAGACCTATCCCAAGACGGTGAAGCTTATCGAAAAAGCCGCCGAGCTATTGCCATAAAACGGCATACATGTGATATAATGCATGATGCGAAGGGCCCGGTGACCTGACGGAACACCCTGGGTGTGTTCCGGTGAGGCCGGGCCGTTTGTTTTGTCCCTCGGCCGGCCCTCACATAAGTGTAGCTTCATGAGGGTGGGGGAGTATCAATGAAAGACCGTATCGGCCTTGTGCTCAAGATCTTATTGATCGTATGCGCTTGTTTGCTCATTGCCGCGCTGTCCCTGCGATGGATGCACTTCGCCGACTCCTTCGTGTTCGTAACAGTGGAAGAGTCTTCCTTGAACGCCATCACGGGATGGCCGCTTTCCATGCCTGAGTCGTTCCGGGTGTTCATTGACGCCTCTGAACAAACCCTGATATTGCCCGAAAGGAAGAGCCTTTTCGGTGTGTGCCTGGGGGTGTATTACAGTGCCACTTCCCAGGGCGTGCCATTCGATGAACGTTTGATCTTCTCCAGGACAGGCAGGGCGGCCTTGGACCTCACGGCACCTGCTTCCCTGGTGGTCCCAGGCATTGACGGCGAAGATGTTGAGCTGGTGAACAATCTGGCCAGGGTGGTTTCGGGGAAACTCAGAGTCTCAAGCACGAGACGGGACGGAACGGTGGAGTTGGAGTATGGCAGCCGGCACATAACCCTCAAGCCCGGGGAGTCCTGGGCTGAGCTCCTGGTGCTTGAACCCGGAGGACCCAGGGCAGTCTCGCCTGATGAGTGGAAAGAAGAATTGGAAACATGCTTCCGGTTGGGTTACCCTGCCACCCGGTTGGCGATCGCCAACAGGGGGCTGTGGCCCAAATCAGGAGTGAAGGCGGGGATGGGTGATGACTAAAGCCCTTCTTGCCTGTCTAACCGGCCGGTTATTTGCCCGGTTACCCGGGAGTTCCGGGGGCAAAACCAGATCTGCCTTAACCCGACTGACAGGAGTCAGGATGGTTGCGGTTGTGTCATCGCTGTGCATATTGCTTAACCTTGCATCACCCTTGGCGGCTTCGCCCCGGCCGGCAGCGCCCTCGGGCGAACACTCAGCCCAAAGGACTATCCCGTCCAAGCCGTTGGTGCTCATCGGTGAGCCATCGGACAATGACGGCCCGAGCGTATGGACCCGGGCAGGCCTGGTGTCCCGCCTGGAAGAGTCAGGGTATCGCCTTGGGACAACCTTGTTCGTGCACACCCCTGGGGAGCCCTACGGGGACCTGGATTCAGGGGCTCATTCGTTGCGCAAGGTATTGGAACAAACCGTGGAGGATACGGGATGCGGCATATTGGACGTCGCCGCTTACGGAGTTTCGGGGCTGGTTCTCAGGTTCGGGCTGGAAACGGGAATCATCCGCGACGGATTGGTAGACAACGCCATCATGCTCAGCACACCCCAGAGAGGTTCGTTCCTGGCGGATCTGCTGTTTCAAGCATGCACGGTTGTGAAACATGAGTGCATGTTTGAACAGGAAACACGGTATTCCCGATTTTCGCCCTTAGGTGATGTGAGCTCTGTGTTGGATCCTGCAGCCATATCTCCAAGGAGCACAGGGGACTTGCCGAGTTCCCTGGGTACCGGGAACTTCCAGTGGGAAAGCGAAGCTTGGTGGGTGGCAAAGAGAGCTAGGGAAATCTATGAGCCCCTGTACAGCCAATATGTGCAAGAAAGGTTCCTGTCCCTCCCATACGTGCCTGCGGATTCACCCACGCAGACTTTCGCAGGGTGGATCAAGCAAAACCGCCCCCTGATATGGGAAAACTGCATTGCCGGGGGCACTAGGCCGCCACTCGGGCCGTCGGCCGAAACCTCAGACGGCCCGCCCCAGGCCGGACAAGATTTCACCGTTGCATATTATGAACTCCTGGCAATGGCCGTTGGCAGAAACCAGTACGTGGTGCGGATGGCTTCGTCGGGGAGCCTGGGGCAGAGCCTACTCGCACCTTCCCAGGGCCCTGGGCCCGGCAGCCTCAAAGATGCCATCATACACTACGGGCTCAAGGCGCTCCTGCACTACGCCAAGAAGGCGTTGATAACCGTGAAAGCGGAAGTACAGAGAATAATTGCAGATCGCATAGTCAGTTCCATCGGATACCTGGACGGCCCCGAGAGCCCCTTCTTGAGAAGGCTGGTGAAGGAAGAAGCGTTGGTCAACCTGGGCACCTCTGCCGGCCAGAGGTTCTACAGGGTGCCTGCCAACTACTACCTAGAGCAGCTTAACCGGATGGCTTCTTCGTCAGCATATACCAGGAAGACCCGTTTTGTTACCGTAACAGGCAAGGTTACCAACCTTTTGGGGCTGGTGTGGCCCCAGGTAGGCCCGAATGACCTATTCTGCGAAGTGGACTCTGCCGTCCCGCCCCAAGGGCCCAGGGATGTAATCAGGGTGTTTTCCGGATTTCTGTCCCCGTCCTATCTGAACCTCTTAAAGGACAAGCAGGTACAGCAAACCATAGTTGCCTTGCTGCTTGAGCCGGATAAGACAGCCCGGTTCAACGCAGTGCAGGACATGGAGGAAATCGCAGTATCAAGCTGGCAGCCTTCGTATGTGGCACCGGTTTGGGATACCGCCGGCGACCGGGTGTTCAACGTTTCAGTTAGCGTGCCTTCATTGCCTGAAGGGTGGGGGTGTGCCCTCTGGGTTGAGGGCTACGACGGAGAGCGGTGGCTGCCGGTTTCGGGTTGGCACCGGATGTTGGCCGGAGGAGCGAAGGCAGAGGTCTTGCTGAAGCACGAGTGCTACAGGGTGGGCCTGAAGCTTGTCAGGACGGGCACGGTCAACCCGTATACCCCCGGGGGAAAGGTGGAGTCCGTGTTCGAACGCGAGCTGATCAGCAAGGTCAGGGTCAGTGTGGACGGTTTCATGGGCGATGAAGGTCCGCCCCTTCAAGGCGATTGGGACGGAAGAGAGTCGGCTGAGTTCCAGTGGGGCCAGGGAACATGGGACCAAGGCGCGCTGGACAAAGAGGATAAAGGAATCCAGGGCCCGGTACAGGATGTACCAGGTGAAGAGGAGGATATTCCAACGGTAAGGGTGGTGTACAGGTCCAAACATACTACCTTGTGGAAGCCCCAGGAGACATATCATTCGTATTGGGAAGTGGATTTCGGGGACGGGGAGACAGTGGTGATCCAGGGGCAGCCTCACCTGGAAGTCGCCCACACCTTCGGCCCTTCAGGCCGGTACCTGGTGAGGGCGGTTTCGTACGATAATCATGACAATGTGCTGCTTGAGAAATCGTGGCATGTAGCCACCGACGAGGCGCCGGAAACCAGGGAGTTCTCCTGCTCAAGCGTTACCCCGCCGGAGGTATACCTGGAACTCACAGGGCCCTTGAAGTGGGTTACGGGAAAGTATGCGCTGTTCTCAGGGAAAGCCGCATGGAGACTGCCTGAAGGAGCGCGGGTTACCGCGGTTGACTTTGATCCGGGCGAGAGCTTCCGGGTGCTCTGGGAACGCTCAGGAGAGTTTACGGTATTGTGGGGCGTAAGGTTGACCATAGAATACGAATTGGAGGATAGGGTAGTCCGGGTAAAGAATACATATGTTACCCAGAGGCAGGTAGATGTGTTTACACCCGGGATCACCAGGTAAGCAGAGATTCCTCAGTGACCTGAGGTTTTCGGCACCCGGGGGGGCCGGGAATGGAACTTCGTTCCATGTATTGCGTCAAGAATAGGAAGCAAAGGGCGCGCCGGAGGTGCAATCAAATGATAAAGATACGGGGACTCACAAAAGTATACAGTATGGGGAAGGTTGAAGTGCCTGCCCTCAGGGAAGTTGACATGGAGATTCCAAAAGGCCAGTTTGTGGCAATAATGGGGCCCTCCGGGTCAGGTAAGTCAACCTTGATGAATATCCTGGGGTGTCTCGACAGGCCTACTTCAGGGGAGTATTACCTTGACGGTGAAGATGTGAGCAAGAAGTCCGATAACGAACTTGCGGAAATACGCAACAAATGCATTGGGTTCATTTTTCAGTCGTACAATTTGCTATCAAGGATAGATGCCACATCTAATGTCGAGCTGCCCTTGATATACAGGGGTACTTCTTCGCGGGAACGGCGCGCCAGGGCGGCAAAAGCCCTTGAGGCTGTGGGGCTTGGCCACAGGACGCAGCATAAGCCCACTGAGATGTCAGGAGGCGAGCAGCAAAGAGTGGCCATTGCCAGGGCTATTGTGGGCGGGCCTAAGGTGATCCTGGCCGATGAGCCTACCGGTAACTTGGACTCCCGTTCAGGGGAAGAAATCATGGCAATCTTCCAAGAACTCCATGAACAGGGGATAACCATCGTGTTGGTAACCCATGACCCGGATATTGCCAGGCATTCTGAGAGGATAATTTCCCTCAGGGACGGCAAGATCATGTCAGATGAGAAGGTCGAAGACAGGCTGGATGCCAGGGAGCTGCTTGCTGCCATGCCCGAGGCTGACGCTTCCGCCTGACGGGTCACGGAGCCGGCTCCGGACACGAAGGCACAGGCACTTGATATCGGGAACCTTCCAGGCTAACAGGTCCAGAGCCGACGAAGTAATAAGAGGGCGCTTGTACCGGCGCCCTTTTCGCCTATTGGCTGCTTCCCTTACTACCTGGCCGGCTTACCGTCTCATGGCGTCCTCAACTACACGCCTGATTAGCGTGGCTCCTTCCTCGGTCTTGAAGAAGGAATCCAGCGCTTCTACCAGAGTCTCCCGAAATTCGACAGAGCCTGTGGCTTCCTCAAGCATTTGTCTCCAGGTCAGGGGAGCCTGGGTACGTATAATGTCGCTTACCAGAGCTTTTCCTTGCTCCGAAGACAGGATATCCTGGATGAGGGATTTGAGCACCGATTGGTCGGGCAGGAGTTGGGCGGTATCGTCTTCCAGGGCGGTGCCGGTTATCATCTGCTGCCAGCTGAAGTAGACATCAGGCGCGTAATTGGCCAGAACCATCAACCCTCCCAAGGATAAACATGCGCCGATAACGACCCCCAAGAGCAGGTACGCTGTGCGCTGTCTCAGAGACACTGTGCCTTTCCCCCCGGCAAACCGTGTTTTATGTTGATAGCATGCATTGAATGGCATCTGATTATTCCGAAGTGGTATTATTGATAGAGGTGATCATATGCGACCTGTGCTTTTCACTTTGGGCGGCATCAAGTTCTACTCTTACGGCCTCATGGTGGGACTGGGGTATGTGCTCGGCGCCTTGATGGCAAGTAGAATAGCCAGGAAGAAAGGGATGGATCCCGACTCGCTGCTGGACTTCTTCCTGCTGTTGTTCGTGTCAGGAGTCTTGGGCGGGCGGTTGCTGCATGTGGCTTTGAACGTAGAGGCCTATCCGGACCTCAAGGCTGTCTTCGATCTGAGAGACGGCGGCCTTTCGATTCACGGTGTGCTCCTTGGGGGGATCATCGCCGTGGGTTTGTACTGCCGCGTCAAGCAAATGCCCTTGGGTGTGCTGTTCGACATAGTAGTCCCCGGAGTGGCCTTGGGTCAGTCCATAGGCAGGTGGGGCTGCCTGTTCAATGGTTGCTGTTACGGCATTTTGACCGGTGGGAGCTGGGGAGTGCTTACCAGGTATGCTCCGGGTTTGAGACATCCCTATCCAATCTATGAAAGCGCAGCCGACTTCCTCCTGTTTGTGTTTCTGCTGAGAATGTCCCAACGAGTATGGTTTGACGGCGGTTTGTTCCTAATCTACATGGCAGGGTACTCCGGGATACGGTTTGCCCTTGAGTTCTTCCGGGATAACCGTTCTTTCGTGTTAGGGTTGAGCTACGCCCAATGGTTTTCCGCTTTGATGCTGGCAATCAGTCTGGGCGTTTTCCTGTACCTCAAGGGAAAAACAGGCGTTGAAAAACGTTCCCCTCTGTGATAGTCTAGTTGGTGGACTTCCAAGTTCTGGACACTATCAATTGTTTCCCGCGTTAATCCGACATAGTCTATGTACGGTTGCAAATTCAAGGGCAAAAGGAGGTGATAGAGTGAACGGCGGGTTTGCCCTCCAGTCAGAGGTGCTCGCAACGGCGCTGGATGTGGTTGACATGGGGATTCTGTTGGTAGACCGTGTAGGCTGCATTGCATTTGCCAACCCCAAGGCAGCTTCCTTTCTCAACTGCGATGTACAGGGGATGGTGGGGAAGGCGTTTCGGGAGTTCATGCACAGCATCGTTCCTCCTCATACAGGCAATCACAAGGAGTTTGCCAGATGGATCGATCTTGTAGACAGCGCTTCACCGGTTTCAGGAGCGGATCTTAAGTTTGACTGCGAGATCGAGAATGAGGCCAGCGGCCAAAAGCGGGTTTTGAGACTAGCGGCCAAACCCGTTGACAAACCGGAACAAACCTCGCTGAAGACTGTTATCACCATCAGTGAGGTATCCCGGCAGTCTAAGGCCGAGCGGATCCTTCAATCGATATCAGGCGGTAGTTGGCTCCTGGACGTGCTGGGCCCGGAGGAACTTGATCCCGCATGGGAGGTGGCTTCGCGTGGAACCCAGATCCCCTCAGAGTCACAGGAAGCAGACAGAGAAATCATCGCGTCGAAAGAAATGAGCGTGATATTTCGCATCACCCAGGAGATGAAAAAGCTCTTGGATTTGGACGACTTGCTGAATCACATTCTGTATATCGTGTCCACGGAAATGCGCTATACCGACTGTTCCATACTGCTCCCCGACGAAAAAGGCGAGAACCTCGTGATTTCAGCGGGTTTAGGGATGTCCCAAGAAGTGCTAGGCCTTAAGATCCCCCGTGGAACGGGGGTTTCATGGTGGGTCATGGAACACGGCCAGCCACAGAATGTGCCCGATGTGGCCATAGACGACAGGTACTACAAAGGTGCACCCGACGTGGCGTCGGAAGTATATGTACCCCTTGAGGTACGGGGTAAGCGGCTGGGGGTACTGGTTGTGCAAAAAGCAGAGAAGCACGGTTTCACGCCGACAGATGTCAAGCTCCTCATGGCGGTGGCGGGACACATCGCGTCGGCACTGGAGGTGGCACAGTTGCACAGCCAGGTCAAGAAAGCTGCCGAGACTGACAGCCTAACCGGGTTGTATAATAGAAGAAGCACCGTGTCCGCCCTGGATCGGCTTCTGGAAAGCGCCAAGCAGAACAAGGGGCCCGAGTGCATATCAATCGTGTTGCTAGACGTAGACAGGATGAAATCCATAAACGACAATTTCGGGCACTTGGCAGGCGACCGGGTGTTGGTACACATCTCCCAGAGTCTCAAGCGCGGGTTCAGGGCAGATGACATAGTAGGACGCTTCGGAGGTGACGAGTTCATCGTTTTGCTGCCCGGGGTTCGCCCTGAACTGGCATGCGGGCGCATAAAGAGCGTGATATCAGGCTGGCTTGATGCAAAACTCACAGACTTGTCTGGAAGGCATATTCCGGTTCCTGGTGCGAGTTTCGGCATATCGTGTTACCCCGCCGACGGGGATGAATCGCGGGTGCTGATGGCAGCCGCTGACAACCAGCTTCTGGCAGCAAAAGCGAAGAGCCATGAAAAGGCCCATGAAAGCATATGTTGACCCCGGTAAGATACCCTTCAAAGTGCAAGCGATAGCTTCAGCCCTCAAGAATAGCGGAGGTACCCCCCTTATTGTAGGAGGCCCGGTAAGGGATGTCTTGCTTGGAAGGCAGCCCCAAGACTGGGACGTGGCTGTGGACATGGATCCTCAAGAGATATTGCAGGTGTTCCCGGGAGCATGCACTGTGGGGATTGAGCTCGGCAGGGTCTCAGTCGGGGATGTGGACGTGGTCTCCCTTCGGGCTGAGAAAGACTACCGCGATAAACGGCACCCGAGCCAGGTTGTGTTCGGAGTGCCCCTGGGGAAAGACCTGGAACGCCGCGACTTTACCATCAACGCCATGGCCTGGGATCCTTTTACCGGTGAGATTTTCGATCCTTTCGGAGGCCTGGAACACCTTGAGCACAGGGCGCTTGTATGTGTAGGAGATGCCAGGGAGCGCTTTGAAGAAGATCCCCTGAGGATCTTGAGGGCCGTGAGGTTTAGAACCTGTCTGGGTTTGAACTTCGATGCTGAACTGGTTGAGGCCATCCGGGAACGTAAGGGCCTGCTATCCCGGGTGTCAGGCGAGAGGGTGTTTGCCGAGTTGCGGAGGATCCTGACGTCCCCGGCCGTGTGCCAAGGCGTGACGGACTTATACGAATACGGGCTCAGCGCCACAATCCTGCCTGAGCTGGATCAGGCCCCTCATCAGGTGGCAGCGGCTCTTTCCTTGTGTCAACCCGACCTTCCAGCCAGGCTGGCGGTGTTGTTGGGGATTACCGAAACGAAGCCAGACGACGTACAGTCAAGGTTCAACCTTCCCGCGAGCCTGACAAGACAAGTAGAATGGTTGGTTCTGAACTGCGATCCTGAGCTTATCTTGGACAAGCGGTCCCTGCCCAAGGGCCATTCAGGTTTGTGGAAACAACCAGGCGGATACACTAAGGATCCGGGATACATGGCGAGGAGGATAGTGTATCACTGGGGAGTAAAGCAGCTGGAGCGGCTCATGGACGTAAAACGGGCCATCTGGCTGGGCCGTGGCAACGGCGGCTTGCCCGACGACTTCTTGTTCTTGTCGGCCGGGTATTGGTTGATGTTACAATCTGATTGTCAGGATTTCATGACACTTGCCCTTGACGGCAATGAAATCATGGAACTCCTTGATGTGGAACAGGGGCAGGTTGTCGGAGAAGCTCTTGAATACCTGGAAGACGTTGTTCTGCAGCATCCTGAAATGAACCGTAAACAAACTTTGTCCCAAATCTTGCTTGAATGGTGGAGCAAACGGGTTTGAGAGCAAACGGAGCAAGAACGCTGACCCGGATTGCAATAATGGTCGCTTTGGCTACTGCTTTGCACGTGGTTGAAGCCATGATCCCCATCCCCTATGTGGTTCCCGGCGCCAAACTAGGGTTGGCCAATATCGTGGCCCTGTATGCAGTGATGACCATGACGCCCGGCGAGGCCCTGGCGATAAGCTTCTTGCGGACGCTGCTGGGCAGCTTGTTATCGGGAACATTCCTCAATGTGGCCTATTATTTAAGCACTTCAGGAGCCCTGGCGTCCACTGCCGTGATGTGCGGGTTCAAGAAGGTGTTCGGGCACGGCTTGTCGGTTGTAGGTATAAGCGTGGCAGGTGCCGTTACCCATAACGTCACCCAGCTTTTCGTGGCAAGCATAATCCTCCGCCAGATGGGTGTCATGTTCTACCTCCCTTATCTTCTGTTGTTTGCGATACCCACAGGGATTTTTGTGGGAATACTGGCAGGAAGAATCATTGTTTACACAGAAACGTTGTCTAAGAAATACCGTGGTTAAAAGGTCCATGGCCGTCCGTGGATGTACCGGAGAAACACGAGTGAACTTGCTCACCGGACGACAGCAAGGAGGTAAGGCTCAATGCGAAACAAGATTCCGGATGTTGTAATCCGCAGGCTTGTCACATATCTGAGGATCTTGACGGACATAGAAGCAGGGCCTGATGACTACATCTCTTCAGCTCAGATTGGGGATCTTGCGGCGGTCAACAGTGCACAAGTAAGGAAGGACCTGGCGCTGTTCGGGGAGTTCGGCAAACAAGGCGTGGGATACCCCATCTTGGGGCTGAGAAAAGAGCTCACGGCGATCTTGGGAGCCGACAGGGAGATGAATATCGTCATTTTTGGCGTGGGTGAGCTTGGGACTGCCCTTGCCAGATACCTGACTACCAGAAAGGAAACTGCTCCCAATTACAGGTTTGTTGTCAAGGGCCTGTTTGATATCGACCCGGCCAAGGTGGGCACCGAAATAGAGGGTGTACCCGTACGGCACCTGAATGAACTGGAAGAGGTGACGGCTTCAGGAGATATCAAGATCGGTGTAGTTGCAGTGCCGGCCAATGTTGCCCAAGAAGTCGTCAACTATGCCATCTCCAAAGGAATAAGAGGCTTCCTTAATTTTGCTCCTGTAAGGATCAAGGTTCCGCCCGGTGTAAGGATCCAGAACAGCGATGTGACTTCAGATCTTCAGGAACTTGGTTTTTACCTATAAGGATTTCCGGACGGATATACGCGGTTTCATCGTGTTTCAGAAGACAGGGCCTGGGGTTCTTGTCGGTGAGGGTCTCGGACATACCTTCATATCGTGCCAAATTGGACTGTATGTCAGATCCAAAACTAACACAGCAGCATGTGGAAAACCCGCTTCCCCTTGCGCTCAAACTGCGCTTCCCCCTTTATTGTCTTTGTGTTATGCTATGTTTGGTTTAACGTAACTTTGGACTGAACGTTGGCTGGTTATTGGCTGATCCAATGTGGCAGCCTTATGAATTCCCGGCGGAGGTGAACCGGTTGTCAGATTCATCCATGCAGTTGGAACAGAAACTCAAGGAACTGAGGGAACGCCGCAGCAAGGTTGAGCAAGGCGGTGGCCAAAAGAGAATCGACAGGCAGCACCAGCAGGGCAAGATGACTGCAAGGGAACGTATAGCTGCCTTTTTCGATCCTGGTACTTTTGTCGAGACTGACGCCTTTATCGTCCACAGGGCTACTGAGTTTGGCATGTCAGAAACGGAGGCGCCCGGGGAAGGCGTGGTTACAGGATATGGCCTGGTCAACGGCAGGGCTGTATGCGTTGCCGCACAGGATTTTACTGTGATAGGTGGTTCCTTGGGCGAGATGCACGCTGAGAAAATCTGCAAGATCATGGATCTTGCGGCCAAGGTCGGAGTGCCCTTTGTGTCTTTGAACGATTCGGGCGGCGCCAGGATTCAGGAAGGGGTAGACGCCCTCAAGGGTTACGGCAACATCTTCTACCGGAATGTGAAGTATTCAGGTGTGATTCCGCAGATATCGGTGATACTCGGGCCTTGTGCAGGGGGCGCCGTATACTCGCCGGCGCTCACTGATTTTGTGTTCATGGTTGAGGGCATATCCAACATGTTCATAACAGGGCCCCAGGTTATCAAAGCTGTTACCGGTGAGGAAGTTTCCGTTGATCAGCTGGGAGGCGCGCTCGCACATAACCAGATAAGCGGTGTAGCCCATTTTATGGCCCCTGACGAGCGCACCTGTTTCGAAATGATCAGGACCCTCCTGTCGTATCTGCCTTCCAATAACCAGGAAGATCCGCCCTTTGTTGAGACGGGGGACGAGCCCGGCAGGTTGGATCCCATGCTTCGGGAAGTTGTCCCTGTGGATCCCAATAAGGGTTACAACATGTATGACGTGATATACTCCATGGTGGACGACGGGGCCTTCTTCGAAGTGTCGAAGTATTTCGCCGCCAACATAATAACGGGATTTGCCAGGTTTGGCGGTAGGGTGGCCGGTATCATTGCATCCCAGCCAATGGTTAAGGCAGGGTGTTTGGACATCGATGCTTCAGACAAGGCTTCCAGATTCGTGAGATTCTGCGACGCTTTCAACATCCCTCTGGTAACCCTGGTAGACGTACCCGGCTATCTCCCTGGCGTTGACCAGGAGTACGGCGGCATCATCAGGCACGGGGCTAAGCTCTTGTACGCATATTCGGAAGCTACCGCGCCCAAGGTAACCGTGATTACCAGGAAGGCCTACGGCGGGGCTTACATCGCCATGTGTTCCAGGCATCTTGGCGCAGATATGGTATTTGCGTTCCCCCATGCGGAGATCGCGGTTATGGGGCCTGAAGGTGCCGCAAATGTGGTATTCAGGAAAGAGATTAGCGAGGCGGAAGATCCTGCGGCCAAGCGCGCAGAGAAAATCAAGGAGTTCCGTGAAGTGTTCGCTAACCCGTATGTCGCGGCGGGCAGGGGTTACATCGATGACGTAATCGATCCCCAGGAGCTCCGTCCCAGGGTCATAGACGCCCTTGAGCTTACATCGACGAAAATGATTGAGCAATCACGTAAGAAGCATGGCAACATACCATTGTGATCATGCTGTCCGACGGCGGCGTGTGGAGGGATGTAGATGATACCTGATACCATTGCAGGCGGTTTGATTCTGACTGTGGTGAACATGACAGTTGTGTTTGCGGTGCTTATCGTCATCGCATTCATGATCAACCTGATTCACAGGACGGCGTCAGCCGGAGACGGCAAGAAGGCCACAGAAGGCGCCGGTTCTGTCGATTCAGGTACCCAGGTGGCGTCACAGAGTGTCGCGCAACAGGACCTTGACCCAGAACCTGTACCTTTTGATGCACTGGATGCGCGGCGTAAAGCGGCCATTGTAGCTGCTTTACATGCATACCTGGGACACAAGACAGTTCCAGTGTTTGTGCGCAGGATTTCTGATGCCGGAATATGGGGCAAGACATCAAGGATTCATGCGTTGAGATAGGTCAAGCACCATCTAATTGTCAATGAAGGAGGATCTAACGTGAGGCGATTTAGGGTTAAGATAGATGATGAAGTGTTTGAGGTTGAAGTTGAAGAGATCGGGCAGGGTGTTGAAAGGGAAGCTGTGGCAAGGAAACCCGTGGTAAGCCCATCCCAGCCCCCGGCTTTGCCTCAGAAACCTGCGGTTACCCCTAAACCTGCTGCCACGCCTGCGCCTAAACCCGCTCAGGCCGGAGCCGGTGATGTCACAGCGCCTATCCCCGGCGTTATCACCGAGATCAAGGTTGCAGCAGGGGCCAGTGTCAAGAAAGGCGACATACTGTTGCTGCTCGAGGCCATGAAGATGCAAAACGAAATCCTTGCGCCTTTTGACGCCACGGTGACTGAGGTGCTTGTGAGCCAAGGCGCGACTGTACAGACGGGAGACGTGCTTATCCGCCTTGACAGTTAGATACCTTAAGCCGGAGGAAGGTGTATTCACACAATGAACGTAGGCACACTGGTTGAAAGGCTATGGGAGACCACTGGCTTTTCCCAACTTACCTTGGGCAATGTTGTCATGATGCTGATCGGCATCTTGCTGCTATACCTTGCCATATACAAGAGATTCGAGCCCCTTCTCTTGGTACCCATCGCCTTTGGAGCCATACTGGCCAACCTGCCCCTTGCTCCCATCATGAATCCTCCTGAGGGGGACATGCCAGGCGGGTTGTTGTACTATCTTAGCTTTGGAATAGAGAAGGAGATATTCCCGCCCCTCATCTTCCTGGGGGTTGGAGCCATGACGGACTTTGGGCCGCTTTTGGCTAACCCTTCGACTATCCTGCTTGGAGCCGCTGCCCAGATAGGCGTATTTCTTGCCATGCTTATGGCAAAAGCTTTGGGATTCACCCTCCCCCAGGCAGGCGCCATCGGGATCATCGGAGGGGCCGACGGGCCGACTGCAATTTACACGGCAATGAAGCTGGCTCCGGAGCTCCTGGGCCCGATCGCTGTGGCGGCGTACACATATATGTCCCTGGTCCCGCTTATACAGCCTCCCATCATGAGAGCTCTGACAACCAAGAAGGAACGCAGCACAGTTATGAGCCAGTTGAGGCAGGTGTCCAAGACAGAGAAAATCGTGTTCCCCATCGTTGTTACCATCTTGGTTGGGCTGTTTCTACCTCCGGTGGCTCCTCTCATCGGCATGCTTATGCTAGGCAACCTGTTCAGGGAATGCGGGGTTACAGATAGGTTGTCCAAGACTGCCCAGAATGAGCTCAACAATATTGTAGTCATCTTGTTGGCAACTTCTGTGGGCGCTACCATGAGCGCTGAGAACTTCCTGACCCTTGATACCATCAAAATTATTGCCCTTGGAATAGTGGCATTTGCCGGAGGCACCGCAGGCGGGGCGTTGCTGGGCAAACTAATGTATTATGCAACCGGAGGCAAAGTGAACCCTCTTATCGGTTCCGCCGGAGTGTCAGCGGTTCCCATGGCCGCAAGGGTCAGCCAGGTTGTGGGGCAGGAGGAAAACCCACAGAACTTCTTGCTCATGCACGCAATGGGGCCTAACGTGGCCGGGGTCATCGGGACGGCGGTTGCCGCAGGGGTATTGATAGCTCTGCTTTCGTGAGATCCTGGCGTAGAGTCGCTTCCATCGGTTGTCCGGTGAATGAGGTTGATCGGATTGATGAAACTGATGGGAATGGCAATTGGACAAATCTGATCAATTTGACTAAACAATGTGAGACCTTGGAGACGGATATAGTTGGCGATCCTAAGGAGGGGTACAGGATGGATAGGAAAATCCGGGTTCTCGTAGGGAAACCGGGCCTGGACGGCCATGACCGAGGGGCTAAGGTGATTGCCAGATCCTTTAGGGATGCGGGTATGGAGGTCATCTACAGCGGCCTGCACCGGACTCCCGAAGAGCTGGCCAGGATGGCAGTGGAGGAAGACGTTGACGTGGTGGCCTGCTCCATTCTTTCAGGGGCCCACAACACACTCCTTCCCAAGGTGGTTGAGTGTCTCAAGAAAGAAAAGGGCGCTGAAGAGTTAGACGTATTGGTGCTTGCAGGCGGTATTATCCCTGCGGAGGACGTTGAGTTCCTGAAAGCCAACGGCGTAGACGAAGTGTTTGGCCCGGGAACCAACACCCAGGATATTGTGGAATATACCAAGGCCAACCTCAAGCGGTAAAGCAAACTCCGGCAGGCCGCTGCGGCAAGTTCATGACAAGCTCATGAGCCGGGGCGTGGGGTACATCGCTGTGGCGCGCCCTTGGGGCTGGCCGTGCGACGGCCTTAGACTCAAGATGTCTATCGGCAATCCGGACGGGATGGTGTTGTATTTGCATAATCAGATAATCCAGGGTTTGCGGGACAGGAAGAGGGCCGCCCTGGCAAGGGCCGTAACCCTTGTCGAAAACGGTTCCGAACATGCTGGGCATATCCTGGAAGAGGCTTATAAGCTCAGAGGACGTGGCAAGGTCATCGGAATAACAGGGTCACCCGGGGTGGGTAAGTCCACTTTGGTGGACAGCCTAATCGGAGCCATACGCGAGCGCGGGCATTCAGTCGGAGTGATTGCTGTAGACCCCTCTTCTCCCTTTACCGGTGGTGCCATACTTGGAGACAGGGTGAGGGTGCGCTCACGTACCACCGACGATGAGGTATTCTTCCGCAGCTTGGCGTCCAGGGGATACCTGGGGGGACTCTCCCGGCATACAGGCGACATAATAACCCTTTTCGATGCTTTCGGCTTTGACTACATACTGGTTGAAACGGTAGGTGCAGGCCAGTCAGAAGTGGATATTATGCGCTATGCCCATTCAGTTCTGGTTGTAATGGCTCCGGGTTTGGGTGACGATATCCAGGCGATCAAAGCCGGGATTTTGGAAATCGGCGATGTGTTCTGCGTAAACAAAGCCGATCACCCGGATGCCGACAGGGCGGTTGCCGTGCTGGAAGCAATGCTGGGGCTGAACAGGGAATGGCAGTGGAAGCCCCCTGTCCTCAAGACGGTGGCATCCCAGGGCAAAGGCGTAGTTGAGCTCCTGGATAAGATCGATGAGCACTCGGAGTTTCTCAAGCAGAATGGCTTGCTGGAGGAGAGGATTGCCAGGAGCTACATCGCCGCACTGGAAGACAACATAAGACGGGATACGGTTGACTACATCCTAGCCAAGGCACGTGCAGACGGTAGTCTTGACGGAGCTCTGAAGCAGCTGTCAGAGGGCAAGACCTACCCGGCTGCCGTGGCAAAGGACTTAATCAGGCAGCACTTGTGCCTTGAAGCCAAGATCGACGAATAGAGTGCAACGAGTAGTTGTTGGCTTTTGTTCGCAAGTCGGTCACACCCCTATCCTGAGGTGGTTAGGAAGTGGCCGACTCGTTGCTTCGTCTGGCGGATTCGACCGGTTCTGCATCGAATCCGGTTTCCCATTGGCCGAATCCTAGGCTGTGCCCATGCTGAGCCATGTACAAATCCCTTGACCGTTTGGGATATAATTGCTATTGGTACTCATTAAGAAAGCTATTGACTTCGAATAGGTTTCTTAACAAGGGGATGATCTCGTGGATTTCTTTCACGGTCCCGACGAACCTGTTTACACCATAGGAGTGGCTGCGCGTCTTCTTGGTGAAACACCGCAGTTCCTCAGACAGATAGAAAACGAAGGGCTCATATCGCCCGCCCGGACCGATTCCAACATCCGCCTGTATTCCAGCAACGATCTCAAGTTGCTCGCCCGCATCATATATCTCTGGAGGCAGTGCGGCATAAATCCGCAAGGGATCCGGGTGATAATCGCCATGGAGGAGGGAGATTCTCAGATCCGTACACACGTCAGCCGCCGGCCTCAGGATTCACCAGGCGCCGCCAAGCAAGACAGGCACAGTGGGGACGCTAGTGAGGCCAAGAACGGACTGGTAAGAGAGACACGGTGAAGCGTGATGCTGCGGGCCATGATGCGCCCGGAGAGACAAACTTGTGATGGTGTGGAGGTGCGTTTATGTCCAAGATTGTAGGTATTGACCTGGGTACCACCAACTCGGTTATCGCTGTGATGGAAGGTTCTGAGCCGACTGTAATAATCAACGCAGAGGGTTCGCGGACCACTCCTTCAGTTGTGGCGTACAGCAAGAAAGGGGAAAAACTGGTAGGCCAGCTTGCCAGACGCCAGGCCGTGCTCAACCCGGAAAACACGATTTCATCCATTAAGAGGTTTATCGGCCGCCGTTACGACGAAGTGGAAGCTGAACGCGAGCGCGTGCCCTACGCTGTGAGGCGCGGTAAACACGACGAAGTGCGCATATATGTGCCTTCGATAGACAAGGAGCTGACGCCTGAGGAACTGTCTGCCCATGTATTGCGGAAACTCAAGGAGGATGCCGAAAAATACCTGGGCGAGCCGGTTACCAAGGCGGTTATCACCGTCCCGGCTTACTTCAACGATGCCCAGAGGCAGGCTACCAAGGACGCAGGCCGGATAGCCGGGCTTGAGGTGCTGAGGATTATCAATGAACCTACAGCCGCCTCCCTGGCGTACGGGGTGGACAAGAAGAAAAACGAAAAAATCCTTGTATTCGACCTGGGCGGAGGCACCTTCGACGTATCCCTCCTGGAAGTAGGCGACGGTGTGGTGGAAGTGCTGGCTACAGCCGGCGACACCCACCTAGGGGGCGACGACTACGACCAGAGGATCGTGGACTATGTAGCCGAAGAGTTCAGGAAAGATTACGGAATTGACTTGAGGAAAGACAGGCAGGCGCTCCAGCGCCTCATAGAGGCTGCCGAAAAAGCCAAGATCGAGCTTTCCCAGGTGCTTGAGACAACTATTAGCTTGCCGTTCATCAGCGCCGCCAGGGACGGCCAGCCTCTCCACTTGGAGGTGAGGCTCACCAGGGCTAAGTTTGAAGAACTCACCGATGACCTCACCAGAAGGTGTGCCGGCCCGGTAAGAAGGGTCTTGGAAGATGCCAAACTCAGTGTGGAAGACTTGGATGAGGTGATCCTGGTCGGTGGGTCCACCAGAATGCCCAAGATTCAGGAGATGGTGAAGACCCTTACCGGTAAGGAGCCCAACCGGGGCGTAAACCCTGACGAAGTAGTGGCTATGGGCGCTGCAATCCAAGCCGGCGTACTTGCCGGAGACGTGAAGGATATTGTGCTCCTGGACGTGACGCCACTGACCCTGGGCATTGAGACCCTCGGCGGCGTGATGACGCCTATCATCGAACGAAACACAACCATCCCGGTGAGAAAGAGCCAGATTTTCACTACCACGGCCGACATGCAGACCACAGTCGAGATACATGTGCTTCAAGGTGAGAGGCCCATGGCACGGGACAACAGGACCTTGGGAAGGTTTACCCTCTCAGGGATTCCCCCTGCGCCAAGGGGCGTGCCTCAGATCGAAGTGTCTTTCGACATTGACGCCAACGGAATCCTGAACGTTTCAGCCAGGGATAAAGGGACAGGTAAAGAGCAGAAGATCGCCATCAAGGCATCTACCCAGCTTCCCAGGGAAGAAGTTGACCGCCTGGTGGAAGAAGCTGAGAGACACGCGGAAGAAGACAGGAAGCAACGGGAGAGAATTGAGGCGAAGAACCAACTGGACCAGCTGATTTACTCAGTGGAGAAGAGTCTCAAAGACGTCGGCGACAGGATATCTTCAGATGACAAGGCCAAAGCAGAAGAGGCCTTGTCTGCAGCCAGAGAGGCGCTGAACAGTGATGACACTGACAGAATGAAGAAAGCTTCCGATGATCTGCGGGATGCAGCCGCCAAGTTGGCGGAGGAACTGTACAAACAGGCAGCTCAAGAGGGTCAGGCTTCGGGTCCCCAAAGCCATGCCGCGTCTTCGGGTGGCGGTGACAAGAAGGATGTGTTTGACGCAGAGTTCAAGGAAAAGACCGATGATAAGGAAAGCGGGAAGTAAAGCTTATGGATAAGAGACAAGAGGATTTACTTATGCCGGAAGTTGAGCAGCCTGAGACTTCGAGGAAGCCGTTTGAGGCTCCGATGGGGCAGCCCGAAACGGCGGGGAAGGAACCTTCCGAAGCCCAGGGGTCTTCGGAAGCCCAGGAGTCTTCGGAAGCGCAGGAGCCTTCCCATGAGGCCGTGAACGAGATGATCCAGGTGCTCACCCTTGAGCGGGACCAATGGAAGTCCAAGGCCGAGGACTATTGGGACAGGTACCTCAGG
>JAAZEL010000045.1 GCA_012512325.1 Candidatus Fermentithermobacillaceae bacterium | reverse complement strand
CAACAGATTTACAGTCTGCCCCCTTTGGCCACTTGGGTACCTCTCCACGCAATCTGTATCTTACTATGTTTTGGACGCTTACGCAACCGCCAGGAGGACATTAGGCTGTTACGTAAGAAGCGCCGCCCGGTTTCAGCGGCACCTCTGATTATACACTGCTACGGGCATTATTTCAAGCCGTCAATCTAGCCGCCAATCCAGCCGCTTGGTTCCAATATAAAGAAATCCTGCTGTAAACGCGCACAAGATGCCTAGATACTTCACGAGCTCAGGCATAGGCATGCCGGAAAGGCTTCCTCGGAGGGCAGCCGCTGCATAGCTTGTGGGCAGCAGCTTGGATGTGACTTGGAGGAACTTGGGCAAGTTTTCATATGGGAGCAACACAGGCGACAAGAACACCGTTACCAGCATCACCGCAGAGTTGAACATGTTCGCCTGGTGGATACCCCGTGCATGCAAGCCTGCCATCACACCCAATCCGGCCATAGACAAGGAGGCCAGGACCATCACAGGCAGGGTAAGCGGGTTCCATTGGACCGGAAACCCGAACCACCATGAACCTATCCCGATGGAAAACAGCATGCCGGGTATTATGAAAACCCCGGATACAGTCGTATAAGCCAGAGTCACCTGCAACTTTGTTACAGGCAGCGCTGCGAAGTAGTCTAGATCGTTCCGCTGCCTCGCCCAAGCCAGGTCGTTGCAGAGGGACTGCATGGGCCCCATGACCAGCGACATCACGGCGTTTCCTGATGCAACGTACAGCCCTGCCTGAGGATCTGTGGTGCTGCCGCTCAATCTCATGAAGGTCATAATTGCAACCGGAAACAGCATGCCCACGATCACGCCGAAATACCATTCGTTGCGGATATTTGTCCATCTGATGAACACCAGGTCCCGGTATGCCCTTAGCCAATGCCCACGCGTGCCTGCCGGATGGGGAGGCTTAGGCACGGCTGCTCCCTCCGGCTTCTCAGGGACAACCATCATGTCATGCTCCCCGGTCAAGTCTCTTCCCTCCTCCCAGCTGAAGGTACACGTCTTCCACGGTTGGGGTGACAATCCTCAGGTCTTCGAGATGGGTGAGGCCCACATTGGAAATCACCCGGTCGATTACTTGTTGGATTGAGGCCATGGGTACCAGGAGCACAAGATCACCGTCAGACAATGCCCTTGCCTCTACACCATCCATGCTCTCCAGAAATCCAAGAGACACGTAAGCTCCGGCACCGCGTTTGAGGCGTACATCTATCCGCACCCGTTGGTCGATCCGGGCCTTCAGTGACCCAACCGTCCCCATGGCTTGAATACGGCCTTCATTAATGATCCCTACCCGCTGGAGCACTTTTTCGGCTTCGAGCACGTTGTGGGTTACCAGTATGATGGTTGTACGGTGGACCTGATTGATCTCTCTCAATTTGTCCCACACTTGCTTGCGGTACGATGGATCCAGGTCATTGGTGGGCTCATCCAAGATCATCACAGGACGCGAGGCCATAAGCCCCATGCACAAGGCCACCAAACGCTGTTCCCCGCCTGACATCTGCCCTATCCGCCGTCTGCCGAGGTAAGCCAGGCGGAACTCATCTATGAGTGACCTTGCCTGCTTGGAAGCTTCACCGTAGTCCATCCCCCTGAGAGTACCTGTAATCCGGAGAGCTTCGTGGGCTGTCAGATCTGATACCGCCCCGAGCCTTTGAGGGATATAGCTGACGTACCACGGAATCCGATGAATGGCGTGTTCGGTCAACAACTCCCCGAATAGCTTGATCTGCCCCGAAGTGGGCCTCGAAAGCCCCATCAACTGGCGTACCAGGGTCGTCTTGCCCGCCCCGTTAGGGCCGAGGAGCCCGAATATCTCCCCGCACCTAATATCAAAGGTCAAATTGTCATTTGCCACTACCTCGCCCTTGTACACTTTGGTAAGCCCGTAAACCTCATAAGCCAGCATGAAAATGCCCCCCTGTGCCAGATGCTTCTAGATGTTGAGCAGCTCTCGAAGCTTGGCTGCCAGGGTGATGTTGCCCCTCACCTTGATGCGCCCGGGGGTGTATAAGGCAGGTAAGGGCAATACGCCCAGGGCCAATCCTCGGAAATCACGGGACGACAATTCCAGGACGAGTTCAGGTGACCGCGCAGGGCCTTCAGCCACCTCTATGCGGCCGGCCCTGAGGTCAATGTGAAACACCCCGCCATCTTTTCCCGATATCCTGAACTCAAACAATCCGCCAATCTCAGCGGCGAGGCTGGGATGGGAGGCCAACCGCTTCTCAATCTGCTCAAACACTTGTCTGACCTCAGGCGCGTCCTCAGGCAATCCGACAAGCCCCTCGGCATCATCGGGTTTCCACTCCAGAATCCCCTGGAGTAAGGCTTGTTTTTCAGGAGCCAGGGTGAAATCCGGCATCCGGCTGAGCTCTTCGGCGTAGACAAGCGCGGCGATGTCGTGGTAGATCCATTGGGCAACTATGAACGACACAAGTGGGCCCTTGCTGAGCAAGCCTGCTGTCTGCTCAGCTCCCGACACCTGTACTATCAGGCAATCCTGTACATCCCGGACAAGCAGCAGCCACCTGCCTATCACAGACACCTGGAGGTACTGGAGGGGTGTGACCGTATGATGGAATATCCGATCAACGGGAAGGTCAACTTGGCCGAAGCAAAGCACATACACCTCGACGCCCCTGTCCTGGGCGGCCTTGAGGTCCGGCCCGATGGCCACCAGGTCTTCCGGCCAGCCTGAAACAAGCAGCTTGAACCGTGCCTGCCTGCACAGCTGGCGGACCCTTGCGAACACTTGATCCCTCTTCTTGAAAACCAGAAATTGCGGTTCCGGATTGTCTGATGCAATGCGGTCAAGGGCGGAATGCAGCGTGTCGGCGATCCCTGCCAGCCGCTCCGTGAGTTGAGACAACATGGTGCCATGGGGCTGAGGATAGTACAGCTGCCTTCCGTCTACGGTCTGGGAGTACACCATCCCTTTCTCCTGCAGGCTTTCAAGCACTTCGTAAACCCTTGCCCTGGGCACCTTGGAATGGCCGCCAGTTTCATACCCGGTGCTTCCGGGGAACCTCACCAGGGCGCAATACACCTTGGCTTCGTATTCGGTGAAGCCCAGTTCTTGAAGCATGGATACGATATCCATGTTGAAACCCTCCGGAATTTGTCACCTAGTTGCCAGATTCCTGCAATGTCAAACGTCGTCAAACAAGACCGTATCTACCGTGATAGTTATTAACTACTATAATAGTTAGCACCCCTGGCAGAGGATGTCAATACGGGCTGCAGAAATGTCAAACCCGATATGTAATCCATCTGGTGCCAATCACGGTTTTGGATGGGTCAAGTAACATAATTTACAACTCGATGTTCTTGTGTTATTCTGAGCACAGAGACAGCATCGCTTGGCGTCGAAAACGCCGAACAACCAGTTAACCGGGTTTGGGAGAGGTTGAACGATGTACAGAGTCGCGGTCTTTATAGATAACGGGTATATGCGGAGTTTACTCAAAAGCTATCTCAATGAAACCCGCATCGACTATAGGAAGTTTGTTGAGTGGATAAGCCGAGGGGACGATCTATTCAGAGCTTACGTCTATGACTGCCTGCCATATCAGTCAGAAAAACCCACACCCGAAGAACGTGAGAAAATGTCGAGGATGCAAGCTTTTGTCCGTGCCCTTGAATGCCTAGACCGATTCACTGTTAGACAAGGACGTTTGGAATGTCGTGGAACGAAGGATGAGCCGGTTTTCGTACAGAAACGTGTTGACCTTCAGCTCGGTCTTGATATTGCAACGTTAGCGCTAGGACATAGAGTGGACATCATAGCCATTGTAAGTGGCGACAGTGACCTCATCCCCGCCATAAACTTCGTAAAAGACCGAGGAGTCCTGGTAAGGCTAGTACATGGTCCCAAACGTACTTACCACGATGAACTTTGGCTCTTAGCAGACGAGAGATTGGAGATTACCCACGAAGTCATCAACTGTGTGGCCCTCAAACAAGAGTAGGCCGCCAGTGGCAGCCCCTCTCGCATAGTCACCTTGGCGCCCCCGAAAGAGCACCAGGCCGCATAGTACGATTATATTATCGGTACTGTGACGAATTTGTCAAGATGAAAAATCTGCCAACTGCACCTAACAGGGGGGACATAGAATGGAGCCAGCGGACGGACTCGAACCGACGACCTACTGATTACAAGTCAGTTGCTCTACCAACTGAGCTACGCTGGCTCACACTAAGGCAAGACTTATATTACCTGCTGGGGACAGCAATGTCAATACAGAAGCCAGACCTCCGCGTTATCATGGGAATTGGCGCTTACTGCTGTCTCAAAGATGCATACTCGCTGTCGTTCTCTGCATCTTTGGAGTCGAGATAGCGTTCCAGCTTTCTCTTTACCCTTTGAAGTGCATTGTCCACTGATTTGACGTGCCGCTGCAGTTCATCAGCGATTTCGAGGTACGACTTTCCGTCGAGATATGAGTTGAGCACTTGCCATTCGAGTTCGCTCAGGATTTCAGTGATCTTCTCTTCCATGTTCCCAATCTCTTCAGAACTGATGACCACTTCTTCCGGATCCAACACATGGTTGCCCGGCATGATATCGAGAAGAGTCCTGTCCGAGTCTTCGTCGTAGATAGGCCTGTTAAGCGAGATATACGAATTCAGCGGGATATGCTTTTGTCTCGTGGCAGTCTTGATAGCGGTAATAATCTGCCTCGTGATGCATAGCTCGGCGAACGCTTTGAAGGATGCCAACCTTTCAGCTCTGAAATCTCTTATCGCTTTATAAAGCCCTATCATTCCTTCTTGGATGATGTCCTCGCGATCCGCCCCTATGAGGAAATAGGATCTGGCCTTCGCCCTTACAAAACTCTTGTACTTGTTTATCAGGTATTCTTGTGCTTCCGTTGAACCTGTACGTGCTACGTCAACTATTTCTTCGTCTTCCATCTGGTCAAATACTGCGTAGAGATCATTTTGAGGGTCAATAGGCAAACAGCACCCCTCCCCCGGTCTTTACCGATTATGTCAGCCTCTCCCGATTGGACTTGTGGTGCCTGGACAAACATATTATACGTGCCTTGTCCACAAAAAATCAACCGATACTCTGGTTGCCGGACTAATCCCGCGGGGAGTTCCTCTGTCTCTGTACTTCATAAAGGGCCATACCGCAGGCAACGGCCGCATTCAGGCTGTCTATTTTGCCAAGCATGGGGATTCGCGCCAAGTAATCGCACCGTTCCCGCACCAGCCTGGAGAGCCCTCTGCCTTCGCTGCCCACTATGAGCGCTATGGGAACGGTAAGGTCCGTCTCCCACACACTTGTCTCCGCCGTCCCCTCCAAGCCGCATACCCATATGCCGTGCTTCTTGCACCATTGCACAAACCAGTGGATGTTTGGAACTTCGCTGACAGGCAAATAGAACAAAGCCCCCGCCGAAGCCTTGAAAGCACCTTCCCCAAAAGGGGCGGTCCTTCTTCTGGGAACCACAAGGCCGTGAACTCCCATGGCATGGGAAACCCTGCAGATAGAACCCAGGTTCTGAGGATCTTGTAT
>JAAZEL010000044.1 GCA_012512325.1 Candidatus Fermentithermobacillaceae bacterium | reverse complement strand
GTGTTAAGCGTCTCGTGGGTTCAAATCCCACTCCCTCCGCCATTTGAACTTTGACCTTGAAGTCTTGACCTTGCTCAAAAGCTTGGCCGTGCTAGACGGGGAGTTAGCGGTGCCCTGTAACCCGCAATCCGCTATAGCGGGGTTGAAGCCTATCCGAGGGTGACCCTTTTTGAGGCCGGCCGGCACGGGCAGCGTTGAAGGCCGGGTCCTGCGCAATGGGAACCCGTGAACCCCGTCAGGTCCGGGAGGAAGCAGCGGTAAGCGGTCATTCTCATGTGCCGCAGGGGTTCCTGGCTGGAGCCAGCCATGCCCGGTATCGCTTGGGGAGGGCATTCGGAGATAGGTGCACGGCCAATTCGGTATTGCCTACAGGGATCTCAATTTCGGGGGAATGAGTCTTGTCCTACACGGCCCTGTACCGCACCTGGCGTCCCAACAGATGGGAAGATGTGGTCAACCAAAAGCCTGTGATCAAGATCCTGCAAAACGCACTTGCCGAAAACAAGGTGTCCCACGCCTATCTGTTTTCAGGGCCGAGGGGAACAGGGAAAACCACCGTAGCAAGGCTCCTCGCGAAGTCAGTCAACTGCACCAAGCTGCAAGACTCCGAGCCGTGCAATGCATGTGACCCATGTGAGGCCATTTCCGCAGGCACTTCCGTGGATGTAATGGAAATAGACGCCGCGTCAAACAGGGGTATTGACGAGATGCGGAGCCTCAGGGAGAGCGTAAGGTACTTGCCTGTCATGGGCAGGTACAAGGTATACATCATCGACGAGGTCCACATGCTCACCCAGGAAGCCTTCAACGCCCTGCTCAAGACCCTGGAAGAACCCCCGGCCCACGTGATTTTCATCCTCGCCACCACCGCGCCCCACAAGATCCCTGTGACCATCACTTCCCGTTGTCAGCGGCTGGAGTTCCGGCGGCTTTCTATTAGGGACATAGAAAGCCGGTTGGAGCAAATCCTGGCATCTCAGGGTGCCGAGTGGGAAGAAGGCGCCCTCAGGCTGGTGGCCAGAGCCGCCGAAGGCTCCATGCGCGACGCCCTGTCGGTGCTTGATCTGTGCCTGGCTTACGGTGACGGAAAGGTGCTGGAAGTGGATGTGCGGGAGGTCCTGGGGGCTGCTCCGTCAGAAACCATGGGCGAGTTTTTCAACGCCATAGCGGCAAGGGACATCGCGAGGCTCTTGAGCATCACCAAAGAATGCTCAGAGCGGGGCAAAGACATGGGCGAGCTGTGCCACGAGATCGGTGCGTATGCCCGCGACTTGCTCCTGGCTACGTCTGGGGGAAGTACAGCGGATCTGGGGAGGACCCGTCAGGAAGTTGAAACCATGTCTGCCCTTGCCCGGACCCTCTCCGAGGATATGTTGATAAGAGTCCTGCAAGCCATGTCGGGCGCAGCGTCTGAGATGCGTAACAGCGATAATCCCAGGCTTGTGGTGGATATGAGCTTATTGGGCCTGTTGCTTGATGATCAAGAGGAAGCTGGCGGGATGCGGAAATCCGAGCCCCGGGCCCTGGTCGCCACAGGGGAAGCGGCGGCTTCCACCAGGCGGCGTAAACGCGCGCGAGCAGACGGAGGGGATGGGGAATTTGACGCAGGTGCAGCTTCGGTTTCCGGCGATCCCGCTGATGGGGGTGCGTCAGAGGCAACTCCTGAATCCCATGAACCTCTGCCCGAGACCGGCGGGTTATTTGAAACTGTCACCCGTGTATGGGATTTGTTGCTTGAGCACCTGCAGAAAGACAGGAAGATCCAGGCGCGGGCCTACCTGTTGCCTGCCCGCCCCTTGAGGGTGGATGATGACAGACTACTCGTCCTGGGCTATCCCCAAGGGTATGCTACCCACATGGAACAAATCCTTTCTCAGCCACATAAGCAGGTAGTGCAGAAATACCTTGAGAGACTGACCAAGCGCAAGCTGGATCTATGTGTGGAGGTGCTCAATAATCACAAAGGCGAAGGCGGTGCTGACGGCGGTATGGGTGATGAATCGCATCCTCTGGTCAGAGCCGCAGTAGATATTTTGGACGGCAAGGTTACTTAGGAAGGAGAGTTTACTATGCCAAGATTTCCAGGACCCGGCGGATTCGATATGCAGAAGTTGATGAAAGAAGCCCAAAAGCTTCAGGCGGAGATGAAGCGGATAGAAGAAGAACTGGCCAACCAGGAAGTTGAGGGCACTTCGGGCGGAGGAATGGTTAAAGCTACGGTAACGTGCGGACTTGAAGTAAGGACGGTTGAAATAGCCCCTGATGTCGTGGATCCTGATGACATAGAGATGCTGCAGGATTTGGTGGTCGCTGCCGTGAATGCGGCTCTGACCAAGGCAAGGCAGGTCAGCGAGGAACGGATGGCCAAGGTGGCGGGCGGCATGAACATGCCCCTGAAATGGTGAGCCCAT
Organism: Candidatus Fermentithermobacillaceae bacterium; assembly: GCA_012512325.1. Lineage (GTDB taxonomy): Bacteria > Bacillota > Sulfobacillia > Fermentithermobacillales > Fermentithermobacillaceae > DTU015. Next base: position 3,356 of record JAAZEL010000044.1, on the reverse strand, counting down.
GCAGAACTATCCCAAGGCGATTGCCGATTTGATAGACGAGCTGCGCAAGCTGCCCGGAATCGGGCCCAAGACGGCGCAGCGCTTGGCATTTCATCTGGTTGTTTCCGGGAAATCCTCCATCGACATGCTCATCGACAGCCTGGCTGAAGTCAGGGACACCATAGGGTATTGCTCCGTGTGCGGCAACCTCACCGACATCGATCCGTGCGGTATCTGTCAGGATCCCAAGCGGGACGCTTCCACCATCTGCGTCGTAGGTTATCCCAAGGACGTGCTGGCCATAGAAAGGGTCGGCGGGTACAAGGGCATGTTCCACGTGTTGCACGGGTACATAGAGCCCCTGAAAGGGGTAGGCCCGGACGATATCAGGGTGAAGGAACTTCTTGCCAGGGTGAAGGACAATCCCAACAAGGTGAAAGAAGTAATCTTGGCCACCAATCCCGACCTCGACGGCGAAACCACCGCCCTGTACCTGGCCAGGCTGCTTAAGCCTCTGAGTGTAAAGGTAACCAGGCTGGCGCGGGGACTTCCCTTTGGTGCTGACCTGGACTACGCTGACGAGGTTACCCTTGCCAGGGCGCTGGAGGGCCGCAGTGAGGTATAGGTGATTACCAGGGTTGTGCGAACCAGGTAAACCCCTATTGTTTGCGTGCGAATCAGGTGATTCATCCGATGTATGAGATCCGTGCTGCACGTCTCAATGACGCTAGGGCATTAGCAGAAATCCATTCTAGTGCGTGGAAAACGGCATATAGGGGCATAGTGCCTGATACGATACTGGATAACATAAGTGCTGATGAAAGGCAGAAACGCTTTGAACAGGCATTATCAGAAGGACGGGAAGAGAATTTTCTTATATTTGCAGATGGCAAACCGGTTGGTTTGATGTGTATCGGAGCATGCAGAGATGAAGACAAAGATGATAGTTGTGGTGAAATATGGGGTATTTACCTGTTGCCGGAGTATTGGAATAAAGGAATAGGCTCTTATTTCATGGATTGGGGACTAAATGAACTGAAAAACAGGGGCTACAAGAAAGCAACCTTATGGGTCCTTGAAGAGAATCTCAACGCAAGAAGGTTCTACGAAAAGCTGGGTTTTGAGCACGACGGTAGAGCAAAAGAGCTCACGATAGGGAAGAGATTGACAGAACTCCGCTATGAGAAAGCAATCGAATAATCCTACCTCCGAAGAGCATCGGGAGCCGGTTGCGGACGGGCCTTATCCTTACGGATATGTACAAAGCAGACAGCGCGGTCCTGTAGCGTACCCGGTGCCCGGTGAAGACGTGGAAACGTGGGTGATTGTGTCGTGAGTGGGTTGATAATAAGGGCCGCGCGGGCAGCTGACAAAGAAGAGATAGCCAAGCTAATAGCCCAGTTCAGGGCGGAACTGAAACAGCTCAAGGGGATTAGCGCCGACCCCGACATAGAGCAGGCGCGGAAAGAGTTCGATGAGTACTTGGAGGCGGGCTTTCCCATATTTGTCGCGGAAGACACCGCGTCTATCGTTGAAGACACTGCGAAAGACGGTAATGGCGGTTTGCTGGGGTACCTGGTCTGCAGGGTTGACGGCGACGTGGTGTGGGCGGAATCCCTATTCGTTTAAGAGAGTGCCAGAAGGAAAGGGATAGGTTCAAAGCTGTACAGGAAGGCAGAAGAACTCGCAAGGGAGCTGGGAGAAAGCACCGTTTACAACTGGGTGCATCCCAATAACCATAAGATGATATCATTCCTGCTGAAGCGGGGTTACGATGTGCTAAACCTCGTAGAACTCAGAAAGCCGCTGGATGGCGAAGCGCTTACTGAGAAGATCACTGTTGGCAGTTATGAGTACCGCTATCGATCGAGCGGGCCCCCACAATCCAAACTTCCGACTCGATTTGACGGGTTGACACTTAACATCCCACTTGCCTTCCTCTTTGGGAGCGCTAATACATGGTTGTGAGTTAGTCCCGAGTCCGGGAACAATTTACCGGGTATCAGCGTTTGAGGGAATGAAGCCCCATCGGAGGGAACCAACGATCGCCGGTATTGTGTCAAAGGGGAGGCACATGTGACGCAAAAATATCTCCCATAGGCGGGGAACACATGAAAGAAAAAACGAACAAGAGGCAAAGGGACATGGAAGACTATGACTTGGTGAAAAGCGACTTCAACGAGATAGCGGAACTCGACGACCCAAAATGGAACCACAACAGCTGTTATTACAGTGAGATCGTCGATCTCGTTCCGGATGACGCAGATACTTGCCTCGACATCGGTTGCGGCAAGGGCGACCTGGCTTTCAGCTATCTTACTCAAGTGCCGTTTTCCTCATCAGGCTCCACATGGGCTATCACTTGCGCATGGGCGCCGAATTTCCCCCTGACGGCATCTTCTATGTCGTGGACGAGTTTGTGGGCTGTTTCAACGTCTAGCTTGGGATCGACGGTTATGTGTAAGTCAATGCTCAGACTGTTTCTGCTCCCCCTGCTCCTGATATCGTGAACATCCCTTGCGTCTTCAAAACCCATGACAATCTCCCGTATCGCTCCCGAATCAACGGCTACACTGTCCAGGAGCACGCCGCTGGTTTCCTGGAAAATCTCATAGCCTGCATGTAGGATAAAGCCGGCTACGGCTAATGACACAATAGGGTCGATAACCGCGGGTAGCCCGAACCTGATACCTGCCAGGGTTATCAAGACTCCTGCAGATATGTAGATGTCACTTCGGGTGTGCATTGAATCTGAGATGAGGATCTGGCTGTTGAGTTCCTCGCCTTTCCTATATTCCACAACACAGACAACGATATTGATCACCAGTGTAACAAGCAGCAACAAGAGGCTTTCCACCGTTATTTCGGGGATGATGGGCGCCCTGAACCTCCGGACCGCTCCCAAGACCACCTTTCCGCCGGCAAGAAACAGCATGATCGAAATGAGCATGCCTGCCAACGTTTCGAATTTGTTGTGTCCGTATGGATGTCTATCATCTTCAGGTTGGGAAGCGAAGTAAACACCGATCAAGCCCACAACGTTAGAAAATCCGTCTGAAAGGGAATGGAAGCCGTCAGCGGTCATGCCGGCACTCTTGATAACCGAGCCCACGAAGATCTTTGCTCCTGCTACCAAGAGATTGAGGAGCAGTATAACGAGGAGAATTTGTTGTACTTTTCTGAAACCGCCGTCTTTCACTCAAATGCCTCCCGGGTTCATTATAAGAAAATCACGAGATTTTAGATACCGTCCGGGATATCGCCGGCCAGTCACGGGAACCTGTATAAAATTACCACTCCAATCCCATACTGGAAATAGTATCAACTATTATCCAGGCTGCGTACACATATGAATGTTATAAACGGTTTTATGCTAT
>JAAZEL010000043.1 GCA_012512325.1 Candidatus Fermentithermobacillaceae bacterium | reverse complement strand
GTAGAGACATCAATACCGCCCGAAATAATAACCAGAGTAACCCCGACCGCCACAACACTCAACATAGATATCTGAGTCAGTAATGTCATCAAATTGCTGATAGTGAGGAATCTTGGAGATACTGTTGACATGACAACTATGAGCACAAGTAATCCCACGAACGTACCGTATTTCGACAGATGTTCACGATAGTTAGTTAATTTGCTAATCCCTCCTGGCACATTGGTCACCTCCAGCACCTGACCCCAGCATAGCCATTAAGACTTTTTCTTGGGTCGCCTCATTGCGCCCGAATCGGGCGACGATTTCTCCGTTACTTACAACCAATGTCACATCTGCCACGCCAATAACCTCGGGGATATCCGAAGAGATGAACAGAACCCCGTTGCCTTCTTCTACAAGTTGATTTATGAATCGATACACTTCCCTCTTGGCTCCCACATCAATTCCTTGAGTAGGTTCGTCCAAGATGTATACTCTGGCCTTGGCCCCGAACCATTTTGCCAGTACTACTTTTTGCTGGTTACCTCCGCTCAAGAACATCACTTTCTGCTTAATGCTGGGAGTAAGAACACGGAAACTGTCAACAAGCCGGACGACGGTTTCCTTTTCCGCGACACGGTTGACAAACCCAAAAGTAGCTAAGCGGCTTAAAAACGGCAGGACTATATTACTCGACACGCTCTCTTCCACGATTAAGCCATGGCCTCGCCTATCTTCGGGAACAAGAGCCAAACCAACCGCGATGGCATCCCTCGGAGACCGTATGTTAACCTCTTTGCCTTCTACCCAAATCCTTCCCGCGGAACGACTTGCCCCAAAGATTGCTCTTGCTATCTCACTCTTTCCTGCGCCCACAGTTCCTGTAATACCCACAACTTCACCGGCTCGAACTCTTAGGCTAACTCCCTTTACGAGGCGCCCATCGCTCAAGTCCTCAACCCGCAGTAACTCGGAACCAATTCTTGAGACCCGTTCAAGAAATTGCTGGTCCATTTTACCCCCAACCATAGCCTCAATAATCTGCTCCAGCGTTACTTCCTCGATGCTGCAGGAGAGAGACACGACTCCGTCCTTCAGTACAGTTACACTGTCAGCTATGTCGAGCACTTCTTCTAGCCGATGTGAGATGTATATTATCGTCACGCCACTCTTTCTCAAGTGTTCAATTATCGAGAATAACTGTCGGATCTCACGCCCAGACAGCATCGCCGTTGGTTCATCCATAATCAAAATACGCGCGTTCTCTGAGAGAGCTCGGGCGATGGCTACCATCTGCTGTTGGGCAACAGTAAGCTTACGAACAGGGCGGTTTACTGGAATATCTATGTTCAGGTCTTCGAGAAGCGCTTTAGCCCGCTCACTCATTCTCCTACGTTCCAAAAGCAGGCCCTTTGAGGAATCGCGTTCCCGCCCCACAAATATGTTTTGGGTAGCGTCGAAGAACGGGATCAAATTCAGATCCTGATGGATCGCACTGACTCCTTTTTCCCGAGCATCTTCGGGCCCTCGAATCACGGTAGGGCTCCCGTTTATCTGAATCTCGCCTTCATCCTGTCTGTATACGCCCGAGAGAATCTTGATCAACGTTGATTTGCCTGCACCATTCTCGCCCAACAGGGCATGAACTTCACCCTTTCGAACCCGTAGGTCCACTCCATTGAGGGCTGTAACTCCTGGAAAGCGTTTGGTAATTCCTAGCATTGACACAGCATAGCTTTCTTCCATGTCAAGCCCTCCTTCTCCCAATAACCGCGTTCCCGACCACGGCCACTAGGATCAAGATACCTTTGAAGATATTCTGTAGATGAAACTCCACTCCCAACATGGTCAACCCGTTACTCAAAACAGCCAGCGTAAGTACTCCCACGCGCGTTCCAAACATGTAGGGCCTTCCTTCTAGACGCACGGTCTCTCCTATGGCCACGGCAGCAAATGCGTCTATCACCAAGGCGAACTGTGCGAAGGGCTCAGCGGCTCCTATCCGTGCCACCACAATATTGGATGCTATGGCTGCCCCCACAGAACAGGCAATCATGGCAAGAATACGGTAGACGCCGGGGTTAAGCCCGCTCAATCTCGCCGCGATGGGGTTCATCCCAACGGCATATACTCGCCTGCCCAAGGTAGTGCGTGCTAACAGCACCCAGACCACCGCAGCCCATAGCGCCATAATCAGAATGGGCACTGGGATTCCGAGCAATTGCCCTCTACCGATGAAAATATAGCCACTGGTCATGCCTTGATAGATACGGTATCCACCAGAATACAACAAGGACAAGCCGTCGATGACAACAGCAGTTGCCAGTGTTGCAATCAGCGAAGGTACTCTTAGGT
>JAAZEL010000042.1 GCA_012512325.1 Candidatus Fermentithermobacillaceae bacterium | reverse complement strand
GCCCTCGTGGACCTGGACTTGACAAGAGCCCCATTGTGGGGCTTGCCTCGAGCGCTTGAGCCCGATGGAGGAGCTGGGTCCGGATCTGCCGGGCGTCTTGGGAGGTTCAGGAAGTCGGGCCGGTTCAGGAGGACCGGGGATTTGCCGTGGGATGAGGTGTGTTCAGACCTGGCTTTCCAGGTACGCGCCGGAAACACCCTGGTCCAAGCAATCAGCTCAATCTCCCAGGAAGGAACATCCTCCGCCCACAAGAAGCTCCGCAAAGCTTACCAGCTCTACGAGACGGGAGTACCCATCACCAAAGCGCTGGAGATGGCAGCAGACGGAGACGGTGAACTGTACATGATAGCCGCCATATTGGAGATCGGGGCTATAAGCGGCGGTGATACCGCAAGTTTGCTTTGGCGGTTGTTTGAAATACTGAGAAGAAGACGCATGTTTCGCGGAGAAGTGAATGCACGGTTATCAGAGGCAAGGCTCACATCCCGGCTGCTTCTGGCATTACCGTGGATCATCGGGTTTTTCACCTTCAGGCACGATCCCGAGCTGATCCGAGGGTTTGTAGCGTCTCTACAAGGCCGGCCGTTGGTCATAGCAGGGTTGCTGCTATGGGCTGTGGGAGGAGTCTTGATAAGGATAGCTTTAGGCTCTGTGTATCCTTCCACTGCCTATGCCAGGCCCCGGCCGGAGCCGGAAAGGGGTGGGAAGGCCCCATGAGGGACCTAGCGATGATAGCGGGGGCTTTAGGCACATGTGCAGGGTTACTCAGCGGATTGGCCCTGCATCGCCGAGACAGCCGTCTGGGGTCAGCGCCTGTAAGATCCGCGGGCCCACATCACATCCTGGCCCGCCTGCTTACAAGCAATTTCGACCGCAAGCGCAAGCAAATGGCCTTCCTGGCCCAGTGGCCCACCTTACTGGAGAGCATGGCTGTGGCAGTGTCGGCGGGTATGGACCTTCTACATGCTTTTGAAATATGCGTTGCCAGGACACATGGCCCGTTGAGAGAATCCCTGGAAAAAGTGGTAGTTCGGCTGCACAGCGGCATGTCCCTACCGGCGGCCTTGGCTGCGATGGAGAAAGACGGCATCGACGAAGCAAGGCGCCTTAGGGCCACTCTTGCCCAGGCGGAATCTCTTGGGACGCCTGTTGCAAGTGTGCTTGAAGCCTTGGCTGCCGAATACTACACTTTGGAAAAGCAGCGTTTCGAGAGCAAACTCAACTCCCTTCCCGTCAAGTTGTCTGTGATCACCGTGATATTCCTGTTACCTCCTGTGCTGATCATCTCGGTAATGCCCCATGTGCTTTCGTTCATAGGAGCCGGATGGTGACCAAGGTTCACGAGTATGCCAGGCACACAGGTCCCGTAACCAGGGGCTTTTACAAAAACAACCATGCAAATGGGGGTGTGGACAACTGTGTTGGCGGCGTTATACGTAAAGGCGATGAACTTCAGAAAAAAGGCTGTAGACCGGCTCAGACGGCTTTCCAGGGACGAGGAGGGTGCAACCATTGCCGAATATGCAATACTCCTGGCAGTTGTTGTGGTTGCTTTGATCGCGGTGTTGGGGCAGCTTACTGGCGCACTTCAGGATAAGCTGGATCTGATAATCAAGGGGATCAACGATGCCCCCACCATCCCTGGGCCGTAAATCGGAGGTGTCCCATTGGCAGGTTCAAGAGGGTCGAGAGGTACGGCAAGACCGGGAAGCCAGACAAAGTCAGGCGGCAAGGCCATGTCGGGAAGCGGGGCGGCTTTTGAGCTTTCGGATGAATCGGGCCAAGCGATTGCCGAGTTCGTGCTGGTGTTGTTCACCCTCATCCTGGTCTTGTTCGCCATACTTGAGCTGGGGCTGTTGCTCAACGCAAAGCTGGCCCTGGCATCGGCCGCCAGGGAGATCGCCAGGGTATGTGCGGTTGAAGGTGGTTACGTGGCCAAGGCCATGGAACGGGTGGATTCAGTGATCAAATCGACAGGGCTTGAGCCGGATTTGATAGAGCTTACCGTCAAGCCCAAGGAGGCCATATACGGGAGCGACATATACGTAAGCCTATCCTATGACTACCGGGTGAAGTCACCTGTGGTCTCGGCCATTGCGGGCAACAGGATAACCCTCAGGGCAAGGGCGGTGACTCGGAGTGAATTTGTGCCCAGGGAATGATTGCACACCGGGGAAAGCAGGGTGTTCATGCCAGAGGCGGACCATCGCTGTACTTGTCTGTCAGAAGGGTGCTGTCATCGCCTTGGTGACCTTGTTTCTGCCGGTGGCGGTTCTGAGCCTCGGGATTGTTGCGGACTTGGGTGTGGTGTTTGCCGCCAGGCGGCTGGCTCAAGCCGCTTGCGATCTCGGTGCCCTGGCAGGGTGTCAGGAACTGGACTGGGACTTGCTTGCCCAAGGCACTGTGTTGATAGACGAAGACCGGGGCAGGGCAAGAGCAATTGAGTATACAAGACGCAACCTGGAAAGCATGGAGAACCTGTTCAGCGAGGTAAGCATCGCCGCATCTGTGGATAACTCGTCCAAGGATGCACCGCGTGTGGTGGTAGAGGCAGAGGTGGTGGTACACGCGTATTTCCTAAGGTGGATTCCAGGGCTTCACAGGGGGATCAGCTTGGCTGTCATGTCGGAATCGTCGGTTGTGGAACGTACCAAGTGGGATTGAACTCCAAAGCCGCGGGGCAGTCATATGAACGGGAGGAGGCCGCCTATGCCTCCTCCCGGAGTAGTCACGGCCACAACTGCCGGTCTAGTAGTTTTCGGGTGCCGGTTGGTAGAAGCTCCTCGGGTGATCGCATGCCGGGCAAACCTCAGGCGCCTCGGGGCCTTCGTGAATGTAGCCGCAGTTCCTGCAATGCCATTTAATGGGCTCGGGCCTCTTGAACACGCAGTCTGTCTCCAGCCGTTCAAGGAGTCTTCTGTAGCGTTCTTCGTGCTTTACTTCAACTGATGCCACTTCGCGGAACTTCTTGGCGATTTCCGGGAAACCTTCCTCATCGGCCACTACGGCAAACTGTTTGTACATGGTGGTCCACTCGTAGTTTTCTCCGTCAGCGGCATGCTTCAGGTTCTGTTTGGTATCCCCTATGAGCCCCAGAAATTTGGCCCACACCTTCGCATGCTCTTTTTCGTTGTAAGCGGTTTCGTCGAAGATTGCGGCTATCTGATGATACCCTTCTCTTCGGGCCACTCCGGAGAAGAAGGTATATTTGGCGAATGCTTCAGATTCTCCTGCCAAAGCTTCCATCAAGTTCTTTTCGGTCCTGGTTCCTTTGAGTTCCTTCTTCACGCGCTTCACTCCTCGATATCAGATCTCGTCTGCGTCCTGCAAGTATTATGCCCTATCCTTCAAGCAAATGGAAGCGCCATGCCTAAAGAGGGCTTATTTACAGAAGCGGACAAGGTTTCCTGTATATCTGTCATTGAGCAGGTGACCGTGGTCACTACCGGCCAAGTAGGCCGCGCCACACAGATGATTCTTCTTGATCCAGGAGCCTGGATTGGCGCCATACATCGCTGCGTATAAGAGGGTCCCTTATGAGGATTCTCCATGCAGACAGGACCGCTGTATAGAACTCAGGCTTCAGCGGGTAAGTATGAGGTTGCTTCACAAGCGGGCATATGAGAATCCCTGAAAGAGCGTCCAATTTGACCTGAAGCTCACCTTCAGGGGTGAGATAGGGCATAAGGGGAAAGGTCCTGCATTGAACCGGACGTTTATCCCTGGGGCAGTCAGAATTGCACATTATGAAGGCCACATCGTCCTTCCAATCCGGCGGGAAATCGTGTTCGCCGGCTTTGACAAAGGCCCATCTCAGCCAAGGTTCCTCCATGGAGAACATCTGCTCTTCACCGGGCAAAAGATACATCCCGACCCCAGGCTCGTACTCCCGGCAACACAGTTTCCCGCAGAGGGTTCCGCAGTCAAACTCCAAGGGGGTCACGTCGAGCAGGGCGTATACCTTCTCAAAATCTTGCTTTGACAGGGTTGACGGCACGAGGTTCGGCCGGAATAGCTTCCTGTTATCGTATTCCTTCACTTAATCTCTCCTCTGATGCAAAATCCCGCCGGCTTTGCACAGGCCAAGCCGCCAATATCATACCAGAAGAAGCATGGGTGTGCCATTGGCCCCTGTTATCACACCATCAGTCACCTACATATAATGGAAAGATCAGAAGGAAAGGGGGCATTGCCATGCCGGAGGACAGGGGTGACGGGCGGATTGACCTGTTACAAGAAAGCCGGTTTTGGATAAGGATATTCAAGGAGCACGCTCTTTTTATAAGGCTGGGCCTGCCCTGCGATCGGGCGGATTTGATCAACGAAGCCCAGAGTCTGTTTGACGAGCTTTCAGCCTTGGAAGATGTACTGATGGCCCGCAGGAACCTTGACTCGAGGTTGATTCAAGAAATTGCTGCGGTGGTATCGGACCTGATTGAGTTCAAAGCACGGGTCTTGCGGATGCAGCTTCAGTGCGACATGTACGCCAACCTGTTCCCCCTGCTTATAGACCATATCAGGAGGGAAGCGGTGCGCTTCCTGGAAGTGCTGAGGACGGGCAGCCTGTGGCAGCCAGGGTCTTATTTGCTTACAGAGCTTATTGAGACCCTGGTGTTCTGGCTGCGCATCATGAGGGAGCACATCGATTTCATCAGGCAGCTTTTGGACCCGTCAGAGCGGGACCTGATCAGAGTGTTGGAAGGTATCAGGATCAGGTTTGACGACGCCCTTGAGACGGCCAGGGACCTACAGTCAATGTCAGATCCCCGTCCCGATTACTTCAACCGCGCACTCAGATTCGCAGAGGAAATAGAACCCCTTGTCAGGGAATTGCGGGACCTTAAGGCTCAAGCCTTTGAAATGCTGCTCCAATGCAGGATACTGAGCGCCGTGCCCTCGCCCTTGTTGTTGGACCACGTCAGGCGGGAAGCCGACAAGTTCCTCGAGGACCTGCGGACAGTGAGGCAGCAGCTGCGGGGGTTCGGGCGCCAGTCATAGATTGACCCGGTGTTGCAAGTGATGATAGTATGAGAAAGCACACTTGAGGACAAGTTGCATTGAGATACTACGGGAAAGGAGCCTTACCTGGATGTGTAGCTTTCAGGGCTACCTAATACGGATTTGAGCAACGGTACTGCTTCACGCCCTTGAATGCGAACATATGTTTTCCAGGGAGGTTTTCCAAATGGCACTCATCGAAATCACCGGAGTTTCCCGTTATTTCGGGGCCCGCTGCATATTTGCTTCAGTAAACCTCTCAGTGCCCGCCAGAGCCAGGATAGGCGTGGTGGGTCGCAACGGTGAAGGCAAGTCCACCCTGCTCAGAGTGATCGCAGAGCTGGAACCCGACTCGGGGAAGATCCACAAAGCTTCAGGCGTCCGCCTTGGCTATCTCTCCCAAGGGCTTCCTGACTACACGTCAACGGTGTTTGAAGAAGCAATGGCGGGCAGACCTGAAGTGCTTCAGGCGGCTTCAAGAATGAGGGAACTTGAGGGCAGGATGGCTGCCTCGGGCGGGGAGGATACCGTGGCGCTGCTAAGGGAATACGCCAAGGCTCAAAGCAGGTTCGAGGCCCTGAACGGCTATGCCCTTGAATACGAGGTTGCGACCATCCTGGCAGGGCTGAGCTTCCGGCAAGATGCCTGGCGCCTCCATGCGCGGGATTTGAGCGGTGGGCAGAAGGTAAGGCTCAACCTGGCGAGGCTGTTGGTGTCGCAACCTGATGTGTTGCTGCTGGATGAGCCTACAAACCATCTGGATATCGGCGGGGCGGAGTGGCTCGAGTCCTTCTTGAGCCGCTATCCCGGCGCCATCATAATCGTTTCCCATGACCGGCGGTTTCTGGATACCCTGGTGGACAGGATCTGGGAGGTTGAGGCAGGCGAAGTAACCTCCTACCGGGGCAACTTCTCCTCATTCATGCAGCAAAAGCAAGAGAACCTCAGGCGCCACGCCCAGGAATACGCCGAACAGCAGGAACTTATCAAGAGGACCCAGCTGTTCATCCAAAAATGGAAAGCCAATGCCAGAAGGGCGGGACAGGCCAGGAGCAGGGAAAAGATGCTCCAGCGCTTAAAGCCTGTGGACAAGCCTAGGCAACACGCTACCTTGAAGCTGAAGCTTTCTCCGGCCACCGATACAGGCAAGGAAGTGTTGCTGCTCCAAGGGTTCTCTAAAGGGTTTGACCGTACCTTGTTCAGTGGGGTTGACTTGCTCGTGCTCAGAGGCGAGCGGATTGCTCTCGTAGGCCCCAACGGGTGCGGGAAAACCACCTTTCTCAAGTGCCTCCTGGGGGAAGAGTCGTATGAAGGGACCGTCAAATGGGGGGCAGGTGTGCGCCAAGCATACTACGCCCAGGATCCTTCATTTGACTCATCTGATAGGACGGTACTTGACGAAGTCAGGTGCCTCGGGGTGCCGCCGGGGGAGGCCAGGGATTTGCTGGGCAGGTTTCTGTTTTCAGGAGACGATGCGAACAAACGGGTATCGAATCTTTCAGGAGGGGAGAAATCCAGGCTGGCCTTGCTGAAGCTGGTGCTCTCAGACGCCAACGTCTTGCTCCTGGACGAACCCACAAACCATCTGGACCTGCCCTCAAGATCGGCGCTTGAGGATGCCCTTGCAGGTTTCCAAGGGACTATTATCTTTGCTTCCCATGACAGGTATTTCATCGACCGGATTGCCACCAAGATCCTATGGTTTGAGAACGGAGCGGTGTCGGTGTTCCAAGGCAATTACTCGGAGTTCAAGGCGGTTCGTGAGGCGGCCCAAGTCCCGCAGGGGCAGGAAGCCGGGCTAAGGCAGGAAACTCAAAGACGGGAGGGCAGCGCTACAGCCGGTTGCCTGGAGACACAGCTTGCTGCCAGGGAGATTATTGCGGAGCTTGACGGGAGGATTCAGGCCCTGGAAGCTGAGATCAGCGAGCTGGAGGCGCGGGAGCAGGAGCTGGTTGCGTTGCTTGCCGATCCCCATACTTACTCCCGAGGTGAAATACCTGTTAGGGAGTGGGGGCAGGTTCGTGCCAAGCTGGCGGATCTTTACCGCAGTTGGGAAAAGCTTATGGAAGCCAGGGAAAAATGGGACAAGGCGAGGCCCTAAGTTTGACTGAAGCCACAGGAGCTTGTAGACCGCAAAAGGATAAGAACCCCGGAGATAGAAAAGGGGAGGCGAGAGTTTGCTCCTCCTCGTCTCCCACGTGAGCCTTTTCCCCACAGATGGGTTATACTTTGAAATTTCCTACGATATTTTGGAGGGTTTCAGCCTGGGCTGCAAGATCTTGAGCAGATGAGGATACCTGATCGCTGGCCGATGCCATTTCCCTGATTGACGCTGCCACCTGTTCAATGGCTGCGGCGCTCTGCTGGGATACAGCCGCCACGTTTTCAACAAGACGTTTGACTTCGTCCGCGCTCATGGCCATTGCTTCAACCGCCGACAGGTTCTCGTTGGCATAGATTGCGATATCATTGATCGCTGTGTGGGTTTGTTCAGATGCTTCCTTGAGTTTCTCGAAAGAGGTAAGCAGCTTGCCTACTTCTTCCTGAGTGCCTGAAACCGCCCTAGTGATTTCGGCCAGCACCACGGTTGCATCTTCCGCTACTACGGTGCCCTTTTGGATCTCCTGAGTGCTCTGCTCTATGCTGGCAACCGTCTGCTCTATCGCCGACGCCACCCTGTTGATCAGTTCGCTTATGTTCTTGGTCTCTGCAAGGGATCTTTCTGCCAGCTTCCGCACTTCGTCGGCTACCACCGCAAACCCTCTGCCATGTTCGCCGGCCCTGGCCGCTTCTATGGCGGCGTTAAGCGCCAGCAGGTTGGTTTGGGAAGCGATGTCGTCGATGACCGATACAATCTGCCTTATGTTTTGAGACAGATCGTGGAGCTCGACCACCCGGGAAGCGGCGCTTTCGTTGGCCAGCTGTATGTTGGACATGCTGGATGTAAGCACTTGGATCGAATCTGCGGCTTTGCCGGCTGCGGCCGTGTTATCGTCTGCAACCGTCCTGACGTTCTCCAGGGCCGCAAGCACCTCGACGAATACCTGATCAGATCCTGAAATCATCGCCGCAATGGAATCCACAGCGTGGTGTTGCGCCTGGGTGGCTGCTGCCACCTTTTCGACCGCCAGAGACAGGTTTTCTGTGGCGGCTGCAGTTTCAGCTGCAGTCTGGCTTTGCTCGGCGGCACTTGACGCGAGTTGCTGTGCGGTCTCGGCGATTTGTTCGGCGATGCTGCTTGATTCCTCTGAGGTGGCTGACAACTCCTGGCTGGTAGCCGCCAGTTGGTCTGACGCGACGGTGATCTTGCCCACCATTTCAGCCATGAGATCCAAGAACTCGTTCAAAGAGGCTGCCAGCCTACCCATTTCTGCCGCTGAGTCCACTTTCAGCCTCTGGGTGAGGTCGCCTTTGCCTTCGGCCAGGCTCTGGACCGTGTCCGCTGCCACGGCTACGGGGGAGAGCACACCCACTATGATCCGGTGTCCAATCACCACGCCTGCTGAGATAATAACGACGGCCAGGAGCACGTACAATCTCAGCAACGACCCCAAGGGGGCATGCGTTTCCTTCTCGTCCATTTCGACAATTAGACCGTAAAACCGGTCTCCGGCTTGGACTACCGTGGCGTATCCGGTTACCTTTTCCCCTGACCGGCCGGTGTACTTCTCTTGGCCGGTGAAGCCGGCCCTACCCTCTGAGATGGCTTCAACCAAAGACTGCTCAGGCCAGGGCGCTCGTCCTTCGCCCGTCAGCAGGTTGCCGTTGTCGTCGATGATATATGCCTGTGCGGTGTTTCCGACCTGTTGGATGCCTTGGGACACCATCAGTTCGAGCGTGTCTGCTTCATCGATCATCCGGCCGTATTCGTGTATCTCATGGGATTTGGATTCGGCAAATACCTTTAGGGCGGTTACGCAGGATTCATCCAGGTGCTGCCGGACCATCCTGTGTATCACCGTACCCAGGATAGTTGTGGGAGTCACGCACAATATGAGAAACATAATCAAGACCTTGTATTTGGCGGGAAGCCGCTTGACTATTTGAACCATCCCCTTATTACAGACTCTTAAACGAGTTTCAGCAACGTCAAGCTTGTGATTCTCTCTAATAACGCCGTTCTACTAACCTTTACAATCGGAGAAGCATCGCGAAAAGTTTACCTCCCAAGGCTCTGAGCACCAAATGTCGAAATTTGTGGTAAGAAGGAACTTCCCGCAGCTTCAGGCGTCCCATAAGTATGCAGGCGGATGTTGCCGAACGTAGTCCGGAGGAATCAGATGAACTCAGTCCAGCCAAACCACGAGCTCTCAAGACGAAGGAGCCGGCGGCCCTGGGCCTCGGTAGGGAGCCTCATCGCAGTTTGTGCCTTGAGCATTGCTGTGCTTCTTGTTGCCAAGCCTTTCGGGTTTACAGTGCTTCCCAGGCCGGCCAACGGACACGATCCCGTGGGTGAATCAGACCAGGTTAACGAGGCCGGACAGTACGCACCCCGGCAGTTATCTCCCCTTGAGGAGCAGCGGGCGGCGCGACTGTCCCAAGCGGCCGAGAGGCCCAATGAGTTGGGGACCGTCCCCATCATCATGTACCATGTCATAGGGGAACCTGAATCGGAATGGGTGAGGACTCCCGACAACTTCAGGCGTGACCTTGAGCGGTTTTATCAACTGGGTTACAGCCTTGTGCCCCTCCAAGCTTATCTCAAGGGTGAGCTTGATCTGCCCGCGGGAGTGAGCCCGCTGGTGATTACATTTGACGATGCCACCATCGGCCAGCTTAGGCTGATCACTGAAGAATGTGAGCACAGCGAGACTGGGATAAGCCTTGAACGCAAGGTGCCTGACCCTGATTCGGCAGTTGGGATACTCCTGGAGTTTTCAAGGCAGCGCCCTGGTTTTGGGCATTCCGCCACCTTCTTCGTGGATTTTCCGGCCCCCTTTGAAGTGCCGGATGAAGTTGTTGACAAGCTAGAGCTCTTGCTTGAGTGGGGGATGGAAATAGGCAACCACACGTACAACCACAGGGACCTGCGGGATGCGACGGCTGACGTGATCCAGACGGAATTGGGAAGGCTGTCGGCTGAAATCGAGAAGCTCACGGGGCAAAGGCCCTTGTCTTTGGCGCTTCCTTACGGCAGTTACCCTCGGGACCCTGCTAACAAGCAATACCTTTTGGCGGGGGAGTATCAGGGGATACCCTATGAAAACCTGGGTGTGCTCCTGGTTGGGGCCGAACCTGCCCCTTCACCGTACCACCAGGGTTTCAACAGGGCGGCGATCCCCAGGATCCGCGGGTCTGAAGAAGAGCTGTCCAAATGGCTTAACTACCTTGAGAGTTCGGGAACGAGATATGTGTCAGACGGCAATCCGGACACCATAGCCATCCCTGAAGGCAGACAGGATGAGATCGCAGATACCTTTGCCGGCATATACGAACTGGTGGTTTTGCCTGAGCAAGCTGACACGTCCCCCTGACACGCTCGTGTACTTTAGCTGCC
The DNA here is from genome assembly GCA_012512325.1 of Candidatus Fermentithermobacillaceae bacterium. Taxonomy (GTDB): domain Bacteria; phylum Bacillota; class Sulfobacillia; order Fermentithermobacillales; family Fermentithermobacillaceae; genus DTU015. The sequence goes on along the minus strand of JAAZEL010000042.1, from coordinate 20,375 downwards.
TGTCCGGGCCGCCCGGACAGGATCAAGGCGGCACCGGACTTACCGTTGCCAACAGTAATGCTCAAACCACGCCGCCGGGCGCCGGTGCCTGCCTACCCGGTGCATCGGTTTCTTCAACCCCTTTGATTCGCCGGGATACCGTATCATCACTGCGGTTCTCCCAGACTTCTATGAATCCGGTGTAGAATTCTTCAGTGTGCAGTACCTGCCAAGGCGCATGGGCCACGCTCGCCCTCTGGATTCCTACGGCGGGATTCTCGAAAACTTCAACACCGCAAGGGCAAAAAGCCGGCAAATGATCTTGAATATTTGAATAAATGATCAATAATTAGTATAGAGAGGGTGTACATAATGTCCGAGGAAGGAAGCGGCAAGGGCTACGAAGTGCCAAATATGAACTATGTGGTGTCCATTTTCAAGATCATGTCAGATGAAACCAGGCTCTCGATACTGTGGCTCTTGTCCAGGAACGAATGGTGCGTCCACGATATAGCCCATGCATTGGGCACGTCGGTTTCGAATATATCTCACCATCTGAGGCTTTTACGGGCGTCACGGTTGGTCAAGAGCAGACGGGAAGGCCAAAGGGTGTATTACTCCCTCGACGACGAACACGTGGTGAGGCTGTTGGATGAAGCTTTCCAGCATGCCCAACACGGTTAAGCTGCATACGCTCTGAAAGGCGTGATGGCAAATGCACAAGAGAACGAATATTGCAGAGACGTGCACTTGCGGCCCGGAACATGGCCATGTACACCATGCTCACGACCGTTTGTGCGTCAGTGGAGGAAGTTGTGATTGCAATCATAGCCATGCTATCACCATTACCCATGAGGAAAGGAAACGGGATGGCCTAAGGGATCTCTTGCCGCCCCTCTTGGGGATAATCGGCATAGGGTTAGGCTTCCTATTCCACCGTCTGGGGTACTCGGCTTACAAAATCCCATACATGATTGGGGCGGTTGCAGCCGGCATCCCTGTGGCCGGAGCCGGGTTTTCGGCCCTTGTTTCAGGTAAAGGAGCGGATATCAACCTCCTTACGACCGTGGCAGGCATCGGGGCGATGCTGTTGGGAGAATGGGCCGAAGGCGCAGCCGTACTGACCCTGTTCAGCATAGGCGAATACCTGGAACACAAGGCGGGAGAGAGGACAAGGAAGTCAATAAGGGAAGTCATGGATCTCTCGCCTCTGACGGCCAGGCTGAAGCTTGGAGACCGGTTTTGCGAGGTCCCTGCCGGAGAGGTAGTGCCCGGGGATATCGTGGTTGTGTTTCCCGGTGAAAAGATCCCGGTGGACGGGGAAGTTGTATCGGGCCTGTCTTCAGTCAACCAAGCCCAGATCACAGGAGAATCGGTACCTGTTGATAAGGGGCCGGGGAGCCAGGCGTTTGCAGGCAGCCTTAACGGTGAAGGCACCCTGGATATCAGGGTTACCAGGATGCCTGAAGACACCACCCTGGCGCGGATAATAGCCATGGTTGAGCAAGCTCAGCACCAAAGAGCCAGATCCCAAAGGTTAGTGGATACCTTTGCCAAGTACTGGACCCCGCTGATGCTGGTGCTTTCACTCACCTTGGCCGTGGGAGTGCCTCTCATCCTCAACCAGGCATGGAGACTTTGGATTTACCGGGGGCTCACAGTACTCATTGTGTCTTGCCCCTGTTCATTGGTTATTTCAACCCCTGTCACGGTTGTGGCGTCCATTGCCAGGGCTGCTCGAAACGGAGTTCTCATAAAGGGCGGGACCTACCTTGAGGCACTGGGGGCAGTAAAGGCGGTGGCCATGGACAAGACCGGCACTGTGACCCAAGGGAAACTGACAGTTGATCAAGTGATGGTGATGCCCAGCTCAGGCATATCCCATAAAGCTCTCCTTGGAATGGCTGCGGCCGTTGAGTCCCGGTCGGAACATCCCCTGGCAAAGGGGATAGTAGAAGCGGCCCTGGCCGAAGGCGTGGACTTTGTCCCAGGTGAGGGCTCCGTTTCCGTCCGGGGCAAAGGTGCGTACGCAGTCGTAAACGGCGACACGGTATATGTGGGGAGCGAGAGGCTGTTTGAGGAAATGGGAATCAGTGTGCCCTCCTACCTGCAAGAGGCGGCGGACAGGTTCAGGAGCCAAGGTAGGACCGCGGTGTTCGTGGGGACAAAGGCCGATATTGTGGGCGCCATTTTCCTTTCAGATGCAATCCGTCCGGAAAGCGGGGATGCCATTGCCCATCTCCGCCAGGGACGCAGACAAGTGATCATGCTCACAGGCGACGACATGGCCACCGCCGGCATTGTGGCGGCTGAGGCGGGGATCGATAGGGTGGAGGCGGGCCTCTTACCTGATGATAAGCTTACAGCCATACGCAGGCTTGTGGAGGAGTTTGGCCATGTTGCCATGGTTGGCGACGGGGTTAACGATGCCCCCTCCCTGGCGGCTGCAAGCGTAGGGATTGCCATGGGTAAAGGCACCGACGTGGCCTTGGAGACGGCAGGTGTTGCCCTGATGCGAAACGACCTGCGCGCAGTACCATGGGCGATTGAACTGGCCCGGAAGGCACGCAGTTTGATCCTCCAGAACGTCTCGTTTTCAATAGCCATAAAACTCTTGGCGTTGGTCATGGTGTTGGGAGGCGTGCTTCCCCTGTGGCTGGCTGTACTGGCCGACTCAGGTGCCGCGGTGCTTGTGACTTTCAACGGTTTGAGGATATTAGGGTATCGCTGAGAACCATGCCTGCACCCCGATTGGGTTTAGAGGCCAAGCAGGTTTATGATGGTGCTCTGATGTGAATCGGCCCATCATAACCTTCGCTTTCGGCCATCAGGCCGCGGTGTTAGAACCCATATCAATGGATCCGGCGCCGCAACCGGATGACCTGTGCTCGACCATTCAAACTACCTTTTGAACCTGGATTACCTCGCGGTAATCCAGACCCATACGGCAATTTGAACGATCTTCGCTCAGCCATATTGCCTCTCTACCGAGCCTGAAATTACCGGCGAGGGCAATTTCAGACCCATAAACCGAACTACATGGTTTTCCAAGAAGCAATATGACCTTCGCTCCGGCGACAACACCTTAGCGCGGGTGTTGCCACCTTTGCTCGACCAACCAGGACCACTCCGCCCTGGTTGATCTTCGCTCGGCTATGATGGACCCAACAATATTGGTTTCCCGTTTGCCTCGCTTGTATTCACTCCCCGGGCGAATTCTCGGAAGAACCGCCGGCAGCCCCCTTTGAGACATATTGTAGACACCCCGTCATAAGATTCTTAAGATAGCCCTTACGACACTCAGGTGGAGGGATGCCCCGGTACATGTCTTGTAGATTCCATTCCCTTACATGGCAAGATGTCGTGAGACTTCTCGGAAGTGACGTTTCGACCGGGCTGCATGGGAGGGAAGCCAGGCGGCGGCTGTCCAGGTGGGGTCCTAACAAAATCGTCAGAGAGGGGAAGTCCGGATGGTTTGCACTATTGTGGTCCCAGTTTGCAGACCCTATGGTGGCAACCCTTCTGGGGGCAACCGCCATTTCCGCCTTCATGGGGGAAGTAGTCGATGCCCTTGTGATATCTGCCATTGTGCTTCTGAATGCCTTGTTGGGGATGGTTCAGGAGTACAAGGCTGAGGAAGCCCTCAAGGCGCTGGAGGTGTACTCGGCCTCAAGCTGTTGTGTGCTGCGCAGCGGTGTAAGGACGGAAATCCTGCCTGAAGCAGTGGTTCCGGGTGACATTGTGTTGCTGCGGCCCGGAGTCAGGGTGGCGGCTGACGGCAGGCTTGTGGCATCTGACTCCCTTCAGGTGGAGGAATCCATTCTGACGGGCGAAGCTTTTCCGGTGAGCAAACACTCTGAGTTAGTGTTACCTGAGAGCACCGGGCTTTCTGAACGCAAGAACATGGTGTACTCAGGCACTTTGGTAACCAGGGGCACAGGTGCCATGGTTGTCACCGCCACAGGCATGAGAACCGAGATGGGACGGATAGCAAGCTTGCTGCAAACCGCACAGAGTCAAAAGACTCCCCTGGAAACAAGGTTGGAATCCCTGAGCAAAGGGATCTTGGCTTCCTGCCTTGGCATATGCGTAGTGCTGGCTGTCATCGGTTTTGTGAGGGGAATACCTTTCCATGAGATGTTTCTTACGGCAGTGAGTTTGGCCGTGGCGGCCATTCCCGAGGGCCTGCCTGCCACGGTAACCTTGTGCCTTGCCATGGGAGTACAGGAGATGGCTCGGAAAGGCGCGGTGGTGAGGAAACTGGAAGCCATCGAAACCCTGGGTTCCGTTACCGTGATTTGCACAGACAAGACCGGAACCCTTACAAGGAACCGGATGGAGCTTGTGGAGCTGGGAGTGCTCGGGACAGAGGGGATTGAGACTGTGTCCGGTGATTTCACGTCCCGGGCAAACCGAGCACTTGTAGAGCATATCCTTGAAGTCGCGGTGCTTGCTTCAGACGCAAGGTGCCGGCTGGGAGACGAGTCAACTACCGTGGAAGACCCTACGGAGCAAGCGATTGTAAGGGGATATGCGGGTTTGGGGTGTGACCCGAAAGCCCTTGACGACAGATATCCCCGCGTAAATGTCCGCCCTTTCACGCCTGAGCGCAGGATGATGAGCGTGATGGTGAAGGCACCGGGCGGGTTCTTGATCTGCGCCAAAGGCGCACCGGATACGATTATCCCTTTGTGTACCGCTCAGGAAGCGGGAGGGATGAAGCTCAAGCTCGCGACCCAACAAGTATCTGCCTGGGAGGCATGGATCGATGCCAGGGCAGAGAGGGGGATGCGCATCCTTGCGGTGGCCAAGAGGCGAGCACAGCCTGACGGAAACGCCGGCCCGTACAGGGAAGAAGCCCTTGTATTGCTTGGATGTCTTGCCATGGCCGATCCCCTCAGGCCGGAAGCGGCATCCTCAGTGCAAGAATGTACGGTGGCAGGGATAAGGACGGTCTTGATCACCGGGGACCACCTCAAAACAGCCGAGAGCATCGCCAGGGAAACCCATATTCTGCCCCGGGGCGGTCAAGGCGTTACAGGGGAATTCCTGGACACATTGGCCGACAGCGCGCTGGGAACGGTTATTGAGCGGCACAATGTGTTCGCCCGGGTGTCGCCGGCCCACAAGCTCAAGATAGTGCGAGCTCTCAAGAACCGAGGGCACGTAGTGGCTATGACAGGTGACGGGATCAACGACGGGCCTGCTCTCAAAGAGGCGGCGGTGGGGGTGGCCATGGGAAAGTCAGGCAGCGACATTGCCAGGGAATCGAGTTCAATAGTGCTGCTTGACGACAATTTCTCCACCATAGTGAGAGCGGTGGAACAGGGCAGGACTATCTACGACAACATCAGGAAGTTTATCAGATATATGTTGTCGTGCAACCTGGGCGAAGTGATTGTCGTGGGTTTGGCGGTCATCCTCGGCTTGCCCATGCCCCTTACCCCCGTACAAATATTGATGATGAACTTGGTGACCGATGGCTTGCCTGCGTTGGCCCTCAGCATGGATCCACCCGATGCTTCTATAATGAAGAGGCCGCCCCGGAATCCTGGTGAAACCCTGTTTTCCGGAGGGCTTAGCAGGCTAATACTCAAGCGCGGCACATACGTAGGGCTTGCAAGTCTGCTCATGTTCATAGAAGCCTTGAGGCTATGGGACCTGCCTACTGCTTCTACCATGGCGTTTGCCACCTTGGTCACGGTACAGTTGGTATCCGCCATTGACTGCAGGTCGGAAACACACCCCCCTTGGGAAATCGGCATATTCACCAACGAGTACTTAATCGGCGCATGTGCCCTTTCCTGGCTCATGCTGCTGGCTACGGTTCAGATTCCGGCCCTTGGGGTGTTCTTCGACACGGTTCCCCTTAGCGGCGTCCAGTGGTTGACCATCTTCCTGGTTTCGGTTATGCCCGACGTGTTCAGGATGGCATACCGTTCAAGGAGCAGGTGAGCACAGGGTCTCACCTGCTCCTTGAAGGGGCCCATCATGAGCTGAATATCCCCTCCATGCCGGCGTCACGCACCCTGTTTCTGATGGATTCTATGTCGGTGGTGTACAGGCCAAGGCCTTTCATTCGCTCAAAGTACACCGAGCCGGCAAAAGTATGGGAGGCGCTCAAACCGTAGCCGCCTGGCACGGCGGGATTACCACGTTCATCTATTGCACTGAATCTTATGAAATCGCCTGTCGCCAAAGAGTCAGGTATCACCAGGAGCGGCTTTTGCCGAGCCAATAGGGCTGCGTTCCTGCCGGCAAGGGCGCCGGTTACAATGGCTTCAGTGTGACCCACGCATATCCCTGCTTTCTCCCCTGCCACAAACAAGTTCTGAGTGCCCGCGGCCAACATGGTGGAATCTCTGGGAACCGTTGCGGTAAGGCGCATTGAGTTGCCTTTGCCTCCTGCAAGGGGATCGGCATACCTGGCGTTTTCCATGCCCCGTACTTGCCTTAAGTGCTCGAGGGGAAAATACGGCGTCATGAGTTTTGCATGGCCTGTGTCCAGCAGCACCAGTGATTCGGCGTATTGAGGCAAGGCGTATTGCTGACATACCTTCGAGTGAAGCTTGCCATGGTTTACCATGTGTTGGGGAAGGGGCAAGATGACAACACCTTCGGCATCAAGCCTTTCCCTGAGTAATTGCGACAAAGTCTCCTTGTATATTTTGCATGAACCCGACATGGCTCCACCGGGGATGTCCCGGCGTCTCGATGTCATGTATTCGGGCAGCCCCATGAGCCGCGCCATGCTCACCCTGGGGCCGAAGCACGGGCAGCGCTGGATGCAAGCAGCGCAACCGTTGCCGAGCCTTTGACACATCCCTTGAGGGCCCGATGAGCCTGTGGCGTCCACAAAAGCATCTGCTCGGAATACGTAGCCGTCGTCGGATTCTACCTGGATCAACCTACCCCCTTGATGCTTGGCCCGGGTAATCCGCTTTTCCATGTACAGGGTGATGCCGTGGTTGAGCAACAGGGCCTTAACAGCCGGTTCCGCCAGGTGGACGTCGTACAGGCTGGCGTGGCGGTGACCGGGGAAATCTATGTCACGGTGGCGGGAAACAGAGTCGGTCAGTTTGAACAGGTCGCCGCATCCCATGGCTATGCATTCCTCTGCCGCCACGAATCTGCCGTTGTTCCGCATTATGCCCCCGACCAGCCCCGCTCCCAGAAGCAAGTCTGTTCTCTCGCAAAGGGCGGTATCAGCTCCTGCCTTCTTAGCTGTCAGGGCGGCGGAAACGCCGGCCCATCCGCCACCTATCACAATAACTTCATGGTATATCCTCATGGGAAACCTCCCCAGGGCTTAAATGGGTTAGCCAAGCAAGTGGACTTGGACACTTTCGTCAAACCGGGCTTTGCACCCTCTAAATCCGGCCAGCAGGCAAGATCCACAGATCCCTTCGGCGCAGGCCATGGTCAAATGGGATACCCACGCGAAGCGGGGAACCTGCATGCCGGCTGCTGAAACCGTGTCCAGAAGGTTCAGCAACGCCTGATGCTGGGATTTTGAGCCCGCGCTGATCAAGAACCGGTACCTGCCGGTGCTGATTTCATCTGAGATCCTGCCCAGATTGCGGTCGTCTGCCCTCGGCATGATTTCATATTCTACGTTCAGGCGCGTAAGAATGTCGCCGATGAACACCAAGCCCAGGGTGCCCGGGCCTGCCAATACCTTCAGGTTACCGCCCCGGCAGCGGATGTAGCCGGCAATCGACGGCACCGCCGCCTGGGCCATGCCTTTTGCAACCACCAGGGTATTGCCTTGGGCTAAGGTGGACGGATGAACCGGCCCTTGCAGTCCTGACCAAAAGGGGCCTGTTACAACCACCTTCTTGTGTTGGAGTAATGCACGCTCCAGGGCTGTGGTCTTAGGCCCCCTGCATTCCACGGCGACCTTGATGCCGCCCTCTGAGACCTCCATAACGGATATGGGCACGTTGAACATCTCCCTGGCTGCTTCAGGGCGTAACAGCACAAAGGAGCCCGGCAAGGTGCACCATGCGGCCATGTTGGAGGGCACAGCCATTTCAACCAGGTAGGCTTTGTAGTCATCCCGGGGCCTTTCTAAGAGCGTAAGCGCGGTCACCTGAGCGGTGATTTGCTCCCGGCCGGGCTTTGCCTGTTTGCCGGCGCTCAGGAACTCATCGTAAACGCAAAGCCCGCTCCAGCCGCAGTCGCAGGTATCATTCCCTCGTAACATGGAACAGGCGATGCAGCGGCCCAGCTCGGCAAGTACGCAAGGGCAATAGTCGGAACCTGCGTCAAAGCAAGGCAAGGACTTGGTTGGCGGCATTGTTCTCCCCCTGTCAACAGGGTATGAAAACCCGTTTCCGGAGGTAGCTTGTTTCGGGAGGTGCGTCCCCAAGCAGGGAGTGCAGGCCGTTAGGTGTACACTGGGAAGAAAAATAAGGAGGTGCGTGCCCAGGGATGAAGTGTAGACCTCATGCTGCATCAATCGACGGGCCGCCGGGAACACTCTCTGACTGGGAGTGAATCATCCGGGATGATCCAGAACAGGACATGGCTGAAACCTTCCCTCCAGGAATGGGTTGAGACGGACGGGCTGGGAGGTTTTTCGTCTTCCACCACCAGCGGGATACACACGAGAAGGTACCACGGATGGCTCTTTCTGGCCGGGGAAAACCCCGGTGACAGGTGGCTTGCCCTTTCCAAGATAGAGGATACATGTATAGGCCCTCAAGCCAAATGGGAACTGTCTTCTAACGTGTATCCCGGTTGCATCCATCCCGATGGGCGTACCCACCTTCTGGCCTTTTCCCAACAGCCTTTCCCGAGCTTCGTTTTCAGGCTCGGAGACTGTCTGCTCCAGAGGGAGATATTCATGGTCCGCGGGATGCCCGGGGTGTTCTGCACTTACAGTTTGAAATCCGCGGGTACAGGTGGGGATGGCTTGATCCTCTTGTTGCGTCCTCTCTGTAACTCCCGGTATTACCATCATACTGCCAGGGAAGGCTCGTGGAACCCTAAGATGTCCTGCCTTGACGGTGCCGTCTTGCTGGAGGACCATTGCGCCTGCAGAAGCCTGGCCCTGGCGTGCACCGGAGGCCGCTTTGTCCCGGAGCCTGTATGGTACAAGAACATGATCTACCCGGCAGAAAGGCAGCGGGGACTGGGTTTCGTCGAAGACCACTTCAGCCCGGGATATTTCAGGTGCAACATAAGGCCCGGGGAACAAGCAGTAGTGTGGGCGGGGCCGGTTTCTGAGCACGGAGAGGTGCGGGTTTCCGACCGGCCGGACCTAGGGGAGACGGGAGTGAGGATTGGATTTCGGGAATGGTGCGGAGGACTTGCTTCTCACGCCGGGAGGCTGCGGCACCGTGAACTTGAGAGGAGACGCAGGATTGAGTCTCAGGCGGGCGGGAATCCCTTGCTTGCCAGGCTTTACCTTGCAGGCGATCAGTTTGTGGTGAAGGCAGGTTCCGCGACATCAATCATTGCAGGATACCACTGGTTTGGCGAGTGGGGCCGGGATACCTTCATCTCCATGCCCGGCTTGCTCCTTACGACAAAGCGGTTTGCCGAAGCCAGAGAGGTTTTCATGAGATATACAGGCCAAATTGAGGAAGGGCTCGTTCCCAACTGCTTCGTGGAAGGCCGAGGGGCAGCGTATAACTCGGTGGATGCCTCGCTGTGGTTTATCCACGCGCTGGCCCGGTATGAACAGGCTTCCGGCGACTGGGAGTTCGTCGAAGGGATGCTACCAAGGGTGGGTGCAATAATACATAACTACATAAAGGGGACAGGCAACAGCATCAAAATGCATGATTCAGGGCTGTTGTGGGCGGGCAGCCGCCACACCCAGCTCACCTGGATGGACGCGCGTGTGGACGGAGTCCCCGTTACACCCAGGGACGGCTTTGCCGTGGAGGTAAACGCCTTGTGGATCAAGGCCCTTTGGTCCTATTGCCGCTGGTTGGAGAAGATGCTTGCCCAGGGGGAGGGGGACAAGGGCGGGGGCAAGGAGACGGGAGATGTGGCCGGCCGGCCTTCCGGCGTTGAAGTGTCCACAGCAACGTGGTCCAAGTACGCCCGGCTTGCCCGAAGGGCGTCCAAGGCTTTCAGGGAGATGTTCACCTGGTCGGGAACGGGGCTTTACGACAGGTTGGATGAGGACGGCCCGGTGATGGAAGTGCGTCCCAACCAGGTTATCGCCGCAAGTGTCGCCGGAGAGCTCTTGTCCAAGGGTACCCTGGCTGAAATCCGGACGACTGCCCTTGAACACCTCCTGTGCCCCCACGGCTTGCGGACCCTGGCGCCGTCTGCCCCTGGATACCGCGGGAAGTTTGCCGGGGGCCCCCGTGAGCGGGACGGTGCGTACCACCAAGGTTCCGCCTGGCCTTGGCTGTTCGGGCCCTTGTTCGACCTGTCGGTTAGGCTTATGGAAGCACAGCTTGGACGGGGCGGTAGCCCGTATTACCCCGGGCTTGCGGAAATCACCTATCTGATGCTGTCTCATATACTGCGGCTGGACGCCAATCCCTGCGTTGGAACGGTTTTTGAAGTTGCATCAGGGGATCACCCCTTTGAGCCAGGGGGTACCGTTTCCCAGGCGTGGAGTGTGTCTGAACTCATACGCATATTGCATTTCCTGGAAGGTATTGCTCAAGGGCCGGCCCAATGCCGGGTCCGGGTCTAAGTTGCTGGGCCTGAGTTGTTGAAGCAAGCTTGATACGGAGGGACAAGGGATGGGGCTCAAAGTCCTGATGCTTACCTGGGAGTATCCTCCCGATCATGTGGGCGGGCTTGGCCGGCACGTATGTCACCTGTCTGAAGCCATGGTCAAGCTCGGGGCTGAGGTAACCGTGCTTACCCGGGGCGTACACGGGCGGCCGCTGATCCGGGAGCAAGCAGGGGTTGAGGTAATGGCAGCGGTGCCTTATGACCTGCACCCTCCAAGCTTTGTTACCTGGGCAGCCCAGTTTAACGTGAGCCTCTTGGAGACCTGCAACAGGTTTTTCTCCAGAGGACGCTTCGACTTGATCCATGCCCACGATTGGATAGTGGCCTATGCAGCCAGAGCGCTCAAACATTCTTGGGAGGTCCCGCTAGTAGCCACCATCCATGCCACCGAATGCGGAAGGCAAAAAGGACTCCATACGCCCATGCAGCACCACATATCCCAAACTGAATGGTGGCTGTGTTATGAAGCCTGGAAGGTGATTACCTGCAGCAGGTCTATGCGAAATGAAGTGCAACACCTGTTTTCCGTGCCTGGGGACAAAATCAAAGTGATCCCCAACGGCATCGCCGATTCCTGGTTCCAGGTGAAGAAGCGGCCGGCACCTGAACCCATGGTGCTCTACGTAGGGAGGCTGGTGCCTGAAAAAGGCCCCCATGTACTGGTCCAAGCCATGAATGAGGTTGTACACCATTACCCTGCCGCCAGGCTGGTGATTGCGGGAGGCGGGCCCATGGAAGGCCATCTCAAGGATATGGTGTATAGAAACGGTTTGGGCAAGATCGTCGAATTCGTGGGACATGTGGGTGATGAGGAACTCCGGGCTTTGTACTCCAGGGCATGGGTTACCGCATTTCCAAGTTCCTATGAACCCTTCGGCATCGTGGCTTTGGAAGCCATGGCCACGGGAACCCCTTGTGTGGTAGGAGATACAGGCGGCCTCGGTGAACTGGTAGAGCACGGAGTGACAGGGTACAAGGTGCAGCCTGGCAACCCGAGCGCCCTGGCAAAGACCCTGGTTTGCCTGATAGGCGACGGCAAGAAGCGGGAGGAGTTGGCAAGCAATGGGAGGGAACTGGTCAAGCGCGATTACAGGTGGGAGGATATAGCCCGGACTACCCTCTCGCTGTACAAAGACGTTGCTGAAGCTAACGCAAGGGTTTCATGGTTCGAGCCAGCCCGTACCAAGGGTAGGTTTGCAAGCACAGGTACCCGGGATAGCCTTCAACCGGCGGCCGGAGGCGGCCAAGCCACAGAAAGCGGGGACAGTACCTTCTAACCCCGTGCTTTGATTCTATTTCCAGCTAAGAACCGTCATGTGCTTTGATGTACAAACTCCGCGAGTATGTTATGATCACTTCTGGACGTACTCTCTACGGGCATGGATCTAGCGGAGGTGGGCTGCGGATGAACGCCGAGATGGTACTCACGGCTGCCGGCGGCGTAGGCTTGTTCCTATACGGCATGTTCAGAATGGGCGATGGGCTACAGAAGGCGGCAGGCGACAGGATGAGGCGCATCCTCGAAGCGTTGACGGTGAACCGGTTTGCAAGCGTCGCTGCCGGCCTGGTGGTTACCGCAATTATCCAGTCTTCAGGAGCCACCACCGTAATGTGCGTAAGCTTCGTGAATGCCGGCCTCATGAGGCTGGAACAGGCCATCGGGGTGATTATGGGCGCCAATATCGGGACCACCATCACAGCGCAATTGGTTGCGTTTAACTTGGAGAAGGTAGCTCTCCCGTCGATTGCTCTGGGGATGCTTATGAGGCTTGCCGGAAAGCGGAAACAGAGCAAAGGATTTGGCGATGTACTTCTCGGTTTTGGTATGCTGTTCCTCGGCATGTCCATCGTGGGCGATGCCCTTGAACCCCTAAAGACTTACGAGCCCTTCCTCAACCTAATGCTGCTTGGGAGGAAAAACCCGTTAATCGGTATGCTGGTGGGGATTATCGCCACCGCAATGCTGCAGTCGTCTTCGGCTGTAACGGGTTTGCTGGTCACCATGGCCGGCAGGGGGATAGTCAACTTGGGCATGGCGCTCCCCATCATACTGGGGTCAAATATCGGCACAACCAGTACGGCGCTTATGTCCTCAATAGGCACGTCTTTGACCGCCCGTAGGACAGCCCTTGCGCATTTCCTGTTCAACGTATTCGGTTCATTGGTATTCTTGCCGTTCTTGAGTCCTTTTGAGAGGTTCGCTGCGGCTACGAGCGCAGATATGGCAAGGCAGATTGCCAACGCCCACTCGATATTCAACATAACGGTAACGGCGGCTCTGTTACCTTTCATTTCCCGGTTTGAGGCCTTGATATGCCGCATGCTCAAAGGCGAGGAGTCAATAGTAGAGCGGGGGCCCATTTACCTCGACGCAAGGCTGGTTTCAACGCCTTTCATGGCTGTGGTTCAGACCAAGAAAGAAGTCCTCAGGATGGCCAAATTGTGCATTGAGAATCTCGAATCGGCTGTGGCCATCTTCCTGGGCGAGAAAAGGGACCGGAGGCGCTTCGATGACATAGAGAATGCCATAGACGAGATAGAAGAGGCGGTAAGCTACTACGTGGCCAAAGTGTCCCAGCACGATGTGAGTGTCAACGAAGCCAAGATATTGACTTCGGTGATTAATATATGCGCTGACTTGGAGCGGATCGGGGACCACGCCGTGTCCATCGTGGAACTCGCCGATTACAGCACGGAGCACCAGCTGCCTTTCTCCGAAGAGGGGATTAACGAGCTCAAAGAGATGATAAACAAGGTGTTGGAAGCGGTGAAGGTTGCCGTTGAGGCCTTGGAAACCGGGGATAAGGTCAAAGCGGCGGGCATCGTGACCATGGATGATGTATTGGACGAGATGGAGAGGGAGCTCAGGGCAACCCACATACGAAGGTTGAACCAGGGCATATGTTACCCGGCTTCAGGCGTAGTATACCTTGACATGATAAGCCATCTCGAGAGAATCGGAGACCATGCCGTGAATATCGCGGAACAAGTGCTTGCTGCCTGATGCAATCAACTTGGTTCGCAGGTAACGGGGATGCTTATGTTATGAATTGGTTGCAAGCAGCTGTGCTCGGTGTGATTCAGGGACTTACAGAGTTCTTGCCCGTGTCCAGTTCAGGGCACCTGGTGCTGGGAGCCAGCTTCTTGGGATTGCCCAGTCCGGGACTGTCCTTCAGCATATGGGTTCATATTGGAACTGCCGCTGCTACGATGGTTATGCTCCGCAAAGACATCAGGTGGCTGGTAAAGGGCTTACTTGCCCCTGAGACCAAACAAAGCAGGTCCAGGGCGCTTGCGGTTGCAGGCTACCTGGTCGCCGGCTCAGTGCCTGCAGCCCTCGTCGGCCTCTTCCTTGGAGACCTGGTAGAGTCAGCTTTTTCGTCAACCTTGGTTGCTTCTGTCGGGCTCATCCTCACAGGGTGCTTTCTTCGAGCTTCCAGGGGAAAAACCGGGCTTGCTCATGCCGGACCCGGGTCTTCATGCCATCTCCCCACGGTCACCCTTGGGAGGTCACTCATGGTGGGCTTGGCTCAAGCCTTAGCCGTTATGCCAGGGATATCAAGGTCGGGGTCCACCATGACTTCGGGAATTATCTCAGGTATGTCAAGGGAGGATGCGGCCAGGTTTTCCTTCTTGCTGTCCTTGCCCGCGGTGTTCGGGTCAGCGCTACTGGATATCCGGTCGGCTTTGAGGGCGCAAGCTCCCGTGGTGACTTTCTTGGATCTGACAGGGTGTTTCATCTCCTTTATAACCGGCCTCATGGCCCTGGGATTCGTGCTAAGAACCGTCCGCCAGGGGGAGCTCTGGAAGTTCTCCTATTACTGCTGGGCGGTGGGAACTTGTTTTCTCGTGCTCACCCTGGTTCGGAGTTAGCCCCTGCACCCTGCAAGCTCTCCACACAGGCGTCCGGGGTGACGGGTGTAACACGTGACCTGCGGTACGGCATAGCATGGAGGGAACCGCAATAATGGTTCACAAAAGGCACATGTATGGGGGAGAGCTATGTACCGTCCGCAGACCTGGTCATACGCTCCCTATCTTGGGAGGATAGTCATAGATATACCCGCAAAGACTCTGACTTTCTGCTACTCAAGCCGTGTATACGGGCCGTATCCTGTGGGCTTGGGAAAGCCTTCGACGCCGACCCCGGCAGGAGAATGGACCGTAGTGGAAAAGGATCCCAACCCGTGGTGGGAGCCCTTGGGCTCACGGTGGATGGGGTTGGACGTTCCTTGGGGAAGGTACGGCATTCACGGCACCAATGCCCCTTGGAGCATCGGGCACTATGTATCAAACGGATGCATAAGGATGCACAATGCCCATGTGGAAACCATATACCCTCTGGTGGTTCTGGGCACTCCCGTGGACATACAAGGAAGGTACCCTACCTACCGGCATAGAAGACGTTAGAAAGTCCTATTCCTGCACGAGCCCGACAATGCTATACTGTCCTCCAAGGGGGTATATCCTTTGAAGAAGACGCTGGTCTTGCTGCTTGTGGCTGCCATGATTCTGACCCCTCTGGTCGGAATACTGATTTGCGCCCAACTGGATGATACCGGTGATGAGGATCTGTTCTCAAACATTCCTCAACCGAAGATTAACTCCAACCGGTACCTCGGCCTGAGAGGCCTCAACGTGTCCTTGGCCGACTTCACCGCCGACGGTGACATATTTCACACTTTCACCTTTGACACGGCAACCCAGTGGCCGGGCGATGACAGGCTGCCTGAACCCGGGCTGCCTGAGAACCTGCTTGAACAGGGCAAATATCTCGGGCTGGGGCTGAGCGCCCTGAGGGAAAGAGGAATAACCGGCAAGGGAGTGGCGGTTGCGGTAATCGACAAGCCGCTCTTCGGAGCACATGAGGCATTTGGTTCCCGGATGACATACATAGAAGTCGGCTCTGCCGGTCCCGATGGAGAACAGCCTTCTTTCCACGGCGCCCACGTTGCGGGACTGCTTGCAGGTACCGACGGAATGGCACCCGACGCCCGGCTATACTACTTCGCAGTCCATGAGGGGGAAAACCCTTACTTCAGATATGCCGAGGCCATACACAAGATGCTGGAGATCCAGCAAGGCTTGGCTGAGCAGGACAAGATCCGGGTGGCAGCCATCGCACAAGGGGTTGAGAACCCTCGCCTTTCCGAGGGAACCCCTGAGCTGTTCGATGCAATCGCCAAGGCCAGGCAAGAAGGGATCATCGTGATATACCCGGGGATGTCGGTCCTGCCGGTGACAGGGGCAGGTTGCCCGCCTTACCTTGACAGGGATAACCCGGAAAACTACCGGCAGTGGTCATGGACTCTGGCCAAACGGGAAATTGCGGGCGAACTGAAGGCCAGGTCGGCCAACTCGTGGGAGGATGCGGTGTACATCCTCAAGCAGATGCTTACCTACGAGGAGTCCCTGGACTCACTTCAAGCGGCTGCCATAGACACCTTCCTCGGCGTTGCCTACGTATACCGGGATTACCTGGAGTTCCGGGACTGGTTGGCCATGGTCCTCGGTGAGTCAGAACAAGCCCTGGCAGTGCCCATAGATTGCATTACGGTACCCAACGCCCAGGGAGAATCGGGATACACCTATTACGGTTCAGGCGGACTGAGCTGGTCCACAGGTTACATCGCGGGCCTGGCTGCCCTGGGGCTTCAGGTAAAGCCCGTCGCGACTGAGCAGGAGATATTGGACCTTCTGTGGTCCACCGGGACACCTTTTGAGGAAAGCCTTAGGTTGCCCAACCCGTCAGCCTTTGTCGACAGCCTGACAAGCCCATAGCCGGTTACGCCGGCCCATGGCGAGGGCACGCCAAGTACACGGGGAGCTCACAGCCCTTCACAAGCTGAGAGGCATAAATCCTTTCAGCCTAACGCCTGTAGGCGCCGGGTGCCTGCCCGGACCCGTTTTCAGGTTCAGGCCGGATGTCGTCCGTCTGCCCCTGGCTTTCGAACAGACGCAGGTACTCGCCCATGGTCAGCTTGACTTCCCTGGGTTTTGAGCCTTCATAGGGCCCGATGTAACCCTTCAGCTCCATGGCGTCGATCAGCCTGGCAGCTCGCGAATACCCGATTGGAAGCCTCCTTTGGAGCAGTGAAACCGAAGCTTGCTTGGCTTCCACCACAATCCTGAGGGCTTGGGCGAACAGAGGATCGTCTTGTACTTGGGGGGCTTGGGTTGCAGACTCTGAGACCGAAAGCACCCCTTGGACATATTGGGGCTTGGCCTGGCTTGCTATGAACGATACTATTTCGTCGATCTCCCGCTCAGATATGTACGAGCCTTGTGCCCGGAGGGGTTTGACCGCCCCTACAGGGAAGAACAACATGTCGCCGCGGCCCAGGAGTTTTTCTGCCCCGCCCATGTCCAAAATGGTTCTTGAGTCCGTTTGGGAAGACACTGCAAAAGCGATCCTCGAGGGGATATTTGCCTTGATGGTGCCTGTGATCACGTCCACCGACGGCCTCTGGGTGGCTACAACCAGGTGGATTCCTGCCGCCCTGGCCATCTGGGCAAGCCTGAAAACGGAATCCTCCACTTCGGCCGGGGCTACCATCATCAGGTCAGACAGCTCATCGATGATAATCACGATATATGGAAGGGCGGGCTTAACGCTCCCGGGAGGAGTGGCTATTTCGTTGTACCTGTCCACATCACGGGTGCCCACCTTGGTGAATTGCTCGTATCTGGATTCCATTTCTTTGATGGCCCATCTCAGGGCCGACGAAGCTTTCTTGGGGTCGGTGACCACAGGCGCAATTAGGTGAGGTATCTGGGACCACGCAGAAAGCTCAACCCGTTTGGGGTCAATGAGCAGGAGTTTGACCTGGTCGGGCCTGGCCTTGAACAGTATGCTCGTTATTATTGAGTTTATGCAAACGCTCTTACCTGAGCCCGTGGCTCCTGCGATTAGCAGGTGAACGCACTTTTCCAGGGTGGTTACCACAGGTCGCCCCGAGATATCTTTGCCAAGAGCTATGGTCAAAGGAGAAGCGCTGTTTCTGAATGGCTTGGATTCAAGCACCTCCCTTATGTGGACTATCGAGATGTCCTTGTTGGGCACTTCGATTCCCACAGCCGACTTGCCGGGAATAGGCGCTTCAATCCGGACGTCGGGAGCTGCCAAAGCAAGGGCCAGGTCTTGGGAGAGATTGACTATGCTTGATACTTTTACTCCCGGGCCCGGCTGCAATTCGAAGCGGGTTGCCACAGGGCCCCTGGCAATGTCCACCACTTTGGCTGTAACCCCGAAGGAGTACAGGGTTTTCTCGATTATTTTGGCTTTTTCTTCAAGCAACTGAGATTGTTGCAGCCGCTTCTTGGGCTGAGGCCTGTCAAGGAGAGACAAGGGCGGCAGCTCGTAGAACAGGTCTTCGCTGAGAGGACGCTGTTCCATGGCCTGCGGGACCGGCATTTCGTCCTCGGCTTCACCTTCAGCCGCCTCATCAGCGGCAAAACCAGGGGACACGTCCTTGTTGGCCAGACGCTCTTGAATCTGGGACACGGTGGCCGAGAAAGAGCTCACCGGACCGTCCTCCAAGAGGGAGTCATCCATGATGTCATGGGGCTCGCCTTCGAGCCCCTCCAGGGCCTCGCATTCAATATCTTCTTCAGGAGGCCCCTGGGGCCGGAACAGGTTGGCAAGAAAGCCTTGTATCTTGTGCCAGGCGCTCAACCACAACAGCCACAGCACGCTCAAGGGTGTGTGTGCGGGTTTGTTCACAAGCAGGCTGAAGCCTGACCACATGCCCATGAGGATTACGATAATCGCGCCGAATCTGCCAAGGGACACCCTTAGGAACCAAGCCAGGGAGGCGCCTATGAGCCCTCCCCCCGCGCCCATCTTGGCCATGTCGAAAGTGTTTTCCCAGGGGATCCTGATGTCGTGCCAAAGGGCGGTTAAGGCTATGAGCAGCATCCAAAGCCCGCCTACAGGCCGCGGGAGGGTGCCTTCAGGACGGGCGATTTTGACAAGGGAGGTAAGCACTACAAGGAAACACAAGTACATGGCCAGGTCTCCGGTGAGGGAAGCGATGCGCCTTGCTATCCAAAGGGTTAACGTAAGTGCCCATCCGTGCCCCGTGGGTTTTGAGGTTGATACGCCGAGGGCGGTCACGAAAAATACACCTACAATAAGGCCGGCTATCCAGGGCCACCTTGTAGGCTTCGAATCCCTGGCTCTGGCACTTGTGCCTGTTCTTTGCCGTTTTGCCAATGGTAACCCCCCAAGAACACTCCTATATATTAGACTCGGATTATCTATGTGCTTTTCAACTAAATTTCCTGGCAGCCTGCAAGAATTCCTTCCATCCCGGCCCAAAATACCTCTAGGCCGGCCGGTTGTTTCCTGAGCTCCTTGTATAACATCAGTGTACAGCATAAAACGCAACTGTTAAACGAGTTCAGAGGAGATCCGGCAAAGTTTGTGGAAATCACCGGGAACGGGAGGTGTGGGGTTTGGAAGGTAACGGCAAATCCTTGGTAATGGTGTACACGGGCAACGGCAAGGGTAAGACGACAGCAGCCCTTGGATTGGCCCTCAGGCAGATAGGCTGGGGCAGGCGGGTGCTGTTCCTTCAGTTTATGAAAGGCAAGGGCAGCGTATACGGCGAGAGAATCGCAGCCGAGAAGTACTTACCTCTCTTGGAAATAGAGCAGTGGGGGCGGGAGGAGTTTGTGGATCTCTCAAGCCCTGAACCTGTTGACAGGGAACTAGCCCAAAAGGCACTGAAAAAGGCCGCAGAAGCCCTGGAGTCAGGGCGGTACGGCCTTGTGGTGCTCGATGAAATCTGCGTGGCCATGGCCTGCGGCCTGGTGTCGGCGGACCAGGTGAAGGATCTCCTGTCCAGGGTTGCGGGGGGCACGGACCTAGCGCTGACCGGAAGGTATTGCCCTGAAGACATCATGGATCTTGCGGATATGGTGTCTGAGGTAAGGGAAGTCAAGCACCATTATGGCAAAGGAATACC
This sequence comes from Candidatus Fermentithermobacillaceae bacterium, assembly GCA_012512325.1. Classification (GTDB taxonomy): domain Bacteria; phylum Bacillota; class Sulfobacillia; order Fermentithermobacillales; family Fermentithermobacillaceae; genus DTU015. The sequence continues at coordinate 720 of JAAZEL010000042.1, read as the reverse complement.
TGCAAGGGAAGGGATAGAGTTCTAGGGCCGGGGTCGGGCCGGTTAGTCACATCTCGCTCAACTGCTTCATCTTGGCATTGAGCTCATCCAATTGGACACTCAACTGCTCAAGAACGGTTGAGAGCCGCCGGAATACTTGCCTGCTTTTGCCAGCTTTTTCTTGCCGGTCACTGTCCTTAATTTAACAACTTCCCTTTCATACTCCGCAAACGTGGCGAGGATGTTTGACTGCAGTTTACCTTCGGGAGTGTCATCGTTGGACCCCTGCACGAAAATAAAGCCGTCGCCTTTAAAACCGCACCGTCTTACTTTTCGTGCTTCGTCCCGCAGGGCTGCAAAAAGGGCTAAAGAGCGGGAAAGCCTGTCTTGGCGGTAGACGAAAATAGCGTCGTATTCTCCCCCTTGATATTTCTCCCAAAGCTGATGGAGCACTGGTCTAGCATCAATCCCCAGTGCTCCGCTGTATCCGTCTTCTTTGAATACGTCTTCTTCTGTAACGTTGTAACCACGCCTTTTTGCTTCCTCCATACAAATTTCCGCTTGGGTATCGAGAGAAGTCCCTTCTGCTTGGTCTTCTGTGGAAACCCGACAGAGGACAGCGGCACGCTTTATTAACTGCTTCATGCTACCACCTACTAGTTCACTTTTGCACCTTTATCAATATAAATCGGTATCTTTAAGGTATCTCCCGCTTTGATAAAGTGTGGGTCAGCAATGTTG
>JAAZEL010000041.1 GCA_012512325.1 Candidatus Fermentithermobacillaceae bacterium | reverse complement strand
CCACATGGCTAGAGCATGCCTCTCGGGAAAGGAGATATTGAAACGATGAGCTTTTCCGTCACATATAGAAGACACGTGTGCAAGTTCTTCTTCATCAACAATATGTCCAATTGGCATTTCTCGTGTCTGCCCCACTGCAACGAGGCGTGGATCCAAGAGACAGGCCCGCTAACTCAAGAAGAATCTCAGGCTTTGGACGCCTTCGCCGGGATTGTGAGGCAGTACGGTTATGGCGAAAAATGCTGGGAAAGCCCGTCGCAGCAACTTCTTCTGAGGAGCAGGCGTTGACAGATGTCGAGATGCTGATAGGCAGCAACAATGCAAATACCCTAAAGCACATCTTTGGCGTAATGGAACCAAGGTTTGCCAAGATATGGGCCCGGGATGAAGAGAAGCTGGCTTCCCTTGCCAGGCGGCTTCAAGAGAGGCTCCGGTCGGACGACGTGGCACGGGCGGTTGCGGTCGTCGAGAACTTGCATGGAGCCAAACCCCCCGACTTGGAAATCATCCTCATTCTCAGTCGAGGCAAAGGCAGCACCAGCGGCAGTGCGAACGAGGGCCCCGGCGGGATCACCATCGGGGCGCTTGAGACAGAAGATATCAACTCGATAGTCGAGGTCGTGATTCACGAGTCTATTCACCTGCTGGAACCGGCGCGGTTCATGGACATATATCACGGAATCAGCAAGACTCACGGCCTTGAGGAGATCAGAGGAGAGAAGTACTGGAACGCCCACATCATGGTCCGCGAAGCCATTGTGGGAGCCCTGGTGCCGGGAGGAGCTCTAGCGCCGCTGATAGGCGGCAGAATACGCGACTTCGCGTCTGAAGCCCAACAGCTGCGCGCCGCAGGATGCGATGACAACGCAGACCTAACTGCCTTGACGGGTTATTGCCTACCGCTCATGCAAGAGTATATCGATGCGGCAAAGCCAATCGATGCAGAACTGATAGAACGTGCTATAGCGATATTCCATGCCCGGCAGAATGAGTTCTCACGAACAAGCCCGCATTAGCCTTTGCGCGGCCAATGCGGGCGGTCAGTCATCTAAGCAATGTCCCTCGGAACCACCTGGAACCTACATCAACCTACCGAACATCCATCTCTACGCGGATCAGCACCTCCGTAGAACTTACCCGACCTGTCATCGTACATGACTGCATTTACGCCTCCGAAATAGTAGCCATAGGCTTCCTTAACTTCTATTTCGTGGCCCCTGTCCCGGAGGGCCCTGATCACATCCGGACAGATCCGGCTCTCCACTGCAAACTCTTCCACATTTATGTGGGCACGTGGGGCTTCGATGGCTTCCTGGAGGCTCATACCGTGATCGATCACGTTACTGATGACCTGAGCCGTTGCTGTGATAATGCGCTGGCTTCCAGGAGACCCAACACAAAGGAACGGCTTGCCTTCTCTGAGCACGATAGTAGGCGTCATGCTCGACAGGGGCCGTTTATATGGAGAAGGACAGTTCTTGCTTTCGGGATCAACGCTCCATGCAGAGGCCTGGTTGTTCAGGACAAATCCATATCCCGGTACTGCTGCGCCACTGCCAAAAAAGGCGCATAGGGTTTGAGTAAGGGCAACCGCGTTTCCATGTTTGTCTATAACCGAAAGGTGCGTTGTGCTCGGCGATTCATTATAAGCATACGGATCGCCCTTTTCAGGCGAGCTCGCCCTCAGTGGATCGAAGTCGCTTATCCGATTGCGAGCATATGCTTTACTCGTCAGTCCTCCTAGAGGCACTTCCACGAAATCGGGATCGCCCAGGAAATTAGCCCTGTCTGTAAAGGCCCTCCGTGCAATCTCCGCAAGAACATGAAGTGCTTCTGTGGTGTTATGCCCCAGTGCCGCGACATCGAACTCCTCCAACATGTTGAGGATCATGGCTAAGGTGATGCCACCGGAGCTTGTAGGCGCCGAGGATCTGATTTCAAACCCTCTGTAATTGATGGAAACAGGCTTTCTAAAAGCAGGCCTTACCTTAGCCATATCCTCCAGGCGAATAAGGCCGCCGTTTGCCATCATCATCTCCACCATTAACTGGGCGATCTCACCTTGGTAGAACACATCAGGTCCATGCTGTGCGATCATGCGGAGGGTTCTTGCCAGGTCAGGATTGCTGTATCGCTCGCCCGGTTGGTAGGGCGCTCCGTTTGAGAGGAAATACCTACTCGTCCATTCGTCAGCAAGCAGCTTCTCATGGTATTCCACCATCACCCTATGCAAGAACGGCGTTACTTCGAAACCCTTCTCTGCATGTTCAATGCTAGGCGCCATGACAGTTTCAAGGTCGAGGGTTCCGTACTTGCCGAGGATAGCCGTTAAGCCGGCCAGGTAGCCCGGCACCAGGATGGACCTATATCCCGCCGATTTATCTGACGGGCACTCAACAAACATGTCACCGGTTGATAACCCAGGGGCCATAGACTGGTAATCCACGAACACTGTTTCCCCCGTATCGGCAATGTGAATAACAGCGTACCCGCCTCCACCCAGCCCCGAAGCGAAAGGTTCAACCACACCGATGGCAAAAGCAGCAGCAACTGCGGCATCAATGGCGTTTCCGCCGTTCTGCAACACCTCATATCCAGTCTTTGCTGCCAAAGGATGGGCGGCCGACACCATGCCTGACTCTCCCACCACTTCAGGACGGATCAGCTTCTGCGTACCTCCCATTATGGTTCCTCCACTCCCGTATTCACTTCTTCTGTGTTGCTCACTGTGTAAGACCTTCTAAGCCATTGACGCCCGGGTTTGTTGCCGGTCAAAGTACCGCTCAAACTCGCTTTCCGAACAATACACGAAATGGCCTGGGCACACTTCGCGCAGACTCGGCTTTTCGGCGCTGTAATCATGTGCGGTTGCCGGGTCGTAAGAAATGGTCTCACGATGTCTTTCCGTCAGAGGATTAGGCTGAGGAATGGCCGACAACAGAGACCTGGTGTATGGATGTAACGGGTTCCTGTAAAGCTCGCCGCTATCAGCCAATTCCACAAGTTTGCCGTAATACATGACACCCACGCGGTCTGAGAAGTACTTCACCACGGACAGGTCATGGGCAATGAACATGATAGTCAATCCCAAGGTGGATTTGAGATCGTTCATGAGGTTTATGATCTGGGCTTGAACGGACACATCAAGGGCAGAAACAGGTTCGTCCGCTATTACGAACGAAGGTTTGACTATCAGAGCCCGCGCAATGCCGATGCGCTGCCTTTGGCCGCCTGAAAACTCGTGGGGGAAGCGGCTAGCGTGCTCCCTGGTTAAGCCAACTTTGGACAGGATATCGAACACCATCTCCTGCCTGACTTCGGGATCCTTGATCCCCCTGACCTTCAGCCCTTCCTCTATTATCTCCTGCACTGTCATGCGCGGGTTGAGGGATTCCACAGGGTCTTGAAAGATCATCGCCATGTTGTCGGTAATATACTGCCTGAGCTCCTTGGTCATGGGGCCTGATACATCTCTGCCCCTAAACCGGATAGTGCCTGACGTCGGGCTATAGAGCCGGACAATGGTCCGCCCGAGAGTGGTCTTACCGCACCCCGATTCACCTACCAACCCGAAGGTTTCTCCCTGGTAAATCTCAAAGGAGACACCATCCACCGCGTTGACCTGTATGCGTTTGCGGCCTCTCCCGGAGGCGAAAACTACCCTCAGGTTTTCAACTTCTAAGATCGGCTGTCTGCTATCTATTTGCACCACCCTCTTTCATTCGTCTGATCCGTTCCCGTAGAACATCTGGCATTGGAATTTCTGGTGCCGAGGGGTGAAGCGACCAGGTAGCCGCATAATGGGTGTCGCTGATCCTGAACATCGGTGGCTCCTCTTCAAAATCGATTTGCATTGCATACTTGTTGCGCGGAGCAAATCCGTCTCCTGTCGGCGGATGCAACATGTTAGGGGGAGCCCCAGGAATGGATGCTAATCTCCCCTCAGTTTCCATGTCAGGCACTGAGGCAAGCAATGCCCTGGCGTACGGATGTGCCGGCTCAAGGAAGATATCTTCAGCAGTTCCGTACTCAACGATCTTTCCCGCATACATCACGTAGACCCGATCTGCCATATGGGCTACAACACCCAGATCGTGAGTAATAAAGATTATGCTGAGCTGACGTTTCTGTTTGAGCTCATTGATTAGATTCAGAATCCTGGCCTGCACTGTGACGTCCAATGCTGTAGTAGGCTCGTCACAGATCAAGACCTCCGGATTCCTGGCCAGTGCTATGGCAATCACCACTCGCTGCCTCATCCCTCCCGAAAACTGGAACGGATATTGCTCAAACCGTTGCTCGGGATCTCTGATACCCACTGCTCCAAGAAGTTCAATTGCCGCCTCACGAGCTTCCCTTTTCGACATTTCCTTGTCTATGAGCAGAGCTTCCGTGATCTGCCTGCCGATCTTCATGAGAGGGTTGAGCGATGAAAGAGGGTCTTGAAAAATCAGACCTATTTCCTTGCCGCGAATCCGCGCATACTCTTCTTCTGTGAGTTTCGTGAGGTCCATGCCCTTGTAGTTGATTGTACCGGATTCAATGACGGCACTAGGAGGCAGAATCCCCATTATGGTTTTTACCGTGACTGACTTCCCTGAGCCGGATTCGCCTACTATACAGATAGTCTCGCCCTTGTTCAGTTCGAAGCTAACACCTCTCACTGCCTTGACAATGCCGGAATATGTGCGAAATGAAACGCTCAGATTGTCAACTGTTAGAATGCTTTCACCGGTCTTCACAGGATCCCCCCTCCTTATTCCTGGCCTCGCAACGTTGGGTCGAAGGCGTCACGTAACCCGTTGGCGAACAAGTTAAACGCGATCATTAGGACCGAAATCATGAGCGAAGGAGCAAAAGCTTGATAAGGATGCTGCAGCAATACTTTTTGCCCTTGGGATAGCAGTATCCCGATGGAAGGCTCAGGTGCTTTCAGGCCCAATCCCACAAACGCTAGGAAAGACTCGGAGAATATCGCACCCGGAATGGTGATCATCGCCCGGGTTATGATCGGACCTATTGAGTTTGGAAGAATGTGCCTAAAGATTATGGCAAGGTCGCCAACCCCCAAGGTGCGTGCAGCGAGCACGTATTCCCGGTTCTTGAACCTCAAGAATTGGGCCCTTATCAAGCGAGCTGTGGGGATCCATCCGCGGATGACCAATGCCATGATGATGGAAAACATGCCTGTACCAAAAAACAGTATGAACATGGTAACTACCACGATTTGAGGGAAGGCGTTGATGATTTCACATACCCTCATCATGTACATATCGGTTTTCCCGCCGTAATACCCGGCTATGGCCCCATACACAATACCGATGAATATGTTGGTCACCACTGAAACCAGGGCAATTATCAAAGATACCCTGGTACCCCTACACAGCCTGGTCCAAAGGTCCCGCCCCAGGTAATCAGTTCCCAACCAGTAGTACTCATCCTCAGCGCCAACCAGTTTGTAGTAGTCGACCTTTACGTCTACCATTTCGACACCCCTGACGGTGCGCTGGTTAAACACGCGGATTACCGAGCCTTCAGGGAACTGATTCGGGTCTTTGACGCTATCCAATCTGCGATTGCGAAGTATCGTGGTTCCGTCCATTATGCCGAGTTTTTCAAGGCCGGGTACCCTGGGAGGCATATTGGTCCTCTCAGGGTTCTGCTGCCTGAACGTATATGGGTTGAAGTCTTGTCCGAAGATGGCCAGGGAAGAAATGACCAATATGATATAGAAAGCCACAACGGAAGCCTTGTTCTTTCTAAGTCTTATCAGCGCGTCTTTGAAGTAGCCGATGGGCTCTGTCTCGAAGGCGGAATCCACGATTTCCTGGTCGAGTTGAACAAATTTGAACTTCTCCTGTGGGATGTCAGGTATATGATTAGGTGTGTCCATGGTCATTCATTCCCCCCTAGCCGTATACGTGGATCGATTATGCCGTAGGAAATATCTACTAACAGGATGGTGAACAGAGAAATAACCGAGTAGAACAACAAGACAGCTACAGTTAGGAAATGATCGCTGGTACTGACCGACTCAACCATCAATCCCCCGACCCCGGGAATTGCAAAAATACGCTCTACTACCAGAGAGCCACCGAGAATGCCGGTAAACATCGGGATAATTATGTTGGCCAGAGGAACGCATGAGTTCCTAAAGGCGTGCCGAAACGCAGCTTGGTATTTTGTGAGTCCTTTTGTCCTGGCCAGCAGCATATATTCAGAACTCAAGTTCTCGATGAGTTCCCCGCGCAGGTACCGGGTAACGGTAGCAATGGGTCCGAAAGACAGAGCTAACATCGGAAGCATCATTGAACGGTACTTGGCGGTCCCAGCAGCAGTGGCACTGTAGACGATGGGAAACCACCCTGCCTTAAACGCCAGGAAGTACTGCATCAAGGTAGCAAACACAAAGGAAGGTACCGAGATAAAATTAACTACCAGGAATGAGATAATGTGATCCGGCATTCGAGATCTGTTCATAGCAGCAACGGTACCGGCCAAGATACCAATGGGCAAGGAAATCACCAGTGAGATAATGTTCAGGAGTATGGTGATGGGAATCCGTTGTTTGATCACGTCAAACACAGGAACGCAGGGCGCGATCTTAACCGAAACTCCCCAGTCTCCTCTAAGAGCCCCCTTTAGGAAGTGGAAATACTGGATAATCCATGGCTTGTCCAACTGGGCTTTAGCTTCAAGCGCTTGGATGATCTCAATCGAATACTCAGGGTTATCGTATACACTGCCCGGCATGAGCCGCACCACCATGAAGGCAATGGTAAGGATGATGAACAAGGTGATACACATCGCCACAAGCCTGCTGAGGATATATCTAGTCAAAACAACCCTCTCCCTAGTGCTGTTTTGTGCTCACAGTGCCCTGGGCTGCAAGCCTCAGGGCACTGTAAGCACAGTTGATCAAGCGAAACTCAAACCGTCACCCTACTTAGTCACGTCGATGTCGGCGAACTTCCAGCACCAGCCACCTCCAGGACTCCATTGATCCACAGCCAGGATCAGCCGGTCTCCTGCCATGCCCAATCCTGTGCTAGACGTGATTATGGGAACGTTGATAACTTCCTCAATAAACACCTTCTCCATTTCCAAGGCCAGTTCTACAACTCTCTTTTCATCTCTACGCACTTCATCGCGAATTGACTCTGCGTAGAGCTCATCCAATCTGGTGCTCTTATAGGGTCCATTGCGCCTTGGGTAATCGCTGGTGTACACCTCGAACACTTTGTTGGGGGCGAAATCTGCTGCGGATAAACCCCATTGGGCAAGTGCCATTTGGTAAGCCCTTGGATTAGTGGGGCTGGCTTTCAAGTTATCGATATTCTGCGCGCTGGGCAGTCCGCGGATTTCCATTTCAAATCTGTCTTCGCCGAAAATCTCAGGCAATGACTGCTGGATAAACTCGGCTATTATGATGTGATCTTGCAAGGTCGTAGTGTAATTGAGGACAACGCTAACCTTGTCGAGGCCTTCCTCTTCCAAGGCCTTGTTGAAGTACTCCAGAGCAGGTTCTGGGTCGTATCCGTAGTTTTCGGGGAGATATCCGGCCTGTTCCGCTACCGTCCTGAACAAAGTCCCGTCAGAGTATGCGGCGCTGGTGTAGGGAACTATGCCCGGCATAGGCTGAGCATTCGCAAGTTCAGCAATGGTTTCCCGGTCTATCGCATAGTAGATGGCTTTTCTGAAGTTGATGTTGTCGAATATGGGCTGGTCGGGGTATGAAGAGTTGATCTCCAACTGTCTGATAGCTCTTGAGGCACCATAAATCACCCTGGGATCATCAGCATATTGGGTGATGTACTCGCCAACAAGATCCACGTAGTCCAGTTCACCGTTTCAAACATCTGAACGCGGGTACCGGGATCCTCTACTACGCGGTAGACTATCTTGTCCAATTTGATCCTATCGGCATGCACGTAGTATGGATTCTCCTCAAACACACGTTCAGCACCTTTGACCCACTCTACAAGAATGAACGGCCCTGAGGACAGAACCGTTTCCTTAGAGGTACCGTACAAAGTTGCTGTGCGATCGGCATTCATTTCCGCCTCGTAGATGGGCTCATATACCAGACCTGAGCGGTCAGCTGCGAAGTGCCTCATTACTTCCTCAACTGAATAGGCTCCGGCCAAGGTGAGTTCGATGGTATGATCGTCAATCTTCTTGATACCGACATCTTCCCAGGCAACTTCAACCTTTGGTTCAGTGGATTCCTGAACAGCGTAGGCCAAGGCATTCTCTATTTCGATGAAGTACCTAGCGAAGTTGCTGGCCTGGGAGTTTACCAGTTTGGGATCGAGCATCATCTTCCAACTGTAGATGAATGAATCTGCAGTGATCGGTTCCCCGTTTTCCCATTTGGCATCTTCACGTATTTTAACGTGCCATACTGTGCCGTCTCCCGATACATCAATGGGCTCACCGCCAGCCAGTTCAGGCACAAGAGCTGTTCCTGATCTGTCAGGCAAAGGCATCCAAGTATATAGAGTTCCTGTAATCAGATTGGTTATTTCTGCGTCCGCGTCCAGGCCTCCCAAGTGGATATTGGCAGTGGCAGCGGCTCTTAGTGAAGGGAGATACAACTCCTTTGGAACTTGCACTTCAGGTTCTTGTTCTGGTGTACATCCGGCTAGAAGACTCATTATGACAGCTATGGCTATCAGAGCTACTCTTGTCCTCATCGATACAGCCTCCCCATAAGTTTTCATTGACTATTACTT
>JAAZEL010000092.1 GCA_012512325.1 Candidatus Fermentithermobacillaceae bacterium | reverse complement strand
GCGCGATTGAGCAATCGGGCGAAACGCTCTGAATCGATGCCCGATCCGCCAATCCATTTGAACTTGTCCGCCTGGCGGATGCCGGTGCCCTCGCCAAGCCCTGTAGCCATGTATCCAAACACTGATTGAATGTCAGGTATGTTGGGGGAAGTCTGCACCCACTTAAGCCCTGTATCCTGGAATATCATGTCACGGGTGTAGCCTTCCATGGGTACCACTTTTAGGTCCACGCCTATCTCCCGGTTGAAAAACCGTGCCAGTTCGCCAACTGTCATTCCATGGGCCATGGGGAGGTTGTCGATTCCTACAAAACTCTCGAAACGATCTTCAAGCACCGGCGCTTCAGCTATCTCGCATCCCACCGGATTGGGCCTGTCCAATACTATGACAGTCTTACCGCATTCCTTGGCCGCCTCCATGGCCAATCTCAGTGTGGAAATATAGGTATAGGTACGGGAACCTACGTCTTGGATGTCGTAGATTAGCACATCCAGGTCTTCGAGCATGTTTGCTGTAGGCTTTCTTGTGGGACCGTACAAGCTGTAAACGGGAATGCCAAGGGTGGGGTGTTCGTACGACTCAACGTATGCTCCCGCTGCAGCCTTGCCATCTATTCCGTGTTCAGGGCCAAACAGTGCAACCAGGTCGACTACAGGGTCGTTTGCCAGCACGTCTATGGTGCTCTGCCCCTGGCTGTTGACTCCGCTCTGATTCGTAATGAGCCCTACGCGCTTACCTTCTATGAGGTGGTGGTAGCGGCTGTACAATACTTCGTTGCCGAGTTTGAACTCGAAAAGCCTGGTATTGTTGTTCCCGGTGTTTTCTGCTTCAACTGGCGTGCCGAAAGGCACTATCAACATCGCTGCAAGGATCAACAGTATCAGTGTTTTGCGCATATTATGTCTCCTTTTGCGGTAGTGTTGGATAATTTGACGCTGCAAAGATATACCCGGTTCCAGCTTGTCCTCTTGCTGACCACTTGAACCACTTGCTGAAAACTTGCACAGGTTCAAGGGTCCGGTTCAGCTTGTTCCTTCGGTTGTGACCCGGTTGTGCGCTTGCCCAGCTGGTTTGCCTTTGTAAGAACCTTAAGCGCGCTCATAATTGGCTGTTTCCATGCATCTTTGGTGAAACAGCCACGGCTACCGCTATTTCAAGGGCTCCCACGATCATTTCTTCTGACATGCTCGGTACATGGGGCTTGCGAACTACCTGCTCAGGAAGATACGGTACGTGAATAAACCCGACTTTGACCGGCAGCCGGTTAACAGCCACGAAATGGCTTGTTGCGTAGAAGACGTGATTGCATACGTAGGTGCCGGCGGTATAGGAAATGTATGCCGGTATCATGCTGCCAGTGAGCGCTTCGACAATAGGGCGCACCGGAAGGGTGGACCAGTAAGCAACGGGCCCGCCTGCAGCTATCGCAGCGTCCCTTGGCTGGTTGCCTTCATTGTCGGGTATACTCGCGTCGTCGAGATTCACAGCAACACGTTCCACGCGTATGGAATGGGTGCTACCTGCCTGCCCTACGCTTATGACGACGCTGGGCTCAAACTCGCGTATCGCCTGCTGCACTGCCTGTGCCGACTTTCCGAATACAGTTGGAATCACCTTTGTAACGACTTCATATCCGTCCATGGACTTGCCTGCAAGACGTGATACAGCCCGTGAGGCAGGGTTAACTGTCTCACCGCCAAAGGGTTCAAACCCGGTAAGTAGGACCCTACCCACAAATAACACCCCGCTTTCTTGCTCTCCTTTGGTTTAGATGAAGTTTTCGATGAGGCGTGGATACAGAGACGAGTGAAGCCTCATCTATATATCCGCTACTATAGTATCGTGCATAGGAGGTATGTTGCGAGCTAAATGGCAGGAGATTGCTTCTATACTGGTGAATAATGCCTCAGTTGAATGTTGAGTATTCTTGATGCGTTTGAGATGAAATCAGTATGTGGTAAATCCCCATGACATGGATATGCGGTTCCACACCTAACAAGGTGAACTGCAGCTCTTGGTGCAAACATTCGTTTCCGACGCTCTGTGTCGGAGCATCTGGAGTAAAGTAACAGTAGGTAGACTATTTCTTATGCCGCGCGTGGATGTCGTCCTAAGTATTTGATGTGTGTAAGTTGATGTCAAATGAAAGAGACGTGCGATTCCATTAAGGACCCACGTCTCTTAACCCACTCATGTGGAGTCGCAAAGCGACGATGTCAATAAATTGTTATTTGAACTCGATAGTGTAGTTTCATAGATATGGTAATCATTACGACGGAGGTTGTCAAGTATGAAGAAAGAATTCGGTGAGTACTACCTTGGCCTAGATATAGGTACCGATTCGATTGGCTGGGCAGTTACAGACCTAGATTACGTGGTGCCAAAACTTAACGGGAAAAGTTTGTGGGGAGTACGTCTCTTTGATGCTGCAGAGACCGCACAAGCCAGGCGGACATTTAGGTCAACACGTAGGAGATATAAGAGACGGAAGAAAAGGATAAGACTGTTGCAGGAGATTTTTGCAGAAGAGATCTGCAAAGTTGATCCGGGATTCTATCATCGCATGCAAGAGAGCAATCTATATCCTGAAGACAAAGAGTCTAATCAACCGTATGCCCTGTTTTCTGACTCAGAGTTTACTGACCGAGATTATCATAGGAAATATCCGACAATACACCATTTGATCAGTGCCATCATAGAACGTCCGGACGAGAAGTTCGATATACGCCTTATCTACTTGGCGGTACATCACATAATCAAGTATCGCGGGCACTTTCTGTTTGAAGGCCAGGATATCAGGACTGTGCCTTCGTTTGATGAAGTGTTTAGACAGTTTGTGTTACAAGCTGAAAGCGAGGTTGATTGGCAAATACAATGCGATCCTGTGGCGGTGGAAAACATGCTACGAGATAAGGACAAGAAGGTCAGGGCAAGACAGACTGCTTTGAACCGGGTACTAGGCGCTGATACCAAACAAAAAAAGGCTATAGTTTCATTGCTGGCAGGCGGTACAGCGAGACTAAGCGATGTTTTTCCTGGCGAAGTCTCCGAGGATGTTGAATGTAATTCGATTTCGTTTGCCAAGGGAACGTTCGAGGACAATCGTTCGCAGATCGAAGATATCCTCAATGATAAAATGGTTCTTGTTGACATGTTGAAAGCGATTTACGACTGGGCCTTGCTTGAAGATCTGCTTTCCAAAGCCGATGCTGACAAGAGATATCTGGCTTCTGCGAAAGTAAACATCTATGAAGAGCACCGAAGAGATCTATCCGATCTGAAATATGTGATAAGAACCTACTATGGTCAGGATGATTACAATAAGGTCTTCCGGGATTCAAACGTCAAGGACAACTACTGTGCTTATGTTGGACTAAACAAGATGGGTAATCGAAAGCGCGTAGTTCAGTCCAGGCCAACTCAAGACGATTTCTGCCGGTTCCTCAGAAGCATTGTCGACGAACCAAAAGAGGGTGAACCGAGGTTCAATGCTTATAAGGAAGATAAAGCTTATCAGAGAGTAGTAAAAAAGATACAGGATGGCACTCTACTACCCAAGCAAGTGGAATACAGGAACAGCATCATACCTTATCAACTGAGGCACTATGAGTTGGAGAGAATCTTAGAAAATGCCTCCAGACACTACCCGTTTCTAAATGAGAAGGATTCTAGAGGTCTTACACCGGTAGATAAGATCAAGATGCTCCACACCTTCAGGATCCCCTATTATGTGGGTCCCATAAATGATGCGCACAGAAACACGGAGAAAGACTACGACGTATGTTGGGTAGTCAAGAAATCCCCTACACCACCAGGCCCTGTGACGCCTTGGAATTTTGAAGAAATGATTGATCTGGAAAAGACCGCTGAAGCATTTATTCGTACTCGCACAAATAAGTGTACTTACCTAATAGGGGAGGATGTACTACCTAAAGCTTCATTATTGTATAGCAAGTATATGGTCCTCAACGAACTTAACAACTTACGTATAAATGGTGAGCCCATATCTGTGGACCTTAAGCAAAAAATCTACAATAACCTGTTCAAGAGATACAAGACAGTTACAGGTAAGAGACTGAGAGACTACTTGTTGGCAGAAGGTGAAATCGAACGCACAGATTTGATCTCCGGTATTGACACGGATTTTAGGTCTTCGCTTTCGTCGTACTTGGACTTCAAGAGGGTGTTTGGTGAGTCCATTGATGAGCCCCAAGTGCAAGATATGGTGGAAGACTTGATTCTGTGGATCCTTCTTTATGGAGAAGACAAGGGACTCCTTCGCAATAAGATAAGTCAAGAATACGGTGGTCAGCTTAGTGAAGAACAAATGCGAACCATACTGGGTCTGAAATATGCACAGTGGGGAAGGCTCTCCAAGACCTTCTTAACAGAATTGTGTTGCACAGTTGATGGAAATGAGCCTCAGAGCATCCTAAGTGCTATGTGGAATACTAACAACAACCTAATGGAACTCCTGAGTACGAGATTTGGCTATTCCAAGAAGATTGATGAGTTCAATGGCGGCAAACAAGTAATCGAAAAACTCAGCTATGAGGTTGTTGATGATCTGTATGTGTCGCCTCCGGTTAAGAGGATGCTTTGGCAGACACTGACCATAGTGGATGAGATCAAGAAGATAATGGGTCGCGAGCCTAAGAAGGTTTTCATAGAAATGACGCGCGGTAAAGAAGATAGACCTATCCGCAAAGAATCAAGAAAAGATGCCTTGATGGCGCTATACCAGACTTGCAGGGACGAAGAACGTGATCTGTACAATGAGATATGCGAGCGGGCCGAAGCTGATTTCAGAAGCGATAGATTGTACCTGTATTTCACACAACTGGGGCGTTGCATGTACACCGGAGAAAGAATAAGACTGAACGATCTTTACTCTAGAACCTACGACATTGATCACATATTCCCCAGATCTCGTGTCAAGGATGACAGCATCGAAAACAGGGTTTTGGTTACAGCCGAAGCCAACAGAGCAAAGGGAGATAATTATCCGTTGAGCCCGAGCATCCAGGCAAAGCAGCGGGGATTTTGGAAAACGCTGCGCGACAAGAATCTGATTGGTGCATTGAAGTATGAGCGGCTAACACGAACCACGCCTTTTGATGATAAGGAACTCGGTGACTTTATCGCACGACAGATTGTTGAGACGGGACAAGCTACTAAGGCCACTGCAGATGTCCTAAAGCGCTTGCTTCCGAATACTGAAATAGTCTATGTGAAAGCGCGCAATGTTTCGGATTTCAGGCAGAAGTTCGGTATTGTAAAGGTCCGAGAAGCCAACGATTATCACCATGCTCATGACGCTTATCTCAACATAGTGGTTGGTAACGTGTACCATACCAAGTTTACAAGTGACCCTTGGAATTTTATCAAGCAGCGTGCAGATAACCGATCTTACAACATGTATAAGCTGTTCGAGAACAACGTGAAACGCGGCGAAATCTGTGCGTGGATAGCAGATGGAAACAAATCAATAACCCAAGTTAAGAAATCACTGAGCAACAACAACATACAATTCACCCGTTATGCGTACTCCAAGAAAGGTCAACTATTTGATCAAAACCCCCTCAGGAAAGGGAAAGGCCAATTTCCCATAAAGCAGAACTCCAAGAGATCGGACATAAGCAAGTATGGAGGATACGGCAGCGTATCAGGTTCTTACTTCATGTTGGTGGAGCACAGGAAAGGCAGAAAAAGAGTGAGAAGCCTGGAGCACGTACCTGTATATTTGGTAAATCAGATCACCGATAAGAACGAGCATGACTTGATAAGCCGCTACTGTAAGGAAATATTGGGGCTCATTGAATTTGAGGTATTGGTTCCCAAGGTTAAGGTTGACTCGCTTATCAAGGTTGACGGCTTTTTCATGCATTTAAGAGGGCGTACCGGTGATTCACTGATCGTTCGTGGAGCCAATCAACTGTTGATAGATGACCGCTATATGCGATACCTCAAGAAGATTGTCAATTTCAATAATCGGAAACGAGAGAACAGGAAGGCCACGGTATCCGAGTTTGACGGAATTACTCTGGAAGAGAATTTGGAACTGTATGATCTATTTATAGACAAGCATGAAAATGCTCTCTACAGACACCGACCCAATCCACAGATCGAGCTTCTGAAGGATGGAAGGAATGCATTCGCGATACTATCTTTGGAGGATCAGTGTTATGTGATAGGGCAGGTGCTGCGGCTATTTTGGTGTGGCTATCCTACTGCAGGGGACTTGAGTTTGATTGGTGGCAGACCAAATTCAGGAAAGATTACGATTTCTAAGAACATATCCAATTACAGTGAGTTTAAGCTGATCCACCAGTCTCCTACCGGGGTCTTTGCGCAGGAGGTTGATTTGTTGAGGATATGAGTTGGCGTACTGTTGTTATATCAAAGCGGGCAAAACTGGATCTCAAGAATAACTTTATGGTTGTGCGTCGTAACGAAGGGTTTCAGAAGATATACCTTGGCGAAATGTCGGTATTGATCATTGAATCTACTGCTGTTTCCCTCACAGCGAGTTTATTGGTGGAACTCATGAAGCGCAAGGTGAAAGTGGTTTTTTGTGACGAAAAGCGGAATCCTTCGGCAGAACTGGTAGGCTATTATGGTAGCCACGATACTACCGAGAAGATTAGGCGACAAATCAACTGGACGGACGAGACTAAGGCTTTGGTTTGGACTGAAATTGTGAGAGAAAAGATCAGACAGCAAAGGGAAGTGTTGTTGAGACACGGGTTATCGGAAGCGCAGTTGCTTGAGAAGTACTTGGATGCTGTAGAACTCAATGATGTCACAAACCGTGAAGGACATGCGGCAAGAGTCTATTTTAGAGCTCTATTCGGCTCAGATTTTTCTCGAGGTTCAGATGACTGTGTGAACGCAGCTCTAAACTACGGATACTCGATCCTTCTGTCAGCGTTCAACCGAGACATAGTCGCAAACGGGTACATAACACAGTTGGGTATAGGCCACAGCAACATGTTCAACCCGTTCAATCTAAGTTCTGATCTTATGGAGCCGTTCAGGCCACTTGTTGATAATAAGGTTGTTCAAATGGGACACACAAGCTTTGGGAGTGACGAGAAAATGGAGCTGGTGAACCTGCTCAATGTAAACACAGAGCTCGATGGGAAGGTCTATGTTCTCAATAATGCACTTAGTATCTATGTGAAAAGTGTTTTGGATGCACTTAGTGAGAATGATCTCAGTCTGATAAAACGATGTCGTTATGAGCTATAGGTTCATGAGGGTTATAGTGTTGTTTGATCTTCCCACGATTACGGAGCAAGATAGGCGGAATTATCGTCTGTTTAGGAAGCATCTTATCAAGAGCGGATTCATGATGTTGCAGGAGTCTGTATACTGCAAACTGGCATTGAATTCAACAGCAGCCCAAGCAATTACCACAAGTCTGAAGATGAGCAAACCACCGAAAGGCCTTGTACAAGTCCTGGTTATCACAGAGAGACAGTTTGCAAACATGGAGATCATAGTCGGAGAGTACCCGACTGAGGTAATAGATAGCGATGAGAGGTTGGTGGTTGTTTGAAACTGGCCCACCCGATTTTTTCAGAGCCAATCGTTTTTTCTGAATACAGGGTCCCTGTCTTGGCTATAGAGAACCCTGTTTGCATGAGAAAACTGGTGTCAGAAATGATGTGCCAGCTGGTGGGTGAAGATGGCAATTTTGTACTGTCTGAGGATCAGCAGATTCTAACATTCAAGAATGCTGTAGAAGTAGTCTTGGACCCATTTTGCTTGGACGTAAATCAGAGGAGGTTGCTGAATAGAATTTATTCCGACTTCAGTCGTTTGGCGGTAGGTGAAAACTACTATGTGCGAGGGCAACAGCTAAGATCGGAAATATCTTCGTTCTTGTTGGAATTGACTTCGGAATCCGAGTTTGCGGTGACTTTTGACGAAGACTTTGCTTGGGATTCCTTGCTAAGAGCGGTAAATTTGAAAGTAGATACAGAAGGGCAATCGTTAGCTGAAAATATCATGGATTACATAAGGGCCGTTGAGATAATGGCAGATATACGGTTGTTGATATTTGTGAACTTGCAGTCGTTTTTTTCTCAACCTGAAATCAAGGGTATAGAGCAGTTTGCCGAGTATGAAGAATTCAACATATTGCGCATTGAAGGGGGAAAGTGGGATTACAGCCTTTGTTCAGAGAATGTGATCATAATAGATGAGGACTTATGTGAAATCTGATGGTAAGGCATACAAGTGTTCAAGTATTCGCTGCATTGCTGGCGGGGTTTCCTACTCTGACCTTGATTCTGAAGTTTGAGAGTAGTGTAGTTTCGTAGGGTAGTCAGGCGATCCAGGCCAAAGGCAAGCTCTCAGCTGAGTTTGAGAGTAGTGTAGTTTCGTAGGGTAGTCAGGCGAGGATGAAGATGAAAACTGTCAAAGCTGAGTTTGAGAGTAGTGTAGTTTCGTAGGGTAGTCAGGCT
>JAAZEL010000040.1 GCA_012512325.1 Candidatus Fermentithermobacillaceae bacterium | reverse complement strand
GGGCTGCGATTGCGTATAACCTGGCCAAATTGGGGCTCAAAAATGTAGTGGTATGTGAGAAACACACCTTTGCCAGCGGTTCAACCGGGCGCTGCGGCGCCGGAGTCAGGGAGCAATGGGGCGCTGAAGGCAATATCAGGATGTGCAAAGCCGCAATCGATATATTTGAAAACCTCCAAGAAGAACTGGAATACGATTACGACATCGAGTTTGTGCAAAAGGGCTACTTGATGCTGGCATACGCCGAAAAGGAATGGGAGCAATTCAAGGCAAATCTGAAAGTACAGCAGAGCTTGGGAGTAAATGCCGTTGCCCTGACCTCTGAAGAAGCGCGGGAGATCGTGCCTGCGCTAAACATCCACGGGCTTTGCGGCGCAACCTTCAACGCCAGAGACGGCCATGCCAATCCGTTTCACACCACGCGCGCCTATCTCAAGGCCTTTGAACGCCTGGGGGGAGAAGTGTACTTCTTCACTGAAGTCGCCGGGATTGAACAATCAAACGGCAAGGTCCAGGGGGTTCGGACATCTAAAGGTAGCATATCCACCCCTGTGGTTGTAAATGCAGCCGGCCCCTGGGCGGCGCCGGTAGCTTCCATGGTAGGGATAGATCTCCCTGTGTACACAGAGCGGCATCAGATCCTTGTGACCGAACCTGTGGGACGCTTGTTCGATCCAATGCTGATGTCGTTCTCACGCGGGTTCTACAGCCAGCAGACCCCCCACGGTTCGATTATCATGGGAATCGGCGACCCTAACGAGCCCAAGGGTTACGACATAGGCCATTCGTGGCAGTTCCTCAAGAAGATGTGCGACATAATGTGCTCTGTTGTGCCCGCCCTCAAGGGTGTCCGGGTGGTGAGGCAGTGGTCGGGCTTGTACACCGTCAGTCCCGATGCCCACCCAATCCTGGGTACCGTTCCGGGGATAGACGGGTACTACCAAGCGATTGGCTTTAGCGGCCATGGGTTTATGCTGGCGCCTATAGTCGGGCAGGTAATAGCCGAGATGATATTGGGCAAGGAGCTTTCTATTGATATAAGCGGCCTGGATCTCGGCCGTTTTGAAAGAGGAGACTTGAGGGTGGAACCGTCGGTGGTCTAAGCCGGTATCCAGGGCACAACCATGACCCTGGGGCTGTGAATAATTTGCTAGTGGCACGATTACTGTGATATACTGGATTAGTACATCGCCAGGGTTGCTACAAACAACGGGGAGATTTCGCCGGAGTGGGTTTTTGCCGAAACCCACTCTTTGTATGTTGACGGGTGTGTGTCGGCGGACTCATAGCTGTATGCTGACGGGGGGATTGCGGTGGGCCAAAAGGACGCGTTGAACAAGCTGTTTGAGACCTTTGAACCCCTCCTCAAAGACATGGGGTACGAATTGCTTGATGTTGAGCTTACGTCAGAGATGGGAAGGCCGATCTTGCGCGTGACTATTTGCAAGCCTGAAGGGATTACTCTGGACGATTGCGTGGCGGTGGATAAGGCTCTGGATCCTGTACTCGAGGAACTGGATCCCATACCCGGCAGCTACAACTTGGAAGTGTCTTCCCCGGGGTTGGAGAGGACCCTGAAGAGAAACAAGGAGTATGAGGTTTTCAGCGGCCGCGCCTGCAGGGTGAACCTATATGCACCGGTTGACGGAAAACGTACATTCGAGGGAACCCTGGTGGGATTGGGACAAATCGGAGACGAACAAGCCGTGGTTATCAGAGGAGAACATGGGGAGTTGGCCCTGCCCAGGCGCAATGTGAGTAAAGTCCAACTGGTTTACAAAGAAAGACCGTTGTAACGGGTAGAAGGGGGGCGGGAGGAAATTAACGGGGAAATCCTTAGTGCTCTCAATCAACTCGAGAGAGAGCGTGGTATCTCAAAAGATGACCTTATAGAAGCCATGGAAGCCGCCCTTTTGTCTGCTTACCGTAAGCATTTCGGCAGGGCGGAGAACGTCAGGATCAAGTTCGATCGGGAGACTGGGAATATAAAGGTCCTCTCCCGCCGTGAAGTCGTGTCCCAGGTCAGGGACCCCCGTAGGGATATTTCGCTCAGCGAAGCTCAAAAGAAGAGCGCTAGGTACCAAGAAGGGGATATCGTAGAAGAAGAAATCCAAGCTCAGGGCTTCGGCAGGATTGCCGCCCAAACGGCTAAGCAGGTAGTTATGCAGAAACTCAGGGATATTGAGCGGGACATGGTCTACGAGGAGTTCTCTGAACGTGAAGGGGATGTTGTAACGGGCCAAGTAATCCGGGTTGACCGGGGTGTTGTCATTGTCGACCTGGGGAGGGCAGAAGGCTTTATCTTGCCCAAGGAACAGCCCAGGGGCGAACGTTATCGCGAGCGCGGCAGGATAAAGTCGTACGTGCTCGAAGTGAAGAGGACTCCCAAGGGTCCCCAGATCTTGCTTTCAAGGACACATCCCGGCTTGCTGAAACGGCTTTTTGAGCTGGAAGTGCCTGAGATCCGCGACGGAATTGCGGAGATCAAGGCTCTGGCCAGGGAAGCGGGTTCGCGGTCAAAGGTTGCCGTAGCGGCCAACCTTCCGGAGGTTGACGCCCTTGGAGCGTGTGTCGGGCCACGGGGTTCCCGGGTCCAGGTGATTGTTCAAGAACTCCGGGGCGAGAGGATCGACATCATCCAGTGGGACGACGATCCTCAGGTTTTCATTGCAAATGCTTTGAGTCCAGCAAGGGTAATAGATGTAGAACTCAACCATGCTGAGAAGCTTGCAAGGGTAACGGTTCCTGACAACCAGCTTTCCTTGGCCATCGGGCGCGACGGGCAAAACGCCCGGCTGGCGGCAAAACTCACAGGTTGGAAAATCGACATAAGGTCTGATCGCGATATGTAGCGGTAAGAGATAGCTTGTAAGAAATGATTCCGGAATAACAGGGGGGTGGCAGCCGTGCCCAAGAGACAGCCACAGCGGACCTGTCTGGGGTGCCGGGAAGTAAGGCCCAAACGGGAATTGCTCAGGATTGTCCGGACGCCGGAGGGTGCGATTGAAGTCGACCCGACAGGCAAGAAATCAGGCCGGGGCGCGTACGTTTGCCCGAAGGGTGAATGTGTGGAGCAGCTTGCCAAGTCAAAGCGTCTGGGAAAGGCACTGGGTGTGGAACCACCCCCTCATTTGATCCCGCAACTCAAGCGCTTTGTGGAGGAAATTGAGAGGGGTTGAGAATGAGGAGGTGAGCGGATGGCAAGACGCATCCGTGTTTACGAGCTGGCAAGGGAACTCGGCATAGATACGAAGCTGTTAATGGCTCAACTGAACCAAATGGGGATGCAGGTAAGCAATCACATGACCGCTTTGGACGAGAAGATAGCTCAGGATGTTCGGCGCAAGATGCAAGCGTCGGGGGCGCGAGCACAAAAGCCCAAGGCACAAGAAACGACTCCGGCTGCAGGTGCGGAAGCAAGAGGTGCAAGAGCAAGGGATGCAAGGGAAGGGTCCAGGCAAGCGCAGGCGCGAGCCGGAGATGACCGCAAGGGGCAGGCTGAAGAGCAGCCACGTGAAAGGAGAGTGCCTGATGGTCGAGCCCGAGCCCGGGCCGAAGCCAAGGCAGGCCAGGCGAAAGAGAGCCGCAAGGCCAGAAAAGGTGCCCGGCGCGGAACCGGCAAGGGTGCCAGGCCCGCCGAAACGCCAGGCCGGAAGCAGGCCAGGCCTGCAATAGGGGCCAGGCGCGTGGTTATCCAGGGGGATACCCCTGTGAGGGAATTGGCGTCACTGATAGGTGTGCCGGTGGCAAACGTGCTCAGGACGCTTATGAGTCTGGGCGCCCTTATCAGCATCAATCAGAACGTGCCCATGGATTTGGCCGTTAAGGTTGCCGAGAAACTCGGCTGTGTGGTCACTGTGAAAGAGCCTGAGAAGACCATTGAAGAGAGGATCGCACTGGAACTCGATCGCCCTGATGACCCTGAAAAAGTTGAACCCAGACCCCCGGTAGTCACGGTGATGGGGCATGTGGACCACGGTAAGACATCGTTGCTGGATGCCATAAGGAACACCAACGTAACCGCCCGTGAGGCCGGCGGGATAACGCAGCATATAGGGGCTTCTGTGGTGAACCACCAGGGCAACAAGATCATCTTCCTGGACACCCCTGGACACGAAGCATTTACCCAAATGAGAGCCAGGGGAGCGAAGGTCACCGACGTGGCGGTGCTTGTGGTTGCCGCCGATGACGGGGTTATGCCCCAGACCATAGAAGCCGCCAACCACGCCAAGGCTGCAGAAGTGCCGGTAATCGTGGCGCTTAACAAGATAGATAAGCCTACGGCTAACCCTGACAGGGTGAAGCAACAGTTGGTTGAGATCGGCCTGGTTCCCGAAGAATGGGGAGGAGACACCGTAGTGGTTGAGGTGTCTGCCAAGACCAGGCAGGGGATAGACGATCTCCTGGAAATGATCGTACTCGTCGCTGAGATGCAGGAGCTGAAGGCTGATCCTACCCGCAGTGCCCGGGGCTACATTATCGAATCTGAGATAGACAAGGGTAGGGGACCTGTGGCTACAGCCATCATCAAGTCGGGAATGCTTGAGGTTGGCCAGATAGTCGTGACCGATACAACCTGGGGTAGGATCAGGGCCATGTTTGACGGGCGTGGCAGGCAGGTTCAGAAGGCAGGGCCTTCCACACCTGTGGAGTTGGTCGGCCTGGAGGAACTCCCCCAGGCGGGAGACATGTTCCTGGTTGTGCCTGATGAGAAAATCGCCAAGGAAGTGACTGAGCAGCGTAAGATTCACAGGCGGGAACAGGAACTTGCCACCAGCCGAATGAGCCTTGAAGACTTCCTGAGAAGGCAAGAGGAAGAAAAGCGCGAACTGAAGCTCATCATAAAGAGTGACGTCCAGGGGTCCTTGGAAGCAATCCTTGGAGCGCTGGGCAAAATGAAGTCGGAAGATGTGGAGATAAAGGTACTCCACTCAGGCGTAGGAGCCGTCATTGAGTCAGATGTGATGCTGGCCAAAGCATCTGACGCCAAGATACTGGGGTTCAACGTGCGGCCTGACGCCAATGCCAGAAGCGTGGCGGAGGCTGAAGGGGTGGAAATCAGGACTCACAGGATCATATACGAACTCCTGGAAGACGTTGAAGAGATGGTCAAAGGCCTGACCAAGCCCAAGTTCGAGGAAGTGGAGCTGGGAAGGGTTGAGGTCAGAGCCACGTTCAAGGTCCCAAACGTCGGGATTGTAGCAGGTTGTTACGTTACCAGCGGCAGAGTAACCCGCGGGGCAAGCGCGAGGCTTCTGCGGGACGGTAGGATTGTGTATGAGGGCAGGATATCTTCACTGAGGCGTTTCAAAGATGATGTGACCGAGGTCGCCCAGGGTTACGAATGCGGAATCGGGCTTGAGCGTTACCAGGACATCAAGCCGGGAGACATAATAGAAGTCTACACGGTCCAAGAAGTGCAGCCTGCTTAAGCTCCCGGGAGTCGGGTGGCGGTGTGAATCATGGTAGTCGCGCAGTGCTTGGTTGACATAAGGCTTTTCAGAATGACTTCACTGAAAGAGAAGAGGCGGGTGGTGAAAAGCCTTATCACAAGGCTGCAAAGGAGCTTCGGCCTGTCTGTGGCGGAAGTGGGTTCACATGACATCTGGGGCAGGTTGGTGTTGGGCATGGCAGTTGTCAGCAACCAAGGCACCCATGCCAGGGAGGTTCTGGAGAGGGCCGTTTCGTGGATTGAGAACAACGTCGATGGCCAGGTTATTGACTTCCAGATCGACATCATTGCGTGAATTGCGGGGTGGTGCTTGTGGCAATGAGGCCGGACAAAATCGCTGCATCCATCCGTGAGTTTGTGTCAGAACTCATGTTGCGGCGTCTCAAAGACCCGCGGATAGGTTTTGCCAGTGTTGTGAGTGTAGAGGTCAACAGGGACCTGTCCATTGCCAAGGTCCGTGTCAGCGTTCTGGGGTCCGATGAAGAAAAGGCCAAGACCATGGAGGGCCTTAGGAGCGCACAGGGGCTTGTAAGATCCGAGGTAGGCAAGGCCCTCAGGATAAGACATGTACCTGACATTCAATTCGTGTTGGATGAGGGTATAGAACACAGCATGCGGGTATCGCAACTCCTTTCTGAGATCAAGGGATCCGAGGGGGAGCCCGGGGAACAGCGGCCTGAGGAACAGGAGTCTGCCCAAGAGGAGTCTGATCAAGAAGAGTGATTCCGCACAGAGACATACTTGAGCGGATAACGGATATTCTGGCAAGAAGCAAGGATGTCCTTATCCTGGAACACGAGAAGCCTGACGGCGACTCCATCGGTTCAGGCCTGGCCCTTGCTTTGGCTCTTTCATCCCTTGGTAAGAAGGCATTGCTGTTGTCTCAGGACCCCCATCCGTCCATGTATGACTTCCTGCCGGGAAGGCATCTCTATACCATGGTTTCGTGTTTGGGGCCCGAAGACGCGGATCCTGACGTTACCGTATTTCTGGATTGCACCGGGCCTGAAAGGGCAGGCAAGGCCCTGGAGTACGCCCATTCGGAAACCTGGATCAACATCGATCATCACATCTCCAATTCAGGGTTCGGCCACGTAAGCCTGGTGGACCCAGACGCCGCAGCCACGGGCGAGCTGGTGTTCTTCCTCCTCAAGGCCATGGGTGTTGAGATCGATGAGGATATGGCAACTTGCCTCTACGTAGCCATAGTTACCGATACAGGAGGGTTTAGGTATCAAAATACCGGGCCACGGTGCTTTCATGTTGCCGCCGAACTGATAGACAAAGGGGTTAACCCTTCGTTTGTCGCTGACCTGCTTTACGAGACAAGGAGCCTTTCTTCCTTGATGCTCCTTAAGAACGCCTTGCAGGCGCTGGAAGTGTACAAGAACGGCAGACTCGCCACCATAGACGTGACCAAGGCGATGCTGGAGGATGCAGGGGCGTCCTTTGAAGATGCGGATTCAATAGTCAACTACCCCCGTTCCATTGCAGGGGTGGAAGTCGCCTTGTGCTTCAAAGAGAGCCCGGACCAAACGGCTGTGCATTTGAGTTTGAGGTCCAGGTCAAAGGTGGACGTATCCGAGATCGCCGGGTTGCTGGGAGGCGGCGGCCACTCCCGGGCGGCAGGGGCGGTTGTACAAGGAAGCTTGGAGCAGGTAAAGGCCCGGGTACTTGGAGTTCTGGATGGCCTGGACATATGGGCGGATTCCTGAATGTACTCAAACCTGAAGGCATTACATCCCACGATGCGGTGCTTCAGGTAAGGCGGATCCTCGGCGAGAAGAGAGTGGGGCATCTCGGAACCCTGGACCCTATGGCCGTCGGTGTACTGCCTATGGTGCTGGGGCGCTACACACGGCTTTCAGAATATCTCTTGGATGAGGATAAAGAATATCTTGCAGAGTTTGCCTTCGGCATTACCACTGATACCTGCGATTTAGACGGCCGCATCACCTCCAGGGTCCCGTGTGAGGGTTTGGCTCCCCCCGACATAGTCAGATTCCTGGCAAAATACACAGGGAAGATCAAGCAGGTTCCGCCTGCATACTCGGCGGTACATGTCAAAGGGCGGAGGTTGCACGAACTTGCCAGGAAAGGCGTTGAGGTTGAAGCGCCTGAACGGGATGTGGAGGTTTACGAGTTCAAACTGCTCAGCTGGAAGCCCGACCCATCCCCAAGGGGTATCTTCCGTCTGAGAGTGGGACGGGGCACATACGTGAGGGCCCTTGCCCGGGATCTGGGCAAGGATTTGGGGTGTGGCGCGGCTGTGTCATATCTGCTGCGCTCCAGGGTTGGCGGTTTCACATTGAAGAACGCTGTGCCCTTGGCTGCCATGAGGCGCATGCAGAGAAGTACTCGACCCCACCCGTCGCGGCCCACATCGGAATACGCCCCAAGGATTGCCGGGGGCCTATTGTCAGATCCGGCTACGGTGCTTTCAGGCTTTCCCCTGTTCGAGCTCAGGCGCGACTCACTTGCTTCAGTGGTTCACGGCAGGCCGCTCAAACCCTGGGATTTCACAGACCCTGGAAAGGTAGAGGAGTGGCTGTGGCAAGCTGCCGCAGCACAGGGCAAACCCAGGGTGTGCTTTGCCATGTATCGGGATGCCGGTTCGGGACGCAGCGAGGTCGCCTGCGTCCTGTCTGCGGTACCGGGCGCGGGCAACATCCAAGGCAACTCATGTAGAGTCAAGTATGAGAAAGTGCTGCTCCCGAGAGAGCGCTGATTGCAGGAAAGCCCTGTTCCAGGAAGAAGGATAATGCAGGAAGAGTGATAGCATTTGAGAATCGTAGAAACACCTGAAGTGGATATAAGCGAACAGCCTGTGGTAGCGGCCATCGGGGCGTTTGACGGGGTGCATCTTGGCCACATCCAGTTGTTTGAAACCGCCCTGGAGGTCAAGTCCAGGACGGGATTGCCTGTCATGGCCGTAGGTTTTCACCCTCATCCCAAGAGCCTTGTGAAATCGGGCGATGACTATGACGCTTTGCTCACCCCGCTTGAGGAGAAACAGGCCCTGCTGGCAGATTTGGGACTGGACTATTTCTGGGCGATACCTTTCACCAGGGAGATGGCCCAACTCAGCCCAAGGGACTTCGCCCATACCTACCTTCGGAGGATGATAAGAGCCCAGCACATTGTGTGCGGGTTCAACTTCACTTTCGGTCATAAGCGGCAGGGCAATCCCCAAGTGCTCCGGGAGCTGGGACATGAAATGGGCTTTGAGGTGAGCGTGGTGCCGCCATATACCATTGAGGGAGAAGTGGTTTCGAGCACGAAGATAAGGCGGCTCCTGTCCCAAGGCGACGTGGAAGGGGCTTCACTCCTCTTGGGGAGGCCGTACTGCATCTACGGCCCGGCGACGGAAGGAACTGATGTGTACAGGCGGATAGGCATGCCTACGTGCAAGGTAGATTTCCCGGCGGACAAGTTCTTGCCCAAGGCCGGCGTGTACGCAGCATGGGCCAGGGCGTGGGCCGGAGCGCCAAGGGATGCTGCCGGCTGCAAGGGTGCCGCCCTGTGCAGGGATCTTTACCCGGGGGTGGCAAGCCTCGCGACTACGCGTGGTTGCTGGAAAAGCAGTGACAGCAGGGAAACCGGCGAAAGCACCGTTAGCCTTGAAGTGCATCTACCCGAGTTCGGAGCATGGGCGTGTTCCCAGGGCATCCCGGATATGGGGGCTTTGCAAAGTATGCAATTGTTTTTCGTGAAGCATATTAGGGAAGAGCGCAGATGTGAAGGCAAGCAACACCTGGAAACCAAGGAACGCCTGGAAGAACACCAGGAAGAGCGGATGAAAGCAGACATCCAAGCCGCCCTTGCAGCCCTGGCACCGCGAGGCACGGGCTGCCGTGACGGGGGTTTGTTTACACGTATTAGTGCGTATGATAGAATTCTCAATGCTGATTGATATACCTTGATACTCGGCTCTGTGTACCTCCGGCTCAGTGCTGGGTTCAAGGCGTAAGCTATATCTTTGGAGGTGTAATACATGACAGCTTTCGATCCAACCGCGAAGAAAGCTATTATCGACGAGTTCAAGCGCCACGAAAATGACACAGGTTCTCCTGAGGTTCAGATTGCTCTATTGACGGCAAGAATCGCTTACCTGACAGAGCACCTGAAAGTACACAAGAAGGATCACCACAGCCGGAGAGGCCTTTTGAAGATGGTAGGCCAGCGCCGTGCCCTCCTCAATTACCTTCAGAAGGAGTCTCCTGAGCGTTACAGGGCGATAGTGGAGAAACTTGGTCTGAGGGGTTAGCGGGAAGCTGAAAGGAAGTGTGCTTATTGGAGGAATACCGACGATATTCATTGCCTGTAAACGGCAAGTCTTTCGTACTCGAATTCGGTAAATATGCCCGACAGGCCAATGGTTCTGTAGTAGTCAGATTTGGGGATACCACCCTTCTCGTTACTGCAACGGCATCCAAGGAGCCGAGGGAAGGGGTTAATTTTTTCCCTCTGACCGTAGATGTTGAGGAACGGCTGTATGCAGTAGGCCGTATTCCCGGAAGTTGGGGGCGCCGCGAGGGGAGGCCCCCTGATAAGTCCATCCTTCAGGCCAGAGTAACCGATCGTCCCCTAAGGCCGCTTTTCCCCAAGGGTTTCCGGAACGAAGTGCAGATAGTGATCATCCCCCTGTCGATAGACCATGCCTATTCCCCTGAGGTGGCAGGCATGATAGGCGCTTCTGCAGCCTTGTCGGTGAGCGACATCCCGTTCAACGGGCCCATAGGCGCCGTAGAGGTGGGCCTGGTCGACGGCGAGTTCGTGATAAACCCTGACGTAGAGCAGCAGGAAGCGAGCAAGCTCAGCCTCATAGTAGCGGGGACCAAGGATGCAGTCCTTATGGTAGAAGCAGGGGCTGACCAGGTGCCGGAACACCTGATGGTAGATGCCATCATGAAGGGGCATGAGGTGATCAAGGAAATAGTGTCGTTCCAGGAACAGATCGTCCGGGAGATCGGCAAACCCAAGATGGAGCCCATCCTCTTTGTTCCCGCGGAGGATATAGTGGCCAGGGTTGACGGATTGGCTACACCCAAACTCAGGGGCGCCATCAAGATCAAGGACAAACTTGAGCGGGAAGCGGCCATCGAAGAAGTGCTCCACAGCGTGTTCGATGCCATCGCCGAAGAGTATCCTGAGAGGGAAGAGGAAATCGAAGAAGCCTTCCACGACATATTGAAACGGAAAGTAAGGGCCATGATACTCAACGAAGAGATACGGCCCGACTTGAGACGGCCTGAGGAGATAAGGCCGGTAAGCTGCGAAGTGGCGGTCATCCCCCGTGTCCACGGTTCAGGGCTGTTCACCAGGGGCCAGACCCAGGTGCTTAGCGTGGCGACCCTTGGGGCTGCCAGCGACATCCAGGAACTGGACACAACAGGGCTGGAAGAGTTCAAGCGGTACATCCACCACTACAACTTCCCGCCGTTTTCAGTGGGGGAAACCAGGCCTATGAGAGGCCCCGGCCGTCGGGAAATAGGCCACGGTGCCCTTGCGGAAAGGGCCCTCCTGCCGGTAATACCTGACGAGGAGGAGTTCCCGTATACTATCAGGGTTGTATCTGAGGTGCTTGAATCGAACGGTTCATCTTCCATGGCCTCAGTATGCGGGAGCACGTTATCCCTTATGGACGCAGGTGTCCCCATCAAAGCGCCTGTTGCGGGCATAGCCATGGGACTGGTCAAAGGGGAAGACAAGGCAGTCATCTTGACTGATATTCAGGGTATGGAAGATGCCTTGGGCGACATGGACTTCAAGGTGGCAGGGACCAAGGACGGGGTCACCGCCCTTCAAATGGACATCAAGATTTCCGGAGTCACTCGGGAGATCCTGGCGTCGGCCCTTGAGAGGGCCAGGGAAGCCCGTATGTTTGTCATGGAGAAGATGCTGGCAGCCATCGACAAGCCCAGGGAAGAACTGTCGCCCTATGCTCCCAGGATCATTGTGATGGAAATCGATCCTGACAAGATAAGAGACGTGATAGGCCCCGGAGGAAAGACCATCCACAAGATTACCAACGAAACGGGCGTGAAGATCGACATTGAGCAGGATGGCCGCGTGTTCATAGCTGCCCCTGATGAGGAGACGGGGCTACGAGCTAAGGAGATCATCGAGAGACTTACCAAGGATGTGGAAGTGGGCGCCACATACACAGGCAAGGTTACCAGAACGGCACCTTTTGGTGTGTTTGTGGAAGTGCTCCCCGGCAAGGAAGGATTGGTTCGTTCCAATGACCTGGGTCCCGCGAACGGAGAGCTGGAAGTGGGAGACGAACTCCTGGTCAGGGTGTCAGAGATCGACCATCTTGGAAGGATCAATCTTTCTACGCGGATAAGCCCGCCTGACAGACGTCAGGGCAGGGACAGGGATTCAAGGGGACGCGGCAGGCCGAATAAGTTCAGGAGACCTAAGTGACGGAAGATAAGTCTCTAGGTTCAAGTAACAGGGCAAACAGCAGATGTAGTAAGGCCACCTAAGAAGGAGCAGACATACAGTGCGGTTCGGGGTTCATATGTCGATATCAGGCGGGATGGAGAAAATGGCCAGGGCTGCTATTGAGTTGGGTTGCGAGACGGTGCAGATTTTCTCCCGCAGCCCCCGAGGAGGCAAGGCCCGGCCGTTGGACCCCCGCGATGTGGCCAGGATGAAGCAGCTGTTCCAAGAGCACGACATAGGGCCGCTCGTGATCCACGCACCTTATTACCTTAACTTGGCGTCAGCCGACGAGGATAAGCGCTCTTACTCCATTGAGGTGCTGGCGGAGGACTTGACGCGGGCAGAGATACTCGGAGCCGACTTTGTCGTCACCCATATCGGGCACAGGGACAGGGACGAGTCTGACGGCAGCCAAGCTCTGCGCCGCGTCATTGACAGCATCAACGAAGTGCTGGGCCGATACTCAGGGCCGGTAAAGCTTCTCCTCGAAAACACGGCCGGCCAAGGCCGGGAACTTGGCTCCCATTTTGAGGAGCTGGGCAAGCTGGTTCACATGTTTCCACGTGACAGGGTGGGAACATGTTTTGACACCAGCCACGCTTTTGGCCGGGGCTATGATCTGTCGGACCCTGAAGCCGTGGACCGGATTTTTCCCGCCTACGACCGGCTTGTGGGCCTGGACACCCTTGAAGTGATACACCTAAATGACTCTAAACACCCACTGGGTTCACGGAAGGATAGGCATGCACATATCGGGCAAGGTGGTATCGGCTTGGAAGGCTTCAGGGCCATCATCAATTACCCAGGTTTTGGGCCGGACATGCCCGGAATCATGGAGACCCCTACAGACACCCCTACAGCCGATGCAGATAACCTGGCTACTGTCAGAGCACTGCGCAATATGCAGTATGATGGTGGGCAGGAGGGTTAGCTGCAAGCAAGTCCTCCAGTCAAATCTGCTAGCGATAATTGGCAATTTGTGTAAACCACTTTCAGTGTGTATTGTAATTTTCCGACAAAACTCCCTAACAGCTCTTCCCAGTTCGACAAAACCAGGGTATAATGGTTGGCAGTTAGGTTCTTTTAGGGCCTATCAGCGGAAACACCGGACCTACACAGGAGAGTAGGGGGAGGGACTACATAATCGGAAGCGAAGAGCGTCTGTCTGACGAGATTGAACTGCTTCGCGGCCGGTTAAATGCTCAGATAGGAGACAAATATAACTGCGACAAGATAAGGGCCGCAGAAGCACTCAGTGTGCGCCTGGACAGTCTGCTGAATAGATGGTATAGATTACAAGCGAAGAAGCATGACTCCAGGTGATGCGATTAGCAGGCGATTCGAGCCTGCTCTTCATTTTGTCAGTATCTCTGTCTGGCAGGAAACATCGGGGCCACGATGGCCAGCAAGACTGCGACGACGGCTATGGGGTCGAAGGATAATCCCCACACCTCTGCTTCGATGGGTACAGGCACCTTCAGGAACTCAGACAACGCCATGAGGCCCAGATACACCCCGCCTGCAACCGCCACAAAATCCTTGATGGCTTCTGAAAGCGGAGATGAAACCTCCTGATACGCTCTGCTCCGTGCCCGGGTGATCTGCTTGACCCGCGCGTTCATTGAAGCGTATACCAGCAAGAAAACAACAAGTGTGAGCAGGATAGAATGAGCCATGGTTCGCTTCCTCACGGACCTCCTTGCATGTGTGCTTGCCTACTCTTTGCTTACCTTCTACTTATTTATCGATCTTGGATTTTATGCCCGTTCGTGACCTTTTGTATTGCACGGCGTGCCAGAGGGGACACTAATCCGGAGTTCCAACACTGGAGGTGTACGTACCACATGGGCAAGACCGTCTTAGGAGTATTTGAAAATACCAGGCAAGCTGAAAAGGCCGTGGATGACCTACAGAGACGGGGATTCAACAAGCAAGAGATCAGCATAGTTGCCAGGAAATCCACAGCCGGCGGGGGTGCCCGGTCGAGAGGTGACATGGAAGCAGGCCAGGACATTTCAGGCGGGATTACGGCAGGCAGCGCCATTGGCGGGGTAGCGGGCCTGCTCGCGGGAGTTGGAGCGCTTGCCATCCCCGGCATAGGCCCGGTTGTAGCCGCCGGCCCAATTGCAACGGCTCTCAGCGGGGCAGTTACCGGCGGCATAGCGGGAGGATTGATCGATTGGGGCATTCCCGAGGACGTGGGCCAGAAATACGAGCAAAGGGTCAAGGAAGGCAAGATCGTCGCCATGGTAAGGACTGACGATGAAAAAACCAACGAAGCCGCAGACATCTTCAGGCGGCACGGCGCAAAAGACGTAGAAACCCACTAGGGCTCCCCGCGGCTCCCGGGGCGGCAAGCTATGCCGCCCCGAAACTCCAACCACCTTCTGGCATTCCTGTCCAATCCGGGCTATACTAACACTTGGTGAGGTAATATGACAAGAGAGATACGATTGGTGGCACTAGGCGGCTTGGGCGAAATCGGCAAGAACCTCATGCTGCTCGAATCGGGCCCTGACATTATCGCCATCGACTGCGGTCTGGCTTTTCCCAAAGACGAAATGCCCGGCGTTGATTTTGTGATCCCCGGCATATCGTA
The DNA here is from genome assembly GCA_012512325.1 of Candidatus Fermentithermobacillaceae bacterium. Taxonomy (GTDB): domain Bacteria; phylum Bacillota; class Sulfobacillia; order Fermentithermobacillales; family Fermentithermobacillaceae; genus DTU015. The sequence goes on along the minus strand of JAAZEL010000040.1, from coordinate 16,632 downwards.
CCTGGTCGAACGAAGGGATCGGGTGCGGGGGATATTCCTGACTCATGGGCACGAAGATCATGTGGGTGCGTTGCCCTTTGTGTTGCGGGAAGTAAACGTGCCTGTATATGGCACCAAGCTTACCCTGGGGCTTGCCAGGAGGAAGATGGATGAGCTCTTCGAAGGCCCCTTCGATTTCCGGGTGGTGGCTCCCAGGGATGTTGTGCAAGCGGGGTCCCTTGAAATTGAGTTTGTGAGGATGACCCACTCGGTTTCGGACAGCACCGCACTTATCATAGACACTCCTTGCGGGACCGTTGTGCACACAGGGGACTTCAAATTCGATCAAACCCCTGTCGACGGCGAAACTCCCGACTTCCACAGGCTGGCTGAAGTGGGCGAGCGGGGGGTGCTGTGCCTCCTGTCCGACAGCACCCATGCTGACAGGCCGGGGTACAGCCAGTCAGAGAGAGTGGTAGGGGAAAACCTTTCCCGGGTTTTCTACCGGGCAAGGGGCAGGATCATAGTCACCACTTTTGCTTCTAACGTCCCCAGGATCCAGCAGGTGATAGACGCAGCGTACAAATACGGGCGGAAGGTATGCGTGATCGGCCGCAGCATGGAAAACGTGGTGGATGTGGCCATGGATATGGGCTTCCTCAAGGTTCCCCTGGGGACCCTCATCGATGTGCGGGACATATCCAACTACCCCAATTCCAAGATTGTGATCCTGAGTACCGGAAGCCAGGGAGAGCCGCTGTCCGCCCTGGCACGCATGTCAGTGGGCGAGCACAGGCACGTCAAGATCGTTGAAGGCGATGTGGTGGTCATGGCGGCTTCCCCTGTACCCGGCAATGAGACCACCGTTTCAAGGGTTGTGGACAACCTGTTCAGGCAAGGGGCTGAAGTGATCTATGCCCCTGAGTCCGGGGTGCACGTGTCCGGCCACGCGAGCCAGGAAGAGCTCAAGCTCATGCTCAACCTGACCAGGCCCAAGTTCTTTATACCGGTTCACGGTGAGTACAGGCATCTTGTGATCCACGCCCAGCTGGCCGTGGCCACGGGCGTCCCGCCGTCAAACGTGCTGGTGGGTGAGAACGGGACCGTCTTCAGGCTCACCCCTGACCGGGGGCAAATAACCGGGACCATTCACACCAGGGATGTGTTTGTGGACGGATACGGAGTGGGGGACATAGGCCACCCCATTCTGAGGGAAAGGCAATCCCTGGGTGAGGCCGGCGCGGTGTTCCTGTCATGCATCCTGTCTAAAGACACAGGTGAGCTGGTTTTCCCGCCTGAAGTAAAGAGCGCAGGGCTTATCGGCGACAAGCATCACGAAACCGTGGTTTCGGAAGTGACCGACATAACCAAGGAATACCTGTCTACCCTGCCCAGGGAAGCCCTGCAGGACAAGGAATTCGTAGAAGGAGAACTGGCAGTTGTGGTGCGTCGGCTTTTCAAGAACGAACTGGGCAGGAAGCCCCTGGTGATGTGCAGCGTGGCCCTTGTATAGGTTGTACAAGCGCGGTGTGGGGCAATATCCACGTATGACCGCCTTATTGTCCCTTCAGACAACCTGGGGCATCCAGCGGTATCCATAGGTGGAGACATGTGTGTCAACAGAGTCTTTGTAATCGTACTTGACAGTCTGGGTATTGGCGCCCTTCCCGACGCCCACCTGTATGGCGATGAGGGCTCCAATACTCTTGGCAATATGGCCAGAGCCTTGGGCGGGGTTGAACTCCCCAATTTGGCCAAACTGGGCATGGGCAAGCTCCTGGAGATCCCCGGAGTCCCTGCGCTGCCGCCCCTGGGTGCGTGCGGCAGGATGGCCATGGCGTCTCCCGGCAAGGATACCATGACCGGCCATTGGGAGCTTTGCGGCGTTATTCTGGACAAACCCTTCAGGACCTACCCCAACGGGTTTCCGGGCCACATTGTCAGCCGGTTCGAAGGCGCTATAGGGCGGAAGATCTTGGGTAACAAACCCGTTTCGGGCACTGTAATCATTGAAGAACTCGGCGAACTGCACATGAAGACCGGCTATCCCATCGTGTACACCTCAGCTGACAGCGTGTTCCAGATAGCTTGCCACGAAGAAGTGGTGCCCCTGGATACCCTGTATGAGTGGTGCCGGGAAGCCAGGAGCATCCTCGTGGGCGATGACCTGGTAGCCAGGGTGATCGCCAGGCCCTTTGTGGGCAGGCCGGGGAGTTTCAAGCGGACTGCAAACAGAAAGGACTTCTCGTTGCCCCCGGTAAGGGATACCTTGCTCGACTACGCCTCTGCATCAGGGGTATGCGTCACGGGAGTGGGCAAGATACATGATATCTTTGCCGGCAGAGGGATACACAGGTCCATACCCACAGGGTCCAACACGGAGGGCATTGAAGCGGTGAAGATGCTCATGGCTCAAGACCGGGATGACCGGCACAGCAGCCACCTGCAGGGGGATAGGCGGCATACGCGGGATAAGCGGCATAGCGGTGACCTGCTGAGCGGCGGTCCGTATGTAAGCGACAGGCACAGCGGTCCGTATGTGAGTGACAGGCACAAAGGCCAGCAGTGTAGAGATGATGTGAACGGAGCTGGCAGGAGGCACCTGGTGCTTGCTAACCTTGTGGATTTTGACATGTTGTACGGCCACCGGAACAACGTGGAAGGCTACGCCGCGGCCCTGCGGGAGTTCGATTCCCAGGTGCCTGCTTTGCTTGATTTGCTGACGTCTTCTGACGTCCTAGTGGTAACCGCAGACCACGGCTGTGACCCCACTACCCCGAGCACTGACCACTCCCGGGAATATGTGCCCCTGCTCATTGCGGGCGGGCCTATACGGCCGGGTGTCATTCTCGGCACCAGGAGCGCCTTTGCAGATTTGGGCGCTACCTTGGCTGATCTGCTGGAGATAGGATACGCTGGGGAAGGCGCGAGCATGAAGCCGGAACTGCTTGCAGGCGTTTGAGCCTGGCCGTGCGTGGGTCTTTCGGTGGGTCGTTCCATCGATTTGGAGGCTGGTTCGTGTGTTCAGGCTTTTGCGGCCTCCCACCTGGTCCTGCGCGGACCGTGCTATCTAGTTGGAGGATGGTTCCTATGTTCAGGCTCTTGCGTCCTCCCATCTGGTCGTGGGCGTGTCATCCTAATGAGTTGGAGGTGCGATCATGGCTCAAGGGTTCTCTCAACATCACATAAAGGCCAGGGATGAAGATATCGCAAGGTACTGCTTTATTCCCGGCAGCCATACGCGCGGGCGCAAAATGGCGGAAAAGCTCGACAGAATGCGGCTGGTTGCCGATGCCCGGGGATATTACGTATATACCGGGACGTACAAAGGGATCCCCATGACGGTTTGTTCAACAGGGATGGGGGGTCCGCAGGCAGCCATTGCCATAGAAGAACTGGCCAATATGGGCGCTGATACTTTCATACGCATAGGTTCTGCCGGAGGGGTAGCCGAACACACAGGTGTAGGCGACATCGTAATCGGTACTGCCGCTTACAGAGGAGGAGGTACGGCTGATGAGTACCTTCCCAAGCCTTTCCCGGCGGTAGCGGATTTTTGGGTTACACAAGCTTTGGTGGACGCTGCCCATGAGTGCGGCATCGATGCCCTGGTAGGACCGGTAGCCACAGTTGACGCCTTCTACGCACCTGATGACAAGGTCAAGCGCCTGGTCATGAGGAAAGGCGGCATCCTGTGCGTTGAAATGGAGGCGGACACCCAGTTTATCCTTGGACTGTACCGGAGGCTTCGCTGCGGTGCCGCCTTTGTGCTGGACAACGGGCCCAGGACAGACCGCCTATACGCCGAAGGGGAGCTCCCCATCGCCGACCACGGCAAAGACCGGTTGTTCATTGAGAGCGAAAACCGCCTGATCGACATGGGTTTTGAAGCCTTGTACAAGATCGCCGTAAGCGACCTGGAGGAAAAGTGATGCTGGTCCATACAGTCCAAGGAGGTCCTTCCCCTAAGTAGCCGGGGTTGCCCCGGGTTCTGGAGTGGATGTACCGTGGCACCATCACCGGGTACCGGTTCCCCTAAGTAGCCAGGATGGCCCGGAGATTGCCCGGCTTGTTGTCTCAGCTAGGTGGGTCCGATGCAGCAATCATCATAGGTTTCCTAAGCAGCCCGGGTTGACCGGCTCGTTGTGTAATTTGGTTGGAGCAAGATACGACCACAAGGTGACGTTCTCTAACGATAATTCCTTCAGACTTGAGAGAGACATCAACCCTTGTAGTTGGAGAGCCGATGAGACAAGGAGACAGGGGATCACCTGCTAAACGTCGAAGCTGACGAAGCATGATTTGCCTCAGCCTGTTCCTAAGACCCGAGAAGAGTGAGTTTGGCCCATGGTGTGCCACCCCCCTAGGAGACGGAGAGTGATGGCGCATGTGGTGCGCCATTCCGGCTTCAAGAACTAGATGATTGGCACATCGGGTGTACCATTTTGGTCGCGATCTTCTCGGAGAGGGGTAAGAATGGCACACGTGATGGGCCATCTTGGCTTCAAGGACGAAGCGATTGGCATATCCGGTGAGCCATTTTGGTCGGAACCGCCTGGCAAATGGGTAAGAATGGCACACGTGGTGCGCCATTCCGGCCTCAATGACGAAACGATTGGCACATCCGATGTACCATTCCGGTCGCTAGTGCTCTCACTACCTCATCATTACCTAGGTGAGACAGGAAACCACCCGTTGACCAGCGAAGTTAGCAAGGGGTGGTTTCTCTTATGGGTTTGCGGTTCATCATCGGGCCTGCGGGTTCAGGCAAGACCAGGTACATGATCAATGCGGTGATCGAGGGCTTGTTGTGTCAAGATGCGGACATGCAGTACTCGGCGCATTCTGCGGCAGGCCCCTCGGGGGCAGATCTCAGAGCAGCCCACCGAGCAGAGCCCGGAGTAAACTCCGGAGCAGATCCCGAATCACATCGCGGAGCAGAACCCGGCGCACATCCTGGAGCATATTCCAGAGCAGATTCCGAAGCACGTTCCGGAGCTCGTTCCGGGGTGCTTTCCCGCTCCCCAGTGCTTGTAATCGTCCCCGACCAGGCCACCTTCCAGATGGAAAAAGCCATCCTGGACGACGGCAGGATCCAGGGGTTCATGGACCTCCAAGTGCTAGGCTTCAGGCGCCTTTGCTTCAAGGTGCTCGATGAAACAGGCGGAATCACCCGACCCTTTATCACCCCGGTAGGCAGGAGCATGGCCGTCCAGTCCATATTGTGGGAGCACAAAGACCGGTTCAGCGTCTACGCTCCCATGGTCAACTACCCGGGGTTCAGGGAAGAAGTGATCCAGGCGCTTTCCGAGTTCAACTCATACGATGTGAAACCTGAGGATCTTGAAGCCCTGGCCACAGGGGAGGCCACAGGGGAGGCCGCAGAGGAGGGGAATCCGCCTTTCCTGGCCCAAAAACTCAAGGACCTGGAGCTTATCTACCGTAAGTACGCCGCGTTTCTCCAGGACAACTTCCTGGACCCTGACGATTGCCTGAAGCTGGCTGCGGAAAGGATCCCTGAATCTCACCTCATACGCAACGCCACCGTGTGGATCGACGGCTTTTCGGGTTTCACCCCCCGGGAATACCAGGTGATAGGTGCTATTCTCAAGACCGCTTCCCAGGTAAACCTCGCCCTTTGCATGGACCGTGAGGAGATCCAGCACCCGCCCAGGGAGACCAGCCTGTTCCATCCCGTCAGGGAAGTGTACGAGAAGGTGCTAGACCTTTGCAGCGAGCACGGGGTTCCCGTGGAGGATGCGATTATCCTGGGTCAAGAAGGCGCCTTGCCCAGGTTCAAGCACCCGGAACTGGCTTGCGTGGAATCCGCATTCAGGGCCAAACACAGGGGCCCTTGGCAGGTGTTCCAGCCTCCCTCTGATTGTGAAGCCCCTGGCGGAACAGGCCTGATTCCCGGCGGGGTGAACTTGGTGTGTGCAGTCAACCCTGTGGCGGAAGTTGAGTATGTCGCCAGGGAGATCCTGAGACTGGTTCGGGAAGAGGGGCTCAGGTTCAAGGATATCACGGTGGAACTGCGGAATCTGCAGAAATACAAAGACCTCATCGAGATGGTGTTCACCGACCACCGGATTCCTTACTTCCTGGACATAAAGAGCCCGTTGTCCCACCATCCCCTGGCAGAGCTCATACGTTCCGCCTTTGACATAGTGGCCACCGATTTCGGGTTCGATGCGGTCTTCCGCTACCTCAAGACCGATCTTGCGCCTGCGGAGCGAGAAGCGGTGGATGAGCTGGAAAACTACGTGCTTGCGTCCGGCATCAGAGGCAAGGTGTGGCTCCAGGAAGAGGCTTGGCGGTACACTCTCGAATTCCTCCCGGAGGATGAGGAAGGGCTGGATGACGAGCCGGAGGCGGGTTTGCATGAGAAGCCGGAGGAAGGTTTGGAGGAGAAGCCGGAGGCAGGGGTGCATCAAAGGCCGAAGGAAGAGCCGGAAGAAGGACTGGAACGGAGATTGAGGGAAGGGCCGGAAGAAGGGCCGGAAAAGAGTCTGGATAAGAGATCGGGGCAAGGGCGGGACGAAGTATCGGAGAAAGGTCCGAGAAGCAGGATTGATAACAGGAGAATAGACGCCATCCGGCGGCAAGCCATGTCGGCCTTTAGCAGGTTTTACTCAAAACTCACAGGTGCCGGCGAGTTGACAGCTGAGGGGATTTCCCTGGCCCTGTACGACCTGCTCACGGATCTCCGGGTACAGGAAACCCTTGCGCGCTGGCAGGAAGAGTGTACGAGGCGCGGCGACCTTATCTCAGCCAAAGAGCACGCGGGTATTTGGGACAAGGTGCTTGAGATCCTGGAACAGGCGGTGGAAATCCTGGGCTCCAGGACTTGCGACGTGGAGACCTACGCGCTTCTCATCAACGCTGGCCTGGAAGGCATCAGGCTGGGAGCAATACCTCCTTCCCTTGACCAGGTGTTGGTGGGCAGTCTCGACAGGACGCGGCAGCCCGAGTGCCGGGTCACCTTCCTTCTGGGCGCGTCTGAAGGGGATCTGCCCATGAAGCACGGGGAAAGAGGGGTGTTCACAGATCAGGAGCGGGAGCTCTTGCTCAAGGCAGGCCTAAACCTTGAGCCTTCCTCCAGGCTGAGACAGCTCCACGAAGAATACCTGGTGTATATCGCGCTCGCCCGGCCCAGGGAAGCCCTTTACGTTTCATACCCCCTGGGGGACAAGGATGGCAATGCCGTATTCCCGTCGCCTGTGATCGGGTGGCTCAAAGGGGTTATGCCGTACAAGCAGACACGCTTCGTTCCCACTGGCCCGCCAGGCACCTACCCGGAGGACCTCGACTACCTTGCGCCGGCTACTGTGTGGGGGGTGACCACCCGGCGGTTGTCCTTCCTGAGGCAGGGTGTCGCCCCGGGAGTAGTGTGGGAAGAAGTGTACCGCTGGATGCTCCAGCCTTCCAGGCTGCCCAAGACCCGCAAGATCCTGAGTTCCCTGAGTTTCACCAACTACCTCGGGCGCCTGGGAGAACCCCTGTCCCACATGTTATACGGGCGCCCCCTTGTGACCAGCGTGTCCCGGCTGGAGCGGTTCCAGGAATGTCCTTTCAGGCATTTTGCCGCTGACGGGCTGCGGCTCAAGCAGCGGCAGGTGTTCAAGCTGGACCCCCTCAAGACGGGCAGTTTCTTCCACGAAGCAATGCGCGAGTTCGTTAAGGAAGTGTCGGTCCAGGGTACAGAAGCCCACCGCATGGAACAGGAAGATGTGCTCGAGATAATGGACCGGGTTGTAGGGGACCTGGTCCCCAGGATCCAGGACCGGCTGTTCTTGAGCTCTTTCAGGTACCAATACGTCTCAAATTCCCTGAGTGCTTTGCTGAGAAGCTCAGCCCTGCTGTTCCTGGAACATATGAAGCGGGGCAAGTTCCGTCCCATGGCCGTGGAGGTGCCTTTTGGCCTTCCCGGAGGGGTGACTCCCTATTCAGTGGAACTGCCTGGCTACGGAGAGGTGCTGCTCCGGGGGCGGATTGACAGGGTTGACGTGGCCAGGATCGGCCCCCGGGCTTACCTGAGAGTTGTGGATTACAAGTCGAGCGGCAGCAAGCTTGACCTTCTGGAAGTGTACTACGGCCTGTCCCTTCAGCTTCTGGTGTACCTGGGCGTGGTGCTGTCCAAATGGGATGAACTGCTGAGATGGCCTGCCGCCCTAGCGGTGCCCGGCGAAGGGGACCAAACCCAGGCCAGAGTGATGCCCTATCCTGCGGGCGCAGTCTACCTGCCGATTAACGATCCTTTCCTGAGAGAGCGCGGACCTCTCAACAGGGATGAAGCCTGGCTTAAGCGCAAGCGGGAAAACCTGAGGATGGCCGGGCTGTTCGTGGATGACTTGGACGTGCTGCGACAAATGGACGGGACCGCGTCTGGCACCTCTGATATCGTGCCTGTGTACTTCAAGAAATCCGGTGGGCTGGGGAGCAGTTCCCAGCTTGTGCCCGAAGCCGATTTTGAGGCGCTCCTGGAGTTCGCGGAACACAAGGTTAGGCAGATAGCAGCCGATATCATATCGGGCAAGATCGACATCAGGCCGTACAGGAGACGCAAGCGTACAGCATGCACCTACTGCGAGTTCAGCCCGTTGTGCACCTTCGATGTGCTGGTTGAAGGCAATGAGTACAATACCGTGGTTAGCATACCCAAAGAGCAGATATGGGAAGAGATCCGAAAGGTATGTGTGGGAGGGGAATAGCACTTGTCCCGAGGGGAAACCCGCCTTACTGAAGAACAGAAGATCGCCGTAGAGTTTGAAGGCAACAACCTGCTGGTATCCGCTGCCGCAGGTTCAGGCAAGACCTTTGTGTTGGTGGAACGGATTATCCGGAAGGTCCTCTCGAAGCACGAGCCGTGGGACATAGAGCGCCTCCTGGTTGTAACCTTCACCGAAAAGGCGGCCCTGGAAATGAAAGAACGGATACGTGCCGCCTTGCAGGAAGCCAGGGAGCAAAACCCCGATGATCTAAGGATTGCCAGGCAGCTTTCTCTCCTGGAAAGGGCCCAGATCTCGACCATACACTCTTTCTGCTTGAGCATTGTGAGGAGATATTTCTACCGGGTAGACCTTGACCCCGGCTTCAGAGTCTTGGACCCCAACGAAGCGGAACTGCTCCGGTACGAAGCCGTGGATGAAGTGTTTGAACAAAGGTACGGTTCAGACTCAGACGAGCACCGGCCGTTCCTGGCCCTGGTGCAAGGGTACGGCGGCCGCGGCGTGGATGAAGGCCTCAAGCAAATCGTGCTCAAACTTCACAGTTTCCTGCAAACCCAGCCCTACCCTAGGGAATGGCTGGACCGGGCCCTTGCCTTGTATCGACAGGTGGAAGAGGCACTGGCTGGCTTGGGGCCGGCAAGGAATCGGATCGGGACACCACATGAGCCTGGGGCACAAGATGGGCTTGGGACACAGCACGAGCCTGCCCCACCGGATAAGTGTGAGGCCCAGGATGAGCAGGGAGCACGGGATGAGGCCGGGACATCTGATGCCCGTGAGGCACAGGCCGATCCCGGGGCGCAGGATAAGCCTGGGACCCACGATAGGCCTAGGACCCAAGACAACCCTGGGGCCCAGTATGACCTGGGCCGGTTGGTGCTGGCCTTACCTTGGACGCCCTTGCTCTTGGAACACATTGAGTCTGAATTGAGCGAGGCTATATCTTCCACCCGGCGGGCGACCGAAATATGCAGGCAGCCGGGCGGCCCTGAAAGCTACCTTCCGGTGTTAGAGGAAGAACTTGCAGCGTTGGAGGATCTATACAAGACGGTTCAAGAACTGGTTGAACTGAGTTGGAAGCTCACGGCGGGGTCGGGAAACGGTTATAGAGAGGTTGGTAATCCCTGGGCCCATGATCCCCAGACAAAAACTCTCAAAGCCGCTGATGACCCAGAGACGAGTACCCTCGAAGCCTCTGACGATCCCGAGATAAACACCCTTAAAGCAGCTGTCAGCAAGTTGAAATCCCTCAGGAGTCTCCCAGAGTTCAAGTTCCGGGCACTGCCTGGTAAGAAAAAGGGGTCCGACCCTGAGCTGGCTGATATGGCGAAGAATTTCCGGGAAAAGGTCAAGAAGCGCCTCAAGAATTGCGCCTCCAACGTGCTCATGAGGCCTGCGGCCGAGGTGCTCAAGGAAATCGCCGACTTGCGGCCTGTGATGGAAACCTTGGTGGAACTCGTGCTCGACTTGGATCGCGAGTACACCCGCAGAAAGAAGGGCGTGTCGGGGGTGGATTTCTCGGACCTGGAGCGGTACACCCTGGACATACTGAGGCAAGAGGGAGGCCGTCTGGCCGAAGACATAAGGGCGTGCTATGACTTTGTGTTCGTGGACGAATACCAGGACACCAACCCCGTCCAGGAAGAGATCCTGTCCTTGGTTTCCAGGGATAACAACCTGTTCATGGTGGGCGACATAAAGCAGAGCATCTACCGGTTCAGGCTGGCAGACCCCACGATATTCATCAGGAAGTACAACGCATATGCCCCTATACAGCAACTTGCCGCCGGTGGGGCCGGGCCAGGGGGTGAGAGCCCATCTGGTGTGAAGGGTGCTTCTGGAGCTGCGGATGTACCGGCAGGATTGGAAACACCGGGTGTGAGGGGTGCCCGGGGATCTGAGGAGGTGTCGAGGACGACGGGCGTCCCGGCTGGGGCGGACCCACATCTGATGGCGAGCGTCCAGGCCAAAGCGTATCAGATAACCAGCGCCCCGGTTGAGGCGGGCGCAGACCAGATGCCCAGTGTCCCGGGGGTAAGAACGGGCTTGTCCCTCAACTTCAGGAGCAGAAAACAGGTGATCGACGCGGTGAACTACCTGTTCAGCCGCATCATGAGACGGTCTGTGGCTGAAATCGACTACACTGACGAACACCGGCTTAATCTGGGCGCAAGCTACCCGCCAATCCCGGGATACGACCCTACCACAGAGCTCATACTGGTGGAGCGGGAAAACCTCAATGACGGTGGGGATGGGTCGCAAGGAGAGGAACCCACGGATCCAGGCGCAGCCGGTGCCAACGGGGATTCCGACGTAGAGCAGCTGGAAGCCCTGGAAAAAGAAGCTATGGTGGTGGCGTGGAAAATCAAGCAGATGGTTGAAGGTGAGCTAGGCTTTCGGATTTGGGATGGGAAGACGTCACAGTTCAGGCAGTGTATGTTCAGGGATATAGCAGTGTTCATGCGTTCAACCAAGGACAGGGCCAACGTGGTGCTGGACATTTTCCAAAAATGCGGCATCCCTGCGTATGCCGAACTGGGCACAGGATATTTCAGGGCACGGGAAGTGGAAGTGGCCCTTTCATTGCTTTCGGTGATCGACAATCCGCGCCAGGACATCCCCCTGGCGTCAGTGCTGCGCTCGCCTGTGGCAGGGCTCACCCCCAGACAGCTGGCCATCGTAAAGGCCCTGTGTCCTGGAGGGCAGTTTTGCGATTCAGTAATGGCCTTTGCTTCCATCGAAAACCAACGTCCCATTGTCCCGGATGCTCTCAAGGACGAACTGAACCCGGGCGAGATAATTTGGCTGCGTGATACCCTTTCCAGGTTCTTGGAAGACCTGGACCGCTGGCGGACCATGTCCAGGCGGATGCCCCTGGCCCATGTGCTGTGGGCGGTAATGGGGGAAACCGGATATTACGATTATGTGGGCGGATTGCCCGGAGGGGCCCAGCGCCAGGCCAACCTGAGGGCGCTGGTAAACAGGGCCATGGAGTTCGACAGTTTCGGGCGCCACGGGCTTTTCCGGTTTCTCAGGTTCATCGACAGGATCAGGGAATCAAGGGGTGACCTGGGCACAGCAAGAGCCCTGGGCGAGCAGGAAAACGTGGTCAGGGTGCTTTCGGTCCACAAGTCCAAGGGCTTGGAGTTTCCTGTGGTGTTTGTGATTGACCTGGGCAAACCGTTCAACATGGAAGACCTTGCCGGCGACTTCCTGTTCCACAGAGACCTGGGAATCGGGACCATGTACTGCGACCTGGAAAACAAGGTCAAGTACCCCAGCCTTCCGTACACGGCTAACCAAATCCAGATCAGGAAAGACAACCTGGCCGAGGAGATGCGGATCCTGTACGTAGCCATGACCCGGGCAAGGGAAAAACTGTTCCTGGTGGGTTCGGCGCGGAAAATAGGGGTGCAGATGAGCAAGTGGCAGGACATGCGGTTGGACAGGGCCCAGAATCACCTCGATTGGATCTGCCCGTGTGTATTGCCTGAGCTCACGAAGGTATTGGAGCAAGGCACCAAAGATTTGCCAGGGGAGTTCCCCTTTGACATCCAGGTTTTCGGACTGCCCGGGACGCCTGCGGTGCCTCAGGTGTTCTTGGGAACCCGCCCCCGGGATGAAACCTGGCCTGAGGTAAAGCGTCTGGTGCCTCTTAGCAAGCCAGCGGACCCTGAAGTGTACGAACAGGTGAGGCGGCGGCTTGAGTGGGAGTATCCTTTCAGGAGCTTTACCTATGTGCCTGCCAAGATGAGCGTGAGCGAACTCAAGAGCAGGCTGGATTTTGAAGATGAGTTCCAGGAGTTCGTGCCAGATCCGGGGAAACGGCTCTTTTCCAAGACCAGAAGAGGCCGCGGCATTGAACGGGGGATAGCAGTCCACGCCCTGCTGGCAAGGATGGATCTTGCCAAGGCCTCCGATGAGGAAGAGGTGCGCCGGGAAATCCAAAGGCTCAGCGCCGTCGGGTTCTTGGACAGCCAATATGTAAGGCCCGAGGACGTAACGCGCATTGCAGAGTTCTTCAGGTCAGACACGGGCAGGATGCTCATGGCGGATCCCCATAAGGTCAAACGGGAGATCCAGTTTACCATAGGCATACCGGTAAGGGGCAGGCGGCTGGTTTTCGATGAGGGCGACGGGGAAGGGCCGGCCGACGACTCTGTTGTAGTCCAGGGGATAATAGACGTTATCTTTGAAGCCGATGACGGGCTGTGGATAATAGACTACAAGACAGATTCGGTTAGTCCACAGCAACTTCCCCGGGTGGTGCAGGGCTACACACCCCAGCTCGCCCTGTACGCGTATGCGGCCGAGAAGATCCTTAACCGTCCGGTGGTACATGTGTCCCTGGTGTTCCTTACGCCGGGCCAGGAAATCGCGGTAGACTGGCGCAGTTACCTGTCACGCCTCCGGCTCGACGAGGTTCTTCCCCTCGTTAGGGGCCGTGAACCCTCAGGGTCAACATGAGGGAGGCAAGGGTCTCAAACCAAAGTCCCAAGCCAGCGAACCTGGAGCTCGCCAAGTTGGACGCAAACCGGGTCGAGGCAAGGGCCTCAAGCCAGAGACTCAAGCCGAAGTCTCAAGCAAGAAACTTAGGCAGGAGTCTCAGGCAAGAGTCCTAGGCAGGAACTTGAAGCAGCTTTTGCGGTCTTGCCTTCGCGCTCAGCCACGGGGTCTCAAGAAGCCTAGACAGGAACTTGAGGCAGCCTTCTCAAGCAGGACCCCCTTGCTTACCGGTGTGAGCGCTACCTGGCGGACTGCATCCTTGTCACGGGAGCAGATTGACCGTAAATTAGTAATATGGGCAGATAATCAGCGATATGAGCGGATACTTATTGATATGGGCGGATAGTTAACGATATGGGCAGCAGTACAATCATGCAGCGGGAGGTGGTCCGGAGTGTCAGCAAACTTGACCCCTGAGTTCCTTGCTGCCAAGAGGCGACACGAGCAGGCCATCACCCCGGAAGAGAAGCTTGCAGCACTTGAGGAGATGCTCTCGACAATCCCTAAGCATAAAGCTACTGAGAAGATGCAAGCTCAGATTAAGCGGCAGATCTCCAGGTTGAGAAAGGAACTCCAGTCAGCTGCAAGGAAAGGCCCTGCCAGAAAGGAGTTTTACAGGATCGACAAGGAGGGCGCAGGTCAGGTGCTGCTTGTGGGTCCTCCTAATTCGGGCAAGTCCATGCTGTTGCGAAGCGTGTCTAAAGCCGAGCCTGAGGTTGCCGAATATCCGTTTACCACCAGAATGCCCCTGCCTGGTATGGCCCGTTGGGAAAACATCCAGGTTCAGTTGATAGATATGCCTCCCATAACTGAGGAGACTGCACAACCGTGGATGTTTGCCATGATGCGGATGGCGGATGGGCTCCTCCTTGTGTTTGACATGGGAGACGACGACGTGCTGGAGCAGCATGAGAACCTGATGGCCGTCATGGAAGAGAACAACGTCCGCATCAAGAACGAAGGCGAAAGGAACTTCGTCGAGAAGAAAGCCATGTGCGCGGCCAACAAAATCGATGCGCCGGGCGCCTTGACCAGGTTGGAGCTTTTCCGGGAAATAATCCGGGACGATATTGAGGTAGTCCCGTGTTCGGCCCTCACGGGAGACGGATTATCTACGTTAGTGTGCAGGATGTTCTTTGACCTTCTGGGCAAAATCCGGGTGTTCACAAGGCCGCCGGGAGGCAAGGTGGATTACGCCCAGCCTTTTGTACTGGACAAGGGAACTACCGTGCTGGAGGCAGCTGCTGAAATCCACAAGGAAATAGCCAAGAACCTCAAGTGCGCCAGGGTGTGGGGTACAGGTGTATTCGACGGACAGATGGTTCCCAGGGATCATGTGCTCCATGACGGCGATATTGTGGTGTTCTACACTTGAGGCGTAGGCAGTTGGGCAGGATTTGGCCCCTGGAAGTAGAATTCGTCCAGAGGCCAGAATATTCCTGAAAGTCTGCCGCAAACGGCACCATCTAGGAAAGGGGTTAGGTTATGTCTAAGCTTGAGTTTCTTGCGGAAGAACTCGCTGCTTTGCGTGAGCAGGGGTTGTTCAACGCCATCAGGACCATAGAAGGCCCACAGGGGGCTTGGTTTGTAGTTGATGGCAAGAGAGTGCTCAATCTTTGCTCAAACAACTACCTTGGGTTTGCAAATCACCCGAGGTTGAAAGAAGCTGCCAAGAGGGCCATTGAGGAATACGGAGTCGGGCCTGGGGCTGTACGGAGCATCGCGGGTACCCAGACCCTTCATTTGGAGCTTGAGAGGAAGCTTTCGGAGTTCAAGCACGCCCCTGACTGCATAGTGCTCCAGGCGGGCTTCTCCGCTAACACTGCGGTAATCCCTGCCATTACAGGTAAAGGCGACGTGATTTTTTCCGATGAGCTCAACCACGCCAGCATCATTGACGGTTGCAGGTTGTCCAGAGCTGATGTGGTCAGGTACGCCCATAACGACGTGGATGACTTGCGGAACAAGATCATTGAACACAAAGATTCCGCCCGTAGGATGCTGGTCATCACCGACGGCGTATTCAGCATGGACGGCGACATCGCCCCTCTTCCGGAGATAGTTGAAGTTGCGGACGAATTCGGAGCCATTGTCATGGTTGACGACGCCCACGGTGAAGGGGTGCTTGGTGACAGCGGCAGGGGCATCGTGAACCACTTCAAACTTGAGGGTAATGTTGAGATCGAAGTGGGAACCCTGTCCAAGGCGTTTGGCGTGATGGGCGGCTTTGTGACAGGGCCGAAGGTCCTAATCGATTACCTGAGGCAGAGAGCCAGGCCGTTCTTGTTCAGTTCGGGTATCACCCCTGCTGATACGGCAGCTGCCATTGCCGCGGTTGACGTATTGTTGGAGAGCGACGAGCCGGTCAAGAGACTATGGGACAACGCCGCGTATTTCCAGAAAGGACTCAAAGAAGCCGGGTTTGACATAGGCAAGACCCAGACGCCCATTACCCCGGTGATGCTGGGAGAAGCCAAGTTGGCTTCTGATTTCTCCAAGAAGCTGTTTGAAAAAGGTATATTTGCCCAGTCAATAAGCTATCCCACTGTGCCCAGGGGCAAGGCCAGGATACGCTGCATGCTGTCGGCGGCCCACTCCAAGGAGGACCTGGATTTCGCGATTGGGAAGTTCGTGGAAACTGCAAAGGAACTGGGTGTTCTGAGCTAGGGAAACCCGGCGGGAAGACGAGCCCGAAAACTCAGTAGGTGGGAGCCGGTTAGCTCCCACCTGCATCCTTCATCAATCATGGCATAGCACAAAAGCATAGCCGAGGGTCTAGAGCCACACTAAACTCAAGCATAAGTTGAAACCTAGCCTAGAACCTGGTTACGGTCACTTTCTTGCCTCTGTCAATCAAGATCTGAGACAGCTCTTCCGCCATCCTGCTCTTAAGCTGCAAGGTTTCAGGCAAGTCGGGACTCTGATGGGCAGGGTTGACGGCAGTGCCCATGAGGATGTGGATGTCGTCTGCCTCGAGCAAAGCTGAAAACAGCCTGGAAGCACCGTCGGGCTTGTACATGACCGACACTTTTTTCCTGCCTTCCCTCAGGTACTTGAGGGTCCTTTCGATGGTCAAGGTGCCTTCCACCACCAGATCTATGCCTTCGATGTAGCCGGTGGGAGGGATGTTGTCCAGCATGGAACCCAGATTAACCCTGAGCTCACGCCCTAGCTCCCTGGCTACCATCTGGCTGGTTGAACCGCCCGCAACCGCCCGCTTGCCTTCGCTGGCCATGAATTGCTCCAGCATTTCCCTGTCTTTCGACTTGTCCTTAGGCAAGCCGATCATGAGAGTCAGATATCGCGGCTTCCTGACCATGACTGTCGCCACAGACACATCATCCCCGATTTCGCCGGCATACAGCCTCTGACACACATGGATAAGGGCGTCGCACATCTCCTGGGCATCCTCAAAGGT
>JAAZEL010000003.1 GCA_012512325.1 Candidatus Fermentithermobacillaceae bacterium | reverse complement strand
CAGGTGCTCACCCTTGAGCGGGACCAATGGAAGTCCAAGGCCGAGGACTATTGGGACAGGTACCTCAGGGCAAGGTCGGAGATGGAAAACTTCAGGAAGCGCACTGAAAGGGACATCCACCGGCGGGTAAACAGAGGTAAGGCTGAGCTCATATTGCCTTTGCTGGATGTGCTGGACAATTTCGACAGGGCCCTGGCCGCCGGGGAGAAAAACGCTGAGGAAGACCGGGATGGTGCTTTCAAAGCGTTTTACGACGGGGTAGTCCTTATCCGGCGACAGATCCTGGATGTGCTGGCCAGGGAAGGCGTAGAACCCATGGAGGACCCCGTAGGCAAGCCCTTTGACCCCGAGTACCACGAAGCCGTGTTTGCCCAAGAGGGCGGCGGGGAGCACGGTGCCATAGTGGAAGTGTTCCAGAGGGGATATATGTACAAGGGCGAAGTCATCAGGCCGAGCAGGGTGAAGGTGATAAGGTAAAGCCCACCGGGCCTAAGGTGATAAGAAAGAGGAAACGGAGTGAAAGGGCCCGGCCTGCCTGGGGGCCCAGTCCGGAGGATTTCCGAATGCAGGGTTCCCAAGGCAGGCTGGGTCAGGCTTGACGATCTTTTCATGCGTGTTTCAGATTCCGGGCACATCAAGTTCAAGTTGCCCGAAACTTTCGATTGCCCTGGCCCTCGCTTCTCCCTTGGCCGGCAGCTTGCTTTTCTCCAGCCCCATGAGGTAGGCTCCCCCGGCAGGCTCGAGCTCAGGCATCTTGAACCTGGCAAAGGGCACAAACTTATGGCAAGAGAGGGCAAACGAATCCCTCAACAGCGGGTTTGCACCCTTTGTGAACAGGCTTCCAACCATCACAACGTCCTGAGGCAGCTGCCATGAACCCAGGGACTTGATCATCCTGCCTATGATGTCTCCCATGGCGTGGCCCAGGTTCATGAGTATGTCCGTGCATACTTCGTCGCCTTCATTAGCCAGCTGGAACACTGCCGGCACAATCGCTTCAGCCTTCATGTAGATCCTGGCGAACTGGCCCTGAACTTCGCACATGTAGAGGGACAGATCATCGTAAGACGGGAAATCAAGCAGTGAGAGCACAACTTGCTCCAGGCGGGACTTGGGGCCTGTGCCGTCATTGGACCTGAAGGCGTAGTGCAGCGCGCTCCTTATCAGATACCCGGCACCGCCTTCGCCGCCCCATTCATAGCCCATTCCCCTGCCCGTGACCTTCCTCCCGTCGGGGGCTGCCGCCGCGAAATTCGCCCCTGTGCCTGCAATCACCACACCGCCGTAGTCTTCCTCGGTGCCTGAACGGAAGCCCACCCATGTATCGTTGACGATCTCAAACTTCAGACCGGGGTAAAGCTTTTGGATACCCGCGGTGAGGTTGCGGAAATCAACGGGGAAATCGGCACCTGCAAGCCCGAACACGGCGCAGTCAACCTTGTCCATGCTGATGCCTGCGTAGCTTAGGGCGCCCCTTACCGCCGAGTTGAGGTTGCTCATTGCGGGTTCGATTCCTATGATCTGATAATTGGTCGGCCCTCCCAGGCCTGCTCCCAGGATCCGGCCGGTATCGTCTCCCACTACCGCCAAGGTCTTGGTAGCTCCGCCGTCAACTCCCAGAATGAAAGGCATCTCCATCCTCCTTTCAGTAGCACATTGCCCATCCAAATGCCGTCAACAAGCATGCCGATCAAGGATCCAAGCCGGATGCAGCAATCCGGCCCTCATATCAGAAACTGTCCTTATGTGTCCCAAAACCATAAACGTCCCTTGAGACACCTCAATCAGAAGCTCCGCCTGGAAGGCCCCATCATAACAGGCACATGTTTCCCCTTGAACTGAGGTAAGAACTCAGCGTTAGCTTCCAGTATGTCCTTGAGTAGCCGCGCCGCGATTTCCCCGTCCTGAACCAAAGGATGATTGATGAGGGCGGAAAAGGCTTTCTCAACGCTGCCTGTGATGGCCGCCTCCACGGTGAGCTGTTCGTAGCACTTGACCTTTTGGACCAACCCGAGGATTTCCGCGGGCAGCATCTTTTGCGCCACCGGCTTGGGCCCGGTGCCGTCAACCGCCGAGGTCACTTCCGCAACTGCATCTTGCGGAAGTCCCGGTACAGCCCCCTTATTTTCTACGTTGAGCACTTCAAAATGGGGGGCATTCCTGACTATGCTCGAGATCGAGTTAAGGGCAACATCAGAGTAATATGCGCCGCCCCGTTGCTTGAGTTTAGGTGGGAGGGTGTCCAGGGTGTGGTCTTCGTACAGTTTGAACAGGGTTTCCTCGATTTTCATCACCTGGTCCGCCCTTGTGCCCTTGCCTGAAGATATGTCTTCTTGCTGCTCCCTGACTGCCTTCTCCCGGGACCAGTAGTAGTAGAGGTAGCTGCCTGGGATCACCTTGAGCTCCCTCACGAAAAATCCAAGGTGTCTACCTACCTTGATCTTGTCCAGGTATTCGTCGAGCAAAGGCGATTCCGTCACCCGGTCCATTATGCTTTCGCCGTCAAGGCACAAGCCGGTGACGAAAGACAGGTGGTTCAGGCCGACCGGACACGTCAACGCTGAGCCTCTCGTGGGGAACCCCCAAAGCCTTGGCGATACCCATCTTGATCGATATGGGCACGCTGCACAGGCCGAACACCTTGGTATGTGTGTGCTTGAGCAGTGCTTCGGTTACGATACCCGACGGGTTGGTGAAGTTGAGGAGCCACGCGTTTGGGCACGCGCTTTGCATTTCTCCGGCGATGGCAATGGCCGCTGGAATCGTCTCCTCAAGGCGCATGCAAACCCGCCGGGACCGGTGGTTTCCTGCCCGGCGATGCCGTATCTAACCGGGATGTGCTCGTCTGTCTGTCTGGCTTTCATCCCGCCCGCGCGGATCTGGCTGATGACGAAAGCTGCACCTTCAAGGCCGGCGGCAAGGTCAGTCCACGTGGTTACCTTGCACGGCATATCTGCTCTTGCAATCATCCTCTGTATCAAGGCGGCCACTTGTTCCAATCTGTCTTTGCCTTGGGGGATGTCTATGAGTGCCAGTTCTCCGGCCAAGAACTCCTCGTTTTGCCAGCGTTTGATAAGCCCGCCGATGAGCTCAGGGGTGTACGATGAACCCCCGCCCACTACCGCCAGTTTGATAGTCTTCATGCCCGTTAAGACGCTGTTGTCCCTCCCTTCATTGCAATCAAGCTTCCCATGTATCCACCATAACATGAAGGTGGGCGGTGGTAAGCACTTTGAACGCCTCTCCTACCGTTGCGTTTGCCTTGTTCCCGTATTCCTGCGACTTGGCCAGTATAACGGGGTAGAACATCTCCCAGACCTGGCTTGGGAATTGGGACCTATGGCATCGCAAGGCCTGAACCTTCTTTTCCCACGTGCGGTCGATACCGATGAAGGTGTTGGGTTTGGGCGACAACGCCAGGGCAACTCCTGTTACCTGCCGCGGGATCAACCCGCGCTCCAAGTCCTCAGGCTGGACCATGGGCAACCCGGCGAACAGGCAAGCCTCAACCGCCGCCATGGAGGTTCTGCGGTGGTCAGGATGTGCCTCATAGGGAAGCCACGGGTCCAGGCTGATCACGAAATCAGGCTGTATTTCCCTGATAAGAGAGATCAGGGGCTCCCGCACCACTTCAGGTCCGGGTACCTCCGTATCCTCAAAACCCAGCCATATTATGTCGTCCACCCCAAGCACTTCTGCGGCTTGTTCCTGTTCAGCCCTTCTGGTTGCGGCAAGCTGAGCCTCTGGGACCCCAGGCTCCAGGCCGCCCCTGGAACCGTCCGTTACCATGGCGTAAGTGATCCTGGCGCCTGCTTCAGCCAGGAGTGCTATGGTTCCGCCTGCCGCTATCTCGGCATCATCGGGGTGGGGTGATACCACAAGCAAGTTCTTGGCCTGCCTGAGGTCCGGAATCGGTATGTACAAAGGTGTTTCCCTCCTTTCGCGGAGTACATGTATGTTATCTATGTGACAATTCCCTGTCCACCAGCAGTCTGTACCTTGAGTCAAGGTCGGCCATTAGCTCCCCGTGGGTACCCCTTTCAGTTATTCTCCCGTCTTCAAGGTATAGGATCTGATGGGCGTTCTCAACTGTGGACAGCCTGTGGGCGATCACAATGCAAGTGCGCGTTTGCATCAGCTGTTGCAGGGCAGCTTGGACCAGCTTCTCAGATTCGGTATCAAGGTGCGACGTGGCTTCATCCAAGAGCAGCACAGGCGCGTCTTTGAAGACGGCCCTGGCGATGGCAAGCCGTTGGCGCTGGCCTCCCGATAGGTTTCCGCCCCTTTGCCCCACCTGTGAATGTAGTCCGTCGGGCAGCTTGCCGACAAATTCGTCGGCGTGGGCGATGGCAAGCGCCTTGTCAACCTCGCCCAAAGCTGAGTCAGGGCCCGCGCCTTGTTCGGAGCCTTGCACGTTTTCCAACACGGTACCCGAAAACAGGAAGGCGTCCTGGGGGACATATGAGAACTTGGCCCGCCACGCTTCCAGGTCGGTCTCATAGATGCTTTGGCTGTCTACCAAGATATCCCCTGACAGGGGAGGGTACAGCCCAAGCAGCACCTTAAACAGGGTTGTCTTCCCGCTGCCGGACGGGCCCACCACAGCCACGGTCTTGCCCTTGGGTACGGAGAAGCACACCCCTTCCAGGGTATTCACAGGGTTGTCAGGATATCTGAACGTCAGGTCTTTGACCAGTATTGCAGGTGCTTCTTTTGTGACACCAGGCATAGCTTCCCCGGGACGGGCACCATCTGCACCCACGATACCTGCATCCTCTGTTCCTGCGTCGCCAGCGCCAGTATCAGCGGCCGCCGTGTCGGCGGCTGTCTCGCTGGCGGTTACCACATGGGTGGGCTTCAGAGGGGTAGCAGCAATCGGGGGAGTGTAGATCACGGGCTCTGCGGGAATGTCCAGTATTTCCAGCACCCTCTCCCCGGCGGCGAGATTGGCTTGTATCCCCGCGATGGTTGTGCCCAAGGTGGAGAACATGTTCCCTATGGGATTCATGAGCTGCACTATGCCGACAAGCAAGGGTATCATGGCCGGGTTCAGAATCGCCTGGCGGGTGGCATATACGGTGAACAGAACCCTGATGAGCCCCGCCACCCCTCCGGCGGCAGACCGGCCCGCCTCCAGGTGTGCTTGCCGCAGGCCGGCTTCTTGTACTTGTGCGATCTCACCGGCTACACGCTGGTACATGGCGTCAGAAAGGTTGAAAGTCCTGATGACCTCAGCGCCTTGGATGAGGTCGGAAAACCCCGATACAAGCCTCCCTTTGCTTTCCTGAAGCACCCTGCCGGCGGCGCGGAGTCGCGGAACGAAAAAGGAACTGGCAATAAGAGGTAGGGCGCATACCGCAATGGCCATGAGTCCTAGCTTTGGGTCAAGCATGACAGCATAGACGGCAGAGCCGACTCCTGAAAACACGGTGTTGGCAAGGGTCTGGAACGATTGGCTGAAAGCCGTGCCTGCCAGAGAGATGTCGTTGGTTGCCCTGGAGAGGATGTCTCCTGAGTGCCGTCGTTCCGTTTCTCCTACAGGCATGGTCAAGACCTTGTGAAAGAAGGCGTCTCTCAGGTCGCCCAGAACCATGGTGGTTGCATTGATGAGCTTCCGTCCCGCCCAGAACACGAGTACACCTAAGACAAGCATGGACGCAGCCAAGAGAGGTACCGAACCCAAGATAGCACGAGGGCTTATCTCCATTGCTCCGCGGGTGAAGTCTATGATCATCCGGGCAAACACCACGTTGAACCCCAGGTTAGCCAGGGCAACGCCCACTATCCCGACCAGATAAAGGGCGGCATACGGCTTTATGAACGGCAAAAGGCGTCGCAAGGGCCCGGGGCCTCTTGGCTTTGTCTGCTTTCCTGCGTTCACCTGCGCCTTAGAAGTATTACTTGATATAGGCGCCATCTGCTTCTCCCCCCTTGAGGGCTGTAGACCATCGGTGTTTGGGCTCATGGCTCTCCTTGGCGGTGCCCGTGCTCTCTTCCGTTTCTTGTTTAGAATAAAGCGCAGCGTAGCGGCCTTTGGCTGCCATAAGTGACTCATGGGTTCCGCTCTCAACCAGCTCACCTTCGCGGAGCACGCAGATCCGGTCCATGTTTACTATGGTTGAAAGCCTGTGGGCTATGGACATGACAGTGCCCCTCTCAAACAGTTCCATCAGGCCACCCATCACTTGATGTTCCACCTGGTAGTCCATGGCTGACGTGGCTTCATCCAGGAGCAGTATCTCCGGTTTCCGCAAGATGGCCCGGGCCAGGGACAAGCGCTGGCGCTCCCCCCCGGAAAACCTACCGGCCAGCTCGCCTACAGGGGTGTCGTAGCCATCGGGCAGTTCCGCGATAAACCCGTCGGCGGAAGCGATGCTTGCGGCCAGGTCAAGTTCTTCAGCGGAAACGTCTGCGCCTAGGGTGAGGTTTTCCCTGATGGAGTAGGGAAACAGGTATGTTTCCTGGCTTACTTTGGCGAAGTGGGAACGCAGATGGGGGAGGGACCACTTGCTGACTTCATGTCCTCCAACCAGCACTTCTCCCTGGTCTGGCCCGTATTCGCCAAGAAGCAGCCTGAAGATGGTGGACTTGCCTGAACCGCTTGAACCTGCAAATGCCACTTTTTCACCTTGGTGCACAGCAAAGCTCACGTTCTTAAGGGCAGGCTGCGCCGCGCCCGGGTATGTAAAGGTCACGTTCCGGAGTTCAACCACAGGGGCGCCCCGGACAAACTCAAAGGCTTCCCCGTCCTCACGTTCCACAGGCAATCGGAGCACCTCAAGCACCCGTTCCAAGGCGGCTGAGTTGGACGCAAGCTCACCCAGGGTTCGGGGCAGGTGCTCGATTGCGAAGGTTGTGTAATCGAGAAGCAAGACGAAGGCGAACAACATACCGAAGGTGACCCGCCCCCTGAGCATGAGGATGCCTCCTATACCGAACACCAAGAGGAAGGGAGTTAAGGATACAACCAAGCCCACTGCCGAGAGCAAGGCCGCAAAGGCGTTTCTGCGAGTGTTTTTCTCCCGCCATGTCCGGTTATAGCGGCGGAACCTTGCAGACAGGTTTTTCACAAGTCCGAATACTCGGGCGATGGCAGCGCCTGCTATGGATTCTTCAATCAGTACGTTGATCTCGCCTAAGGCTTCCTGGGCTTCCCTGGTAAGGGCGACAAGGGGCGCCTGGATTTTCCCAACAACCAGGAAAATCACGGGTGTGCCGAATACAGCTATAATCGCCAGGAGCCAGTCGTTGTAGAACATGTAACCTATGGCCAGTGCCGCAGTGAGGAGCCCTGATATGAGCCTTAACAGGTTGTCTTGGAGTAAGGTTTGGACCAGGTTAAGGTCGTTTGTGACCCGGGCGATGATTTGCCCCGAGTGCTCATGGGACATGTAAGATGCACAGGCGCGGCTGATCCTGTGCGCTGCACCCGAATTGAGCAGGGCCAAGGATGAATGTCCGAACCGTCCAATCGACGCTTTCTGCGTGGTGACAAGGATGACAGCGGCTATTTCCAGGACTAATGTCGCGATGGCTGCTTGCTTGAACTTGGGCAGATCCGTTGCAAGCATTGAGTCCCATAGGCGGGCAAGCAGGTCGGCTTGAGCGACGTGGATCACTGACACTATGATTGCAGCTATAGCAGCCAGATACAGGTACACGTTAAGTTTGCCGGCGAGCGCAAGGGCTTGCTTGAGTACCCGCCAGGTGCTGACTTTGCCTTGCTTGGAGGCCTTGTGTTGCCTTGCTTCACCCTCCATTTATACCACTCTCCCTCTGTGGTGGATGTGAGGCCGGCTGTCAGTTGTAGCGAAGGCGTCACAAGTTGGTTGGATGATCATTCCAGTGATGGCTTCAATTCCCTCTCAGCCGGACCATCAGTAACGAGTGTTCTTGGTTCTGCCTGTAGCTATCCGGCGTAGCCGCCTACCAGCCGTCATTTGGGTTTCTCAAGCACACACACTGCCATCTTGACAAAGCATTCTTTGATAACAGGAATCCTGCTCAGGGGCATGAGGAAAGGGCGTAGAGGCACTTCTTTGTAGCAGATGATGTCAAAGTCAACTTGTTTAAGTAAGTTGCGGAATCTCCTGATGGTCATTTTGTTGAGAGATACTCCCTGCCCGTTTCATCAACGGATATCCTGAACCTTATCCTCTCATCGCCGTCAGGCAGATCTTTCACCAAGTCCTTATATACCTTGATCAGGGTTTGCTCATGGAAAAACAGGTGAATCCACGGGAAGCCAATGGCGTCGCTCAGATGGGCTCCGCAGGGATGGTAATATGGAGGGAAATTTATATAGAGCCGGCTTCCGGGCTTGAGTACCCTGTAGCATTCGCGCAAGACCTCCAAGGGTTTCTCCACGTGTTCCATTGCATCGTTCATTATGATGGTGTCGAAGAAGTTGTCCTCAAATCCCGTATCAGCCGCATCTGCCAGTACAAATTGAAACAAGTGCTCCATGCCCTTTAGTCGCGCCAAGGCATTGGCTTCTTCTTCGTACCGTTCCACCACATCGATGCCGTATATCTTCCTGACCCCTTGAGATGCATAGTAAAGGGTCTTGCCTGCCGCTCCGCACCCGATATCCAATACCACTTTGTCCCGGAAATCTCTTCGGTTGAAGTGTTGTCCAGGAAAAACCGGATGGTATCTTCGCCGCGCTTGTACTGCCATTCAGCATAGGTTTCCTGCCCCGAACTCTGCAGGTTGAAAGGATGCCGGGGCACGGGAAACAGCTTGTTTACGGTCTTGCATACTGCTGTCTTGAGGTCCATGGTACTCTCCGGGCTATTTCATGCTCAAACATCATTATATAGGTTAGGGGGCAGCTTGTCTACAAACGGAGACCGATCCGCCGGTGCCGGGCCGGATACGGGGGCCGATGGTTCCCCAATCAGCCTGCTACACCAAGAGAAGGAGCTTCCATATAGGCAAAGAATTGGATTACTGCGCCAAGCTGTACAGAGGGCGGCGGCAACCCGGGCGTTATTCACATTTGGAATGCCATAAACGATCCTTTGTTTGGGCAGATTTCTGATTCCACCAGGACCAAGTGGGGAAGGCGCATCCCGTATGTTGCAGGGTTTACCCTTCCCCTTTGCATAGCCTTTGCCCTGCTGTG
The DNA here is from genome assembly GCA_012512325.1 of Candidatus Fermentithermobacillaceae bacterium. Classification (GTDB taxonomy): domain Bacteria; phylum Bacillota; class Sulfobacillia; order Fermentithermobacillales; family Fermentithermobacillaceae; genus DTU015. The sequence goes on along the minus strand of JAAZEL010000003.1, from coordinate 33,271 downwards.
GATGCCTCCGTATCCCGCAGGCGCGGAGAAATCTCTCTTTATTTGGTACTTTGTTGTGATATTCCTGTTTGACGGGCTTTTCACCATCGTTGTGCTCAACTGGACCGCCCTTTTCCCGGAAATGTATCCCAAACTCGAAGACAGGGCCAGAGTGTCAGCATTGAGGCAGGTGCTCGGCATCATAGGGCTGATTTTCGGGGTGGCTCTGCCTCCCGTCCTGGCAGAGAGATTCGGTTGGAGGTTCGTGGGTATTTCCTTTGGCATCCTGGGGCTTGTAACCATGTATGCATCCTTGTACGGCGCCAAGGAAAGGCCTGAATACGCTCAAGAACCGAGCCTTCCGTTGGTTCAGGCGCTGAAGGAGACTTACCTGAACAAGTCTTTCCTGACCTATGTGATTCCCGCAATGCTTATCCAATATACCTTCGTGGCGCTCCAGGCGGTGATCCCCTTTTACACCAAGTATGTGCTCAACGCCAGCGAGTTTGAAACCACAATATTCCTGGGAGCCATGTTTGTGACTGCGATACCCCTGGCGGCCGTCTGGGGGGAAGCTCATATCCAAGCTCGGGGCGAAAAAATCGTTCATTTACTCAGGCGTGTGGTACGCTCTTTGCCTGTTGCCCTTCTGGATAGCCAAGAATTACATCCACGCGGTGATAATAGCATTGTTCCTGGCTTTTGGGCTTGCGGGACTCTTGGTGCTGCTGGATGTTCTGATAGCCGACGTGGTTGACGAAGACGAACTCAAGACCGGGGTGAGGCGCGAGGGATGTACTTCGGGGTAAACGGGTTCATGATAAGGCTTGGGATTTCCCTGAACGCCGTCATAATGGGGGAGATCCTAGATGCCTTCGGATACGACCCCAACCTTGAGGTTCAACCGGCAAGCGCCCTGACCGGGATGAGATTCTTGATGACCTTGATTCCCATACTTGCCATGGGCGTTGCCCTCCTGATTTTCCGCCATTACCCCTTGGAAGGGGAGAGGCTGGAGGAAATCAAGGCCAGCCTGGGGCAAAGGTAACCAGGCAGGCCTTCTATCCGGCGTATCCGTTCTTACCCGGCTTATCGGGCAAGCCGGCGGGGTGGGCATATCGCCTTCGGTTCCGTGTTTGCGGTTGTCACCTGAGTCTCGGCTATTTCAGATAGGCCAAGCTTTCCCCATGGGCCGCCATGTAGTCATCCAGGATGCTCTTTGCAAGCTTCCTCGAGGGAACCAGGGGATGACATGACAGGGCATCAAGTGCCAGGCCGTAGCTACCGGCCAAGGCTGCTTCCACAGCCAGCTCCTCATAGGCTGCGACTGCCTGTATGAGCCCCCGGACCTGGACAGGCATAGTGCCCATGGCTAAGGGGTGAGCTCCCCTTGCGTCCACCACTGCAGGCACTTCTACTATCTTGTCGTAGGGAAGCTCAGGGAGCGCTCCACGGTTAGTGGTATTGACGATGAACACCTCACGGGTGTCGTCGGCTATCGCCCCCAGCATCCCCACCATCATGTCCGCGTGCCGCTTTCCGCCCCTGAGAGCCTCAAAGGGCCTTTTTCCGGCCGCGGCTTTGCGGCATTCATCCAGGATTACTTGCTCCAATTGCATTACTTCCTGGGCCCTTGTCCGCCCTGACCGGATCTGCTGTTCCAGGATTTCGTCGGTAAACCAGTAGTACTGGAGATAGGGGGAAGGCAACATCCCGGTTTCCCTGAAGATCCGCAACGTGTTTCTGAGCTCAGTCCGCACCTTAGGGTCCTTGAGCACTTCTTCCCCGAACAAAGACTCGATCTTCTCCAGAGGGGTATGTTCCACCGTGTCCTTAAGCTGGGGAAGTATGTCCACGCCTTGCAAGAAAACCCTTCTTGCCCACGCAAGGTGGCTTAGCCCGAAATAGTCAAAAAACAGTCTTTCAGGGGGCACTCTTAAGAAGGCGCCCAGGGATTCTTGCAGCACCATGGGTTCGTCGCAGATGGAGATGTGACGTATGTCCGAGGTTTTCATTATGGCTTCTGCCACCAGGCCTGTAGGGTTGGTGTAGTTAATCAGCCATGCCCGGGGGTTTTTCTCCTGGATTTCAGCGGCGATCTCCACCATCACGGGGATTGTGCGTAAGGCCATAGCCAAGCCGCCCGGGCCTGTGGTTTCTTGACCGACAACCCTGTGCTTGATAGGTATGCTCTCGTCGATGTGCCTGCTCTGAAGCCCGCCAACCCTGATCTGGCATATGATGAAGTCCGTGTTCCTGATAGCCTGGTCCCTGTCGGTTGTAAGACGCAACTCGCACTTGGGAAGGGCGGTCTCAAGCATGTGACGGACCACATGTCCCACGGTGTCCAGCTTGTGCCCGTCTATGTCCATGAGCACAAGCCGGTCCAAAGGCACATCTTTCGATTTATTGATGAACCCTTGTACTAAGCCGGGTGTGTAGGCACTCCCGCCTCCCAGTATCGATATGCTTAAGCCTTGGGACATAGGATGACCTCCTTGCCGGAACAGCTTTCTCACCAAGCAATTGCTTCAAGGCCGGACAGGTAATTCCTCCAAACCATATGGTATTTTGTTGACATCCCGGATGAAGCATAGCTACGATTATGATGTACATGATGTGGGATATGATCCGGAAGGAAATCAACCCGGGTATCAATGGGATCGATATCGGTATGGTAGTTGAATGCATGGGGACGGGCAACAAATACGCTGAGAAATAAGTACACAGAGAAGGCGGGTTGTGTGTGCCAAAACCGACTGTTGCAGTGGCAATGTCAGGCGGGGTAGACAGTTCAGTCACGTGCATGCTCCTGGCTGAACAGGGCTTTGACGTTTTCGGGATTACCATGAAGATCCTGGGCGCGCCTGCCACACCTCTGCATACCGCGTGTGCCCCGCCGATTGAACACGAGGCAAGGGAAATCTGCCGGAAGCTGGGAGTCCCTCACCATACCGTAGACCTTACTGAAGAGTTTGAGGCAGAAATAATAACTCCCTTCATCGAGAGCTATTCCCGGGGCACAACACCTAACCCTTGCGTGTTGTGCAACGCCAAGTTCAAATTCGGGTATCTCCTCAACAAAGCCATGGAGTTAGGGGCGGATTACCTGGCAACAGGCCATTATGCACGGGCAGGAAGAATCCCCGAGCATACAGGGGAGTTCATTGAAAACCATGTGATGGCTGCCACGACTGCTGCAAATGCAGATGCAGCCACAGGCACAGATAGGGCCGGGGCAGAAAGCCGCGATGCCGCTGTGGCATCGGCCGGGCAGGCCGGAGCGGTCGCTGAAGCAAGCATGGCAGATCCCGGACGCGGACAGAGGCATTTGCTTGCCAGGGGCCTGGATCCGGGGAAAGACCAAAGCTACGTGCTGTACCGCCTCAACCAGGACATGCTGGCACATGCCATGTTTCCCTTGGGCAGCTTCACCAAGAAGCAGGTGACCGGTCTTTCCCGCCGGAGAGGGCTGTTAGCTGCGGAAAAGCCCGAAAGCCAGGAGATTTGTTTCGTAGGCGGTGCAGGCTGGAACAGCTACAGGGAGTTGTTGCGGGAAAGAAACGCTGAAGCCCGGCCCGGGCTCATAGTGGATACATCCGGTAGGGTGTTAGGGCGTCATCAAGGGCTGGCATACTACACCGTGGGCCAGCGAAGGGGGCTGGGTGTATCAGCGCCCTATTCCCTGTATGTGGTGGGCCTCGATCCTGAGGCCAATCAGGTTATAGTGGGCAAGAGGGAAGAGGCGTACGCCAAAGGATGTTACATAGATGATGTGAACTTCATCATGTCAGACTACCCGGAGGCTCCTGTACGGGGTAGCTGCATGGTCCGTTACAGGGGCAAGGAGGTCAATGCCACTTTGATACCGGGTCGGGAAGGCCGCCCGGACGGGGGCAAAGACGGTGTATTGGGAGATTCCTCGGGGAAAGGGCCGGGCTTGCGAAACGGTGTCGTGCTGGTGAAATTCGATGAACCTCAGTTTGCGGTTACTCCGGGACAGTCGCTCGTGTTTTACCAAGGTGATTTGGTATACGGCGGTGGAATCATCATAGAGCCTGTAAGGTAAGGCGGAGCTGTGAGGTAACGCGCGCCCGCGGGGTAACGGGCAGCCTGTGGCGTAACGTGTGGCCTGTGAGGTAACGCAACCGGTTAGTTATTGTACGTCTGCAAGGTGCTGCCGGGCCCGCAAGCCGGCAAACAACCCCTCTTGAGCAACGGGGAGGCTGAGATAGCAGGCCAGAACTGTGAGCCGGCCCAAGGGAGGCAGGCCCAAGAATCCCCCTACCCGTAAACGACATTTCGCTGGCTGTGGGCCTGCCTCAGTTGATTGATATGAGCATAGGCTTGGACAATATGAGGACTGTAGGACGTCGCCCGAAGGGACCTAAGCGTCCGCACACAAAGGAATGTAGGAGAAGGGCGGAGAAACTGAAGATATGGAACAATCGGCCGGCTCTTGAAGCCGCGTCAGAACTGAACCGCAAAGGCTGTACCAGACATGAACTAAGGGGGTATTACCGGTGTCTCAGTCCTGCCGGGATTTCGACGTTTCCCAGTTTGAACAATTCGTCAGAGACTTGATGGATGAATTCGAAGCTCCCGGCGTGGCGGTGGGCATAATCCGCGGCGGCCGTGTGATTTACTCCCGGGGGTTTGGATACAGAGATCTTGAGCGCAAACTGCCTGTGACGCCTGAAACCGTGTTTGGGATTGCATCGGTATCCAAGTCCTTCACTGCGCTTGGAATCATCCAGCTTGCCGAAAAGGGACTGCTCGGAGTGGAGCACCCTGTAAAACGGTACTTGCCCGAGTTTGACTTGCCGGGAGAGAGTGAACATGCATGGAGAATAACCGTACATAATTTTCTTACTCACACTGCCGGGATTCCGCCACTTCCGTCTTTGAGCTACTCCATCTTGGACGCCACCAACCCTGACAATCCGGACAAGGATGACAAAGAAGAGGCGGAAAGACTGGCCGGGACCGAGGATAGGCCCGCCATCCTGGATACCGAGAGCTTGCTCCGGTTCATGTCAACCCACAAGTACAAGCTGCTGGGCCCTCCCGGGCAATACGTCAGCTACTCAAATGATGCCTTCGGGCTCCTGGGAACGATTATCGAGCGGGTTTCAGGCTTGGGATACGAAGAATACCTACAGCAAAACATCATTGGCCCTTTGCAGATGACCCATACCACAACCAGACTTGACAAGCTGCACCAATTCCCGGAGGTAACCCGGTTGTACTACAAGGACAAGGATGACCGCTTGTGTGTGTCCGACAACTGGCAAGAGGCTCCCCCCTTGACGGCGTGCGGCTTCATCAAGTCAAATCTAAACGATCTGCTCTCTTATGTGAGCATGTATTTGAACAAGGGGGAATTCCAAGGCCGCAGGGTGATATCTCCTGCAGGGATCTCCCGGATGATCACGCCTTACCACCCGTACTATCCGGAGAGATGGTACGGTTACGGGTTCATTGTAAGGCCTGACTACAAGGGCGTTACCTTGATCCAGCACAGCGGCTCCCTACGCGGGGTCGCCTCCAATATCGGCTATGTGCCTGAAAAGGGAATAGGCGCTGTGGTGCTTTCGAACCTTACCGGTTTTCCTGCTGGCAAGGTATGGCTGGGCGCGGTGAACCTGCTGCTTGGATTGGCAGTTGATAACCCCTTGGTTGAGAAAGCTGTAATCCCCCAGCCGGAAGCGGTGCTGCTCAAGCTGGCCGGCACATATCGATCCGGTGAAGGTGCCAACATAGTAGTCAGGGTCAATCAAGGCAAGCTTGAGGCTGAAGTGGACTCCAAGACATATCCGGTAGACACTACAGGGCCGGATACCGCTGTGGTCACCGTTCAGGGCGTTGAAAACCACGTCCGTTTCCTGTTTGACTCAAGCGGCGAGGTGTGGGCACTGAGATACGGGTCCAGGCTCATCCTTAGATCGCGGGAGGACAATCGTGAGGGGTCAGGGGGGAAGGCAGATGACAAGGGTGAAGGTAGTAACTGACAGCTCTTCAGGTCTTCCGAAGGAGCTCGAGAAGCAGTATGACATAACGGTTGTGCCCATCCCCATCCAAATAGGGGAGGAATCGTATAAGGAAAAGGTCAACCTTTCCCCTGAGGAGTTATACCGGCTGTTGGACGGCAGAGTGATGCCCAAGACTTCCAGCCCTTCCCCCGGGGATTTCGTTGAGGTATACAGCCAACTGGCTTCCGAGGCAAGCGACATTATCTCCATCCACGTTACCGCAAAGGGAAGCGGCACTTGCCAATCGGCCATAGTAGCCGCGGATTCGGTGGCTGACAGGGTTAAGGTGCATGTGTATGACTCTAACACGGTTTCCATGGGAACCGGATTCCTGAGCATTGAAGCCGCCAAGGCCGCCCTTGACGGGCTTACCCTTGAACAGATAAGGCAACGGCTGGATGCCATAAGGGACAAGATCAGGGCTTTCGTGGCATTGCCTACCCTCAGGTACCTCCAGAGGAGCGGCCGGCTCAATCGCGGGCAGGCCATTTTCGGCTCCCTGCTTTCAATAAAGCCCGTGATTGAGGTAAGAGACGGCATCCTGGAGGTTGTTGACAGGGTCCGGAGTTACCCCAAGGCCCTTGAAAGGGTAGTGGAACTGGCTGCGGAAGCGGTATCGAGGTTCCCGTCACGAGTTGCAGTGATGCATGGCAACAGCCCTGAGGAAGCCCAAAGGTTCGCGGAACAGATCAAGAAGCGCATCAGGGTGCGCCAGCTCATCGTAGCGGAAGTGGGGGCTTCCCTTGCTGTCCACGGTGGCCCGGGAATGATCGGGGTTGTGTTATCGCCCGACTGATGTTTATCAATGCTTTACCGGTAAGGCACCTCAGCAGATTCCAGCCGGATGTGGGCGGGTGTTACCTCGCACCGGTAGGCGTGAACCTTGACACCCGCTCTTGTGGCTTCATCCAGAGCTTGTGCAAACTTGGGATCCATTTGCCTATGGGCTGAAACCCGGATAACGTCTTGTCTTTGGGCAATAAACGCTACGCAGGCATCCAGGCCTCTAGACAGGGCTTCCTTCATTTCGCTGACGTGGCGGGCACCTCTTAGAGTAGGCGCATCAGGAAACAGGCCTGTACCGTCGACACTCAAGGTAACTGATTTCACCTCAATCAGCAAGGGGCGTTTGCCCGGGCCTTCCAGCAGAAAATCGAACCTGGATTTGGGCGTCTTAGAAGCGCGGGTAGGGGCCTCCGAAGCTTTGGCCTTACCGTCTACGACAGCGTCTTCTGTCCGTTCTAGGGCCTGTGTCAGGGCCTGTTCCAGCCGGACTTCCCGCCGCACTGAAGTATACTCTCTGAAAGCATCCAGGGCCCGTTGCTTAACCCCTTGCTCAAAGATGCGGTTGGGGTATCTGGTGTCCACGCACACCCAAATGCCTCCGGACGCCTCACCGCCGGACTCTGTACCTCCCGAGGCCGCAAGTACTAGGTCATAGGAAGTTTTTCGCGTTGGGGAAGCGGCCTTGCGGACCATGACCCGGTTGCCGGGGAACAGCAATTCCCGAAGGCGGCCTGAGTCAGGCACATGGGCCTTGATAGCCCGACCTGCCAAGTCCACAACTGCCAGGAACCTGTTGGGCCGATCCGCCAGGATTCCTTCTTCGAGCCGTCCCAGGGGGATGGAAACGTCGGTCTTCGGGGTGTCGTTCGTTGAGATGCTACCTCCTTTGCGGCCCTGCCTCGAGTGACCTGCGTACGGCAGTCCTGCCATGGCCCTAACGGAAAATCCGGCTCTAGGCTTTACTTGGGCAGATGGTTTTGTTAAGGATAGCATATCTATGAAATAATGTCATCGATGGTGATTGCTGACCTTTCTTGACATCCGGTGTAGAATATATGCAACTTAACTTAATAAGACAGGCAGGCCTGTTGGCAGACGGGCCGGCTTGCAAATGGACCGGTTTACAAACCATGATTTGCGGGAAAGGGCGAATGGGGTTGACAGGTACACTGATCAATGCAGCAACAATCGTAGCAGGAACTTGTATCGGGATGCTTGTGGGCAAGAAGTATCCGGAGAAAATGAAAGAGACGGTAATGAACGGTATGGGTCTTGTGACCAGTATCATAGGGATCAGCATGGCCCTTGAGACTGAGAATATCCTCTATCCCCTGTCCGGGATCGCCCTTGGGGCTATCATCGGCGAATGGTTAAACATAGAAAGCTGGATCAACAAGCTCGGCGAGGCCCTTGAGAGCAGGTTTGGGAAGCAATCGCAGGGTTTGTTTGCCAAGGGCTTTGTGTCGGCCACCTTGCTGTTCTGTGTCGGGCCGATGGCCATCATCGGCGGGATACAGGACGGCCTTACCGGAGACTTCCGCACTTTGGCTGCCAAAGCAGCCATCGACGGGTTTACCTCAATCGCCTTTGCCTCGTCCTTAGGGCTGGGCGTGGGTTTCTCGGCTTTGCCTGTATCCTTGTACCAGGGCGCGATTACTCTGGGAGCAGGGTTTTTCGACAGGGTTCTCACTGACCAAATGGTGACTGAGATGACTGCTGCAGGGGGCCTTCTACTGTTTGCCATAGGGCTCAGCCTTCTGGAAATCAAGAGAATGCGGGTAGCCAACCTGCTGCCGGCCATATTCCTTACTCCGGCCATATGTTATTTGGTCCAATTGATAGGGAGCGGTGCAGGGTTCTGACGAGCTTGTCCCCGGTACACCTGGTGCACCGTTAAGCAGCGCCTGCAAGGAGACACCAGGAGCTACTATGAAGGCTTTTTCACAAGGCGCACTACAATCCGGTTGGGCATACACACTATGATCTGGCCGGTCTTGGATATCCAGCCGGTGTTCATGCATATATGTTCAGGGCACGGTGAGCTCAGCACCCGCACACGTCCCTGCCTGACTTCCACAATGGTAGTGCCCAAGGGGCCCTCAACAGGTATGGTCCCGTCAGAGATGTCCTTCAGCGGGCGCCATATTACCATCTTATCTCCTGAGGTTACCAAGAGCATGTCCGGGTCTTCCCGGAACAGGCCTGAGGAATAGATCCACATGCCCCCGGCTACCGCGAGCAGGATTATTGATAACCCCACAATCAGGCGGGCTTTCTTGCGCCGTCTCTTTTCATCAGGATTGCCAGTGTCTGTCTCACCGGGGTTTCCGGCCCGGTTGCGGTTCAAACCAAATCTATCGAATATGCTTCTGCGTTCCTTGTCCATTGTATGCATATCGGTCACTCTGCTCCTTAGCTTCCCTTTCTTTGTTAAGGCTAGTTGCCGGGTTTCATCCCTGTTTGTGAGATTTCATCCCTGATCTATCTTCGATCGCTGGATTACCTCTAATGGCTGAACTGCCACTGATCTCGTTGTTCTGTCCCTTTTCTCCAAACTACCGCCGATCTCTAGAATACCAGAAAACCGCCGAAAAGCTCAGACAATATGCTCTGGTTGAGCCCAGCTAGACATGGTCCCGGCACGGCTGAGAGTGTAAAGTTCCGGTGATAGGCCATAAGTTCTGGCAGAGGAGATTCTTCCCAGTAAGACGAACAAAAGTAGATAGAAGGAGCCGGGTCGTTTGAAGATAGGGAGGTGGTCAAGTGTCACAAACAAGCGGTGCGCCGCGAAAAACTTCTTGCCCCAGGTGATGTGGAAGTATCACTGCCTTGTGACGGCTTCCTGGACTGAAGCGTTTTGCGTCGCGGGCCGTCTCGCCCTGGTAGTCCTGATGTTTGCCTTCCGTCACAGATTTGTGCGGTTGTGGCATGAGTTCTGCAGGTTGTGGCGGGAATTTGTCCAAGAGCTCCGGTGGGGGACAAGACTTGGAACATCGGTACGGCAATGGCCCTGGGCTATTATGTGTTTGACCCTGGCCCTCCGTTTGATTTCGATCTTGGTTTTTGTGGCGGAAATGCTCTAGATATCCCGGAAGGGGACGGTCGGGACGGTGTGAGGAGGGGGAAAGCTGTCACAGGCAGGGAATCCCTCCAAGCGGTAGAAGTTAGGTTAGCGGGGCTTGTGTTCTAGTGCACAACGGGCCATTTGGCCTTCATGTTTTTGAGGCTTGACTTTCCCGGGGCGGTATTTGGGAGGTGAGTAAGTGCCGAAACCTGATGATATGCTCGAAGGCCAAAACGTGCCTGAAAACCACGGCAAGCCTGATACTCAGGATCGGGGTTTCAAGGGTGGAAGCAGTACCGACGGATCACTTGAGCCAAGCTCTCAGGCTATTGGGCCGTTTGACGCAGGCAAAGCGTTTTTTCTCGGCATGTTTCTGCCTGACCTCATCGCCGGGGCCCTGGTCGTTCCCGAATCCTGGGCACGCGTCATCCACATCTTGGGGCTTCCTGCGGTGGCAATCTACTTAAGCTGGTCCAAAGGTTTGTGTATCAAAGACACATTTTACCTGCGCCTTAGGTGGGACCCTGACTTCCGCTACCTGGCGCTGTTGAGCGCAGGTTTTATGTCATTGGAGATACTCCTGTTGGAAGGGGTCAACTGGCTCACAAAGGGTAAGCTTGCAGAATGGATGGAGTTATATGACGTACGCGACCACCCCGAGTCTTTCCTGGTCAGAATACTGCTTACGGCGGTTTTGGTCCCCATAGCCGAAGAACTGCTGTTTAGGGGCTTCTCGGTATCGGCCTTTTCCGGGTGGGGGCGAGGGTGGGCGGTAGTCTTTCCGAGCATCATCTTTGCCCTGGTGCACCCGCCGGCAATGATGCCCGGAGCTTTTGTCATCGGCGTGCTTGCTGCCATGGTTGTGCTGCGCTACAATTCCATTGTCCCGGCAGTGCTCATGCATGCCGCGGCCAATCTCTTGCCCCTGCTTGCAGGACGGCTTGTTGAGATGGCCGGAGTTGCTTGGGCTGAAACCATCGCGGAGGTAGCCCTCATGGCAATTGTAGTTTCGGTGTTTATGTTTCGCCGCAAGTTCTCTTGGCTGTGGCAGGAATTTCGCAGGATGTGGCGGCAGTTTACTGAAAAGCCCCAGTCCGGCATGAGGTTCAAGGAATTGGTCAGGCAATGGCCCTGGATCCTGATGTTTGTTTTTCTGGCGGCCAATCTGATACTCATAGTGTTGATTCCCTTCGTCGAGTTCTAGAACGACCATGGGAATCGGGCACCCGGAGGTGGAAGAAGTGACCCTCTCCCGTGGATACATGGATACGGTTTTCTGCAAGTCATGCCAAAGTATGGACGAACTACCCGATGGCTCAGTCTCTCTGACTGTCACTTCGCCTCCTTACTGGAACGCGATTGACTACGACCGCCATGTGGAAGATGCCCGCCAATACTACCGCACGCGCAGCTATTCGGTTGGATACCGGGATTACAAGGATTACCTGAGCTGGCTCAAGAACATCGCCGGCGAAATCTTCCGTGTCACCAAGCCCGGGGGGTTCATGGCCCTTGTCATCGGGACGGTGCTATTAGAGCGGAAGCATTACCCTGTGCCCTTTGATGTGGTTTCCCTTCTGGCGGGAGATGCCGGAAATGGCCCAGATGCCTTGGATGCGGGTGAATTCGCCAATCGGCGGACTGCAAGCAATGATCCCATGGCCTATAATGCGGGGTACTATCGCCAAGCATCAGGCCCTTCCTGGGAATTCCATCAGGATATAATATGGCATAAGGTCACCGGCGGAGTTAAGAGAGCGGGAGTGTTCCTCCAGCATCCGTATCCCGGCTACTATTACCCCAACATAATGACTGAATACATACTTGTGTTCCGGAAACCGGGCCCTCCCATATACAAAGGCCGATCAGATACTGAAAAGCAAGATGCCAAAGCGGAAACGGACAAGCTTTTCACCAACGAAATCGCCAACACGGTATGGCATATCGCCCCCGTCCCGCCCGGCCACATTGAACATCCGTGTCCTTACCCTGAGGAGATACCCTACAGGTTGATCCGGTTGTACTCATACCCGGGAGACCTCGTACTTGATCCCTTCTGCGGCTCGGGCCAAACCCTCAAAGTTGCAAGGCATTTGGGCCGCCATTTCGTAGGGTATGACATCAACCGGAAGTATGTGGATCTTGCATGGGCCCGTCTCAGAGAGCCTCTAGCCATCAGGCGGGAACAGCTTGTTGCGGTGTTTGAGAAGATTCGGTTTGAACCTCCGCTGCGGTACAAGAGGGAAGAGAACTGCCGGAGGGATGACCAAATAAAGGACGGAAAGGCTGAACCAGGGCCTCAAGCTGCCAGGTGACAGATGGGCATTGCCTAGGAGTGATTGGAGGAACAACAAACCGGGCCGCGGAAATCGCAGCCCGGCCGGAGTCTGTATCCCGAACCCGCGCCTAATCCAATTGAGCCAGTTTTTCAATCAGCGACTCCAACAGTACCGGCACGACCTCAAGGGAATAATCCAACTCCACCCTTTCCATGAACTTGTGGGCATCCTTGCCCCACGGCCCAAGGTTTACCACGGGGATGTCAAGTTTGAGCAGGTTGTCCAGGTCGATATCGTAGATAACGCCCCATCCTGGAGTGTTGTGGGCAAGGGGGACCAGTTCTTCCCGTTTGCCCTGGAATCCCACATAACTCAGGTCGCTGATGGAGGCAAAATGCTCTGAAATCACCAGAGTCTCGTTAAACTCGGCCTTGGCTTGGGCGATAAGCCGGTTCACGGCGTCAAGCAAGCCTTTTTCCCTGGCTGACTCCCGCTTGTTTGTCCTGTGGGGGTAGTAGGGCGGCAGGAAACCTACTACGATCATGGGATTCTTATCCGGATAGAACTTCAAGAGTTCTTCCATTACAAACAGGGATTTCTCCCTTTCGTCCGTGCCTTCGGGGAGCTTGCCGATATAGGCCTTGATATGGCCATCCAAGTCCCCATGGAAGGTTTGGGCTACTTCGCTTACCAGCTCTTGTACGGTGATGACCTTGGGTTCCCAGGGAACCGGCGCGGGGGCCTTGGCCCTTTCCCAGAAGCTGGCTGCGCTCCTGGACATATGCTCAACAGCTCTTTCGAAGGCTTTGTGGGCCACGGACTTCATTTTTTCGAGTATCTCATCGGGAGTGCCGGTGACGGTCAGATGGTTGAAATACACCACGGCCCTGGCAGGCAGGGTGACGGAGTAAATGTCTCTCAGGTCCTTGAGCTTGAGGGAGGCAGGCGGCGGGTATACCTCGCCTCTCCATTCTTCGGCCCATTCCGGGTTGCCCTCGAGTTCCATGACCACCGCAGCAGCCAGCAGGTTGGCATTGAGTCCGGCGTAATACTGGCCCACATGGGACTCCCGTCCTACGCAGTAGAACATGGGCATGATCTTGCCGATCGTCCCGATGTCGACGTAACAGTTGGTGTCCCCCGGGAACTTGGGGATCACTCCTTCGCTGTTTATGCAGGCGAGAAAGTCGTATCCCTCTGCTTGCATATTCGCCAGGTAGGTGATGGCAGCGCGCATACCTGCCGAGTTGTTCTCCTCGTCGCCTACCGCAAGGAATGCGATGTTCACGGGCAGGTTTTCCGGTGCTTGAGAGTACTTCCCTAGCAGCGCCATTTGTATGGCTATGCCCAATTTCATATCCATGACGCCCCTGCCGAAAAGGAACTTGCCTGATTCAAGGTCTTGGCGGGCTTCTTCCGGCATTTTGAGCTCTCGAATCCTCCTGGTGTATTCCTCAGGTCTGAAGGCCACGTCGGCCAGCGCTCCTGCCGAGCTTGTGTCAACCACGTCAAAATGGCCGGTGAGGATGAGGGTACGATTGGTTTCGGGCTGTGCCCTTACGATTGCGAACACCGCCTTGCGGCCATAGGGGTCGTCAGGAACCGGGATGTAAACGAGGTCATCTTTGTTTGCCTTGAAGTACGGGAGTTCGGCGAGTTTGCTGTAGATAAGCTCGGCTAGCTCGGTTTCAGCCGGGCTCGGCGACACGCTTGGGATGGCCACCAATTCCAGCATCAAGTCGTAAATCTCTTGTCTCGAAACGGTCATCTGTCAGCCTCCTTCGTTTGTATGTGCTCTTGAAATATCAGGGTGTAACCCTTGAAACCTCCGATACTATGCCCGCTGCGTCGCATTGGGCAAAGGGCCGGCAACTATGTAACGCCTGAAGACTTGCGCTCATACCGGCACCGGTATTATGGCAATAGCGTGTTGATTATATGTTGTGTGCCTTGCGAGGCATCATTTCGACCCGCGTATCTCCTTTCCCTCTTTTTTATGCATCGATGCATAAGCCAGGACGGCGGTGCGCTTGACGCGTGTTAACATAACAACTCGCGGTTGCATACAGTATTAGAACAATGTATTGAGCATCGTTACAAAGAACGCGGATCGGAGCCTGCCGCCAACCGGCAGGCGAACAAGGGCAGAGGGGGACATCTGATGCCTACACATCCCTGGGAAGGGAAGCATATATGGATATGGATGTTGTCACAGGCCGGCCCCCTGGAACACCTGATACGCAGAGCGGTGAACATGGGGCTTTCAGGCCTTCTGGTCAAGGCTTGGGACGGAGGCACTTCGGGGCTTTTCCTTGAGCAGTTGCAGCAGCTTGCCGGCCCCGCCCATGATGCTGGGTTGGTCGTAGGAGCGTGGGGATATAGCTACGGCAACAACATCTCCGGCGAGGTAAAGGCAATGCGCAAAGCCCTGGATGCCGGGGCTGACTGGTTGGTGATCGACGCCGAGAAAGAATACGAAAGCCGAGAAGGCAAGCACAAGGCGCTTGAGTTGGGGCTCCAGCTGACCCGCGCTATAGGCACTGATCTTCCACTGGGCTACACGACTTTTGCCCTCCCCCAGTACCACGAAAACTTCCCATACGCGGAGTTCTCGTCCTTTTGCTCTGTGTGTCTGCCCCAGGTTTACTGGGGCGCGATGAATATTCCCCTGGAAGAAGCGTTTGCATTGTGCCTAAGGGCACTTGACAAGTACAAGCTACCCCTTGCTCCTGTAGGACAGTGCTACGGGAAGGTTACTCCCGATGAGATTGTGCGATTCGCCGAACTGGCATGGGCCAACGGCCTCAGGGGAATAAGCTACTACGATTGGCAGCATGCTAGTGAAGCTCAGTTAGAAGCAGTGGGCAGGGCCTTGTATTCTCGGGACGGCATTCCGGCGGATTCGGGCGGTGCATCCGGGGATCGGTCAGGCGGTGACGAACCTCAGGACCATGGGAGGTCAAAGGGGTTCATGGCAACCCTCAGAAGACTCCTGAAGCGATCTAAGAATGAGCCTTGCGAGTTTGGGAAGTAAAGCAACGGGTTGAGGTGGCCGATTGAGTCGAGGGGTTGCAGCCGCGGTTCCACGGGCAATGTCGGGGGTGGGCACGGACCATGGAGCGGCAAACCGGTGCCCTTCCGGTTGCTTGCCGAGGGTTTTTCCCGGAACTTATTGCCAACCTCCGTGAATGTTCGGTGTATCTCTCCATGGCCGGTCGCATATTCCCCCTGGCAAAGCGAGAGCTGAAGGAATGGGAACGTAAGGCACGAAGTATCCCGGATCCGGAGCTAAGGGGCCAGGCCCTTGCCTCCATTGGCAAAAAGAGTTTCCATAGTGTGGGCGGGGCGGTGTTCGCCCTGCTGAACGGCCACAGGGTGAAAGACCTGGTGAAGGCCATAGTAGCCATCCAAACCATAAGCGACTACCTGGACAATTTGTGCGACAGGGCGTGCTTTTGGAATCCCGCTGCCGGCAAGGGCGGTGTCATGGGGGTAGAGTGTCCGGAAGAGCCGGCTGACCCCACTCAGGGCACGGTTCGTTCAAATGCTTTGGACGCGGCTGCCCGAAGGTTTCTGTCTTCCATGAGACTCCATGGAGCCATGCTGTGCGCGGTTGACCCAACAAGGCCTATGGAGGACTCCTACAGCCTATACCCGGCCGGAGATGACGGTGGATACTTGGAGCGGCTTGCAGTTGAAAGATAGGCACAGCGTTTCAGATTGTAGACGACATCCCGGATATCGTGTCTGACGGAGAATCCTTGGGCAAACCTGTGTTCAGCGACTTAAGGCAGGGGACCCTTACCCTACCCCTCATTTATGCCAAGGAGTCGGAGGTGGGCAGTGACATCCTTGAATGCCTGTCAAACAAGACTGTACCTGATTGGAAGATCCCGGAACTCCGAAGCAAACTCATAGCCGGAGGTTATGTGAGACGTGCCGGGCATGTAGCTTGCGCCCTCCTCGATTCGGCCAGGCAGGATCTGGCCCGGCTGCCCGGTTCGCCGGGCCGGGCAAGCCTTAGCTACATGTGCGATCAACTGGTGCGAAGGGTCCGCTGTGCAAGTCCTGATGTTCAACCTTCTGATGTCCGGAACTTTTCCCCGTCCGGGGTTTCGACGGAAGGTATCCCATAGGGAGAATAGAATAGAAATTTAGAGTCACGAGAAATCGTCGGTAGAGAGCCATCCAAAGAGGCTCAATTGACACCAGGGGGGAGAACCGTGGATCCTGCAAATGCCAGATTCGACCACTACTTTACCTTTGAGGAAATGGAATCGTTCCTGAAGGCTATGGCAAGCCGGTATCCGGATCTGGCCCAGCTATCCTCCATCGGGAAGAGCGGCGAGGGTCGGGATATCTGGGCTGTCACCCTTTCAGACAGGACAACCGGCAATCCTGACGAAAAACCCGCAATCTACATAGACGGGAACTTCCATGCCGGAGAAGTAACCGGGTCAATGATAAACCTCTATGCCGTAAAATACATCCTCGAGAACTACGGCAAGGATGACCGGGTCACCAAATTGCTCAGGCGCAACACCTTGTATGTGATTCCGAGGGTGTCGCCAGACGGGGCCGAGGTGTACCTCACAACCCCCGAGACCTTAAGATCAGCCCCCAGGCCGTATCCTTTCCCCAATCCCGACGAGCTGGAGGGCTTGTACCCCGCCGATGTGGACGGAGACGGGCATATCCTCATGATGCGGGTGAGGGATGAGACAGGCGAGTGGAAAGTGTCCTCCCGAGATCCCAGGGCGATGGTGCGGAGGAAGCCTGACGAGGATGAAGGCGCGTTTTACCGGGTCTACGTGGAAGGATTTTTGCGGGAGCATGACGGGGGCACCATAAAGAACGCTCCGCCGAAGTGGGGCTTGGATTTCAACCGAAATTTCCCGTTTAAGTGGGTGCCTGAGGTAGAGCAGCCCGGTGCAGGGGCATTCCCCCTGTCTGAACCCGAGACCAGAGCGGTTGCAGAGTTCATTGCGAACCATCCTAATATTTCCCTGGCCTTCACATATCACACAACAGGCGGGGTAATCCTGCGGGTTCCCGGATCTCACTCCTCCAAGGAAAGCCCGCGTCAGGATATCCAGGCCTTGATAGCCATCGGCGAAATGGGCGCTGAAGAAACGGGTTACCCGTGTGAGCCGTGTTTCGAGGAGTACTACGAGGGCGGAGACGCCTACAGCAGGGGTGCTTTTGACGACTGGCTGTTTGACCACCGGGGCATCCTGGCGTACACCGTGGAAACCTGGAATCTGGAGCAGCGGTCGGGGATTCACCAGTTTCCAACCAGGGAGAAGTCGGTTCAGGAACAGGAGGAAGATTATCTCAAGATGCTGGCCTGGAACGACCGGGAGCTGGCGGGCAGGGGCTTTGAGAACTGGCGGCCTTTCAACCACCCCCAACTGGGCGAAGTGGAGATTGGTGGCTGGTATGCCAAGTTTGTGCTCCAGAACGTGCCGCCCAAGTTCCTTGAGGCCGAGTGCCACAAGAACACCATGTTCATAATCAGGGCGGCTGCCACCTTGCCCAGGCTCGTGGTTGATGATGTTAAGTGCAGGGCCTTGGGCGACGGGGTATATGAGGTGAGCGCCGTGGTCAAAAATGTAGGCTTCCTGCCCACATATGGAAGCCACAAGGCGCTGCAGCTTAAGAAGGCCGAGCCGGTTACGGCGGAATTGTGTGCATCGGGCCAGGAGGGCCAAACCCGGGAAGCCCAAAGCCAGGAAGACCCCAGCCAAGAGGGCCCCAGCCAAGAGGCCCGGACTGAAGCAGGCTGCATCGAAGTAATCGGCAAGGCAAAGCAAGCCATCGGCCATCTGGACGGCAGGTCGGGCACTACAGCAGCCTTCTCAAGCTGGACACCTCGCGCTGCAAGGGATGAGAGAGTTAGGAAAGCAAGCTGGGTGGTGAAAGCCAAGCCGGGTACCGAAGTCGCCATCAAAGTCAAGAGCCCCAGGGCAGGGTGTGTGACGGAGACTGTAAAGCTGGAGTGAACACGGAGTCATAGCAGGCCGAGGGCTTTTGTTTCAACCGGCGCAGTCCAGGAAACCCGTGAACAGGGTATGCCACCACCTGCGCTTTGATTTCCACCGCGTAAGTGTGCGGAAGCGGTCGATCTGATGAATCCCACCGGGTCGACCGCTTTCTCATGCATGCCAACTCAAACAGCTCACAAGCGGGAAACATGAGTCAGGCCGGATGGCCTGGTCCGGGCTCATGTTGTACCGCCTCTTCCGCTGCCAACCCAAGTTTACCCACTGATTCGAACAGAACCGTTTCAAGAAGAGAGTATAAAGATCGCCGTTTTCAACACTTCTATGCGACAAAAGAAGGAGTTTCATGCTATACTCACGAATATGAATAGTTATACACATACACGGACGATGACACAGCCTTGTACACAGGTATCCACCGGCTGGGGGAGGCGATGGCTGGGTCTGCTTAGAGTTCGTGAGATATCGCAAGCCGGCATCTGTTTCTTGATTGGGAGTGGTATCCTTAATGTTCAACGTGGAACGAAGTTTCACTTTTGCAGTCCTGGTTTTTATGTTCATAGCAATCCTGTACGGTATACGCAGAAGCAAGAGTGGAAAGGACGTAACCATCAGGGCCATTCCGGGATTTGTAGCCATAGAAGAGGCTGTGGGAAGGGCCACTGAAATGGGAAGGCCGGTTCACTACAGTACCGGCTCGGGAGTCATCACTGCGGTAGGCGCACCCGAGTCTTTGGTCAGCTTGGATATACTGGCGGCCACAGCGAACTTCTGCGCGCGATACGATTGCGACCTCATAGTAACCAACAGGAACCCGGTGGTGCATACCATCGCAGAATCTGTGGTGAGGGAAGCATACCTCAGGCATGGCACCGCGGAGAATTTCAAGCCGGAAAACATCAGGTTTGTTTCGGAACTCCAATTTCCTGCGGCGGCTCAGGCCATGGGGATAATGGAAAGGGAAAAGATCGCTGCAAACCTGATGTTCGGAAACTTTGCCGCCGAAGCGCTTCTGCTGGCGGAGGCGGCAGTTGGGTTAGAGGCGGTGCAGATCGGGGCCACCACCAATGTTCTTCAAGTCCCCAACTTCGTAGCGTGTTGCGACTACACCCTCTTAGGAGATGAGATGTTTGCAGGAGGTGCATTTTACTCCAGAGCCCCCGTCAGGCTGGGAGCTGTATGGGGACAGGACATCATCAAACTCCTATGTATCGGTCTCTTGGCTCTCGGCGCTCTATTGCAGACTGTGGGCAGTGATTCGCTGTGGCAGATACTATCCAAGTATGGGAGGTAGGACAAGCAGACATGCGTTATGAAATTCCTGTTGCCATAACCTTCGTGATAGGGATCCTGATGATCCTGGGCGGATTTGTGGACATACCCGTAGTGTCAAACCTGGTGTCTGAGGTTCAAAACTGGGGCATAATCATCTCTTCTTTTGCTCTGGGTGTAGGAGCCATCAACCTGGTCCTGGTACACGGCCGGAACATTAAGACGGGAAAGAACACCATCTACAGCCTGGCCTTAATTGTTGGGATTGCGGTGATGTTCTTCGCCGGTGTCGCATTTGGAACGCAATCTTCAACCTTTACCTTCTTATACGACTCACTTATGGCTCCCATGGGTGCAGCCATGTTCGCCATGCTCGCATTCTACGTAGCCTCAGCGGCGTATAGGGCTTTTGTGGCCAGGAACCTGGATGCGACCGTCCTGCTTGTGACGAGCATCATCTGCATCTTGTACCAGACAGGCCTGGGAGAGCTCATCCATCCTTCCTTCGGCAAGCTGTTTTTCTGGCTGAACAATGTGCCGAACCTGGCAGGTCAAAGAGGCTTAATGGTGTGCAGTGCCATAGGTGCCATTAGCGTGAGTATAAGAATCCTGGTGGGCATTGAAAGAGGCTACTTGGGGGAGGTGGAGTAGGATGAAGGAGAGTTGGGTCAATAAACTCCAGCGGATAGACAGGCGGATCATATACGGCGTTACAACTCTCGCAGTGTTAATCCCTATACTGGTTCCATTTGCCGTTCCCCTGATAGTCACTGACACCACCCAGGAGGTTTACGATCGACTCGACGGCCTCGAGCCGGGCGACGTAGTGATGTTCTCTTTTGATGTAAGTGCGGGTTCAGCGCCTGAGACTTTTCCCATCAGCGAAGCTATCATGCGACACCTGGCAAAGAAGGACGGAGTAAAAGTGGTATGTGTGAGCTTCGCTTATCCTGACGGGCCGGAATGGGCTGACAGGGCCCTCCGGATCCTTGCGGAGGCAGGCAAGACATATGGAGTTGACTATATCAACCTGGGATTCCGAGCCGGATCGGAGGCAGCCGTGGCATATGCCGCCCAGGATATGCATGCGGCATTTCCGGTTGATGTGAACGGTGATGACATTAAGCAGTTTCCCATCATGGATTACCTGAAGACTGCCGCGGACATCCACACGTTCTTCACATTCAGCAGCAGTACCCCCGACATCTATGTACGCCAGCTGGGTCTTCCCTACGGTGTAGCGGTAATCCCCGGTGTCTCGTTCACCATTACACCTGTGGTCCTGCCCCTATACGATTCGGGAGATCTTGCAGGGCTGTTGGGAGGGCTGCGTGCGGCAGCCGAGTACGAGCTCCTAACAGGCGTCATAGGATCCGGCAGCGGTGCCATGGGTGCTCTGTTGCTGGCACATGTGACAATACTGGTGTTCTTGGTGATTGGCAATATATGTTACTTCATAGACAAGCGTACCAGCCGCGAGGAAAACTAGCCGGAGGTGGATGAGCGTGAGTACTGATCCGAAGATTTGGTTAGCGGCAATCGCTATCATAGCCATATACTCGTATCTGTTTAAGGAAAACCCGCTGTATCGTTTTGCAGAGCACCTTTATGTGGGGCTTTCTGCCGGCTATTCCCTTGCCATGGCATGGGTCAACATAAAGGCAAAGGCCGTTACTCCTATCAGCCAAGGCTCCGTCTGGTTGATAATTCCGTGTCTGTTGGGGCTCTGCCTGTACATCGGCCTTGCTCCAAAACATGCCTGGGTTAAGCGATACCCCACTTCGTTCCTTGTAGGGTTGGGAACCGGAGTGGCAATGACGGGGATAATCTCATCCAGGATTCTGTCTCAGATAAGGGCTACTATGATTCCCCTCAACAGCCTAAACAACATCATACTGGTCGTCGGAGTATTGGCCACCGTTATATATTTCCTGCTTTCGGTCACAAGTCGCGTGAGGGCAGTAGGGAGCATCGGCCGGGTAGGTAGGTTTACCATGATGATATCTTTCGGGGTGGTGTTCGCAACCAGCATTTTCGACAACTTTGCGCTCCTCATCGGGACGTTCAAGACGATCCTGCAATGCGTAGGCATTTATAGATAGAAGCAGGTCCAGTACCTTACAACCACCAAGGGGGAGATTCTTATGCCTAAGAATATCTTAGCGGCAGATGATGGCGGCAAGCTTGATATCGTGTTTCGGAACGCCAAGCTTGTCGACGGCGCCGGAAGCCCGTGGATTTATGCCGATGTAGGAGTAAAGGGAGACAGAATAGAGTTTGTGCGCCCACGGACCGGTGAGGCGGTGACATACGACGCAGCGGTGGAGATTGATTGTGAAGGTTTGATCCTGTGTCCGGGATTTATCGACATCCACAACCACAGCGACTT
The DNA here is from genome assembly GCA_012512325.1 of Candidatus Fermentithermobacillaceae bacterium. Taxonomy (GTDB): domain Bacteria; phylum Bacillota; class Sulfobacillia; order Fermentithermobacillales; family Fermentithermobacillaceae; genus DTU015. The sequence goes on along the minus strand of JAAZEL010000003.1, from coordinate 11,468 downwards.
GGCCATTTTCCACAATCCCGACGCGTTGAACTATGTCTACCAGGGTGTAACCACCATTGTGGTCGGCAATTGCGGAACCAGCGTAGCTCCCCTGTCCGAAGGAGACGACGGCAGCGAGCTGCACAGCTTCATCGCTGAACGCACAGGGAGTGAATCCCTGTACGAAGGGCTGTCCTTTGCCGACTACCTGTCCGCTTTGGACAAACTTCCAAAAGCGATAAACGTCGCTACCTTGGTCGGGCATGGCCAGGTCAGAAGCTGTGCCATCGGCCTGGAAAAGAGGCCGGCTTCCCGTGACGAAATTACCCGTATGCAGGCCCATGTTGCTGAGGCCATGGAGGCCGGGGCTTTTGGCCTGAGCACAGGGCTCATATACAGTCCCGGGATGTATGCGAACCAAGAGGAAATTGCGAGTCTCGTTGAAGTGGTTGCCAAGTACGGCGGATATTACGTGAGTCACTTGAGAAGCGAAGCTGATACCATGCTCCATGCCCTGAAGGAATGCTTGGAGGTCGCGGAAGAATCGGGATGCCGGGTGCAAGTTTCACACCTCAAAGCTTCCGGGCAAAGAAACTGGGGCATTGTGGACACCACTTTGAAAAACATGGAATACGCACGCCGCACAGGTATAGAGGTTACGTTTGATGTCTATGCCTTTACCCCTTCCGGTGCAAGCCTGTTCGTGCTGTTCCCCGACTGGGCCAGATCAGGCGGGAAGGCTGCTTTGCAGCAGAAAATCAAAGATCCGGATGTGCGGGCTCGGATCAGGAGGGAACTGGTAAGGCCGTCAACTCAATGGGAGAACATCTATCTTGACGCCAAACCCGAAGGATTGCTTATCACCGCATCAAGCAAGTTCCCGGAGTATGTGGGCAAGACCGTAGCGGATGTAGCTGCCCTGAGAAGCCAAGACCCCATTGAGGTGCTGTTTGCCCTGGCCGAAGAAGACATAGACATATCCATGATCGCAGGCGGCATGGGTGAAGAGGACAACAGGAAGGCCCTGATCCACAGGCTTGGAATGATTTGCAGCGACAGCAGGGCAACAAAGCTCGGCGAAGGCATGCCCCATCCCCGGACCTATTGTGCGTTCTCCAAGGTATTGTACCAATTGGTTAGGGACGAATCGCTACTGCCGTTGGAGACTGCCATCTATAAGATGTCGGGCTTGCCTGCATGGAAACTTGGATTGGGCGACCGGGGCGTGGTGAGGCCGGGCGCCAAAGCCGACCTGATTGTCCTAGACATCTGGAAGGCCGGGTGTGCATCCACGTTCGCAGATCCCCATCATTACGCTGAAGGCGTGGTTCACCTATTGGTGAACGGACAGTTCGTAGTAAAGGACGAACAACTCACAGAAGTTCTGCCCGGACAGCTTCTCAGGCGGAAGAGCAAGCTTGTCTAGGTAGGGCGATTCTGACAACCGGAGTAAGACATGCTGACTTATGAACTTGTAGAAGAAGCAAAGCAAATCGCGCCCCTAATCCGGAAGACTCCGTTGCTGCGCTCTGACTGTCTCAGCGAGCTCGCCGGTGGAGAGATATACCTGAAGCTGGAGAACCTGCAGAGGCTCAACGCCTTCAAGATAAGAGGCATGCTCAACAAGGTAATGTCCATGGACCGGGATGTGCTGTCACGAGGTATAGCGGTAGTATCATCGGGGAACTTCGGCCTTGCAGCGAGCTACTGTGGATCGGTATTCGACATCCCTGTGGATGTGTTTGTTCCCCGTAACACCCCCCAATCCAAACTCCGCAGGATATCCGGGTTCGGCGCTAAGGTTAAGGTAACCGGAGATAACTACGACCAGTGTCGCCTCAATGCGAGGCAAGAGCTCTCCGCCGGTGCCTATCAGAAGACCTTCATCGAGCAAGGGGATATCCGGGTGATGGCCGGTTACGGCACAATAGCAACCGAGTTGGTGCAACAAGAGCCTGACTTAGACGAGGTCCTCGTGCCCGTCGGTGGCGGGAGCCTGATGACAGGCATCGCAGTAGCCATGAAGGCCTTGGATCCGTCTGTGGCGGTCTCGGGTGTTCAGACAGCTGCATGCCCCGCCATGGCTGCATCTTTGGAAGAAGGAAGAGCATATGAAGAATACCCCTGTGATGAGTCCGTCTGCGAAGGGCTCATCGGAGGAGTGGAAAGGGTGGCCTTTGAGCATATCAGCCGGTTAGGTTGCAGGGTTTCAACGGTAAGTGAAGCATCCATTCTCAAAGCCGTTGGTTTCCTGCTGTTTGCTGAAAAACTGGTGGTCGAACCTTCCGCTGCTGCCGGAGTAGCCTGCGTACTCGAGAGCCCCCGGAGCTTTAGTGGGAGGCGTGTGGCCATTGTCATAAGTGGCGGCAACATCGACTCAAGTTTGCTGGCAGAGACGGCACAAGGCGGGGATGGTGAGTCATTCAGCGTCGATGTGAATTAGCGTACAGGGGGCTGTTGGGAAGGGAAGTTATTCGGATCCACAGCCCCCCAGGTTTGCGATGGGAGGTGTGTACGGCAATGCCGGATGCGACGCTTACGAAGGCAATCGACGACATAATGAGGGATTTCGTGTCACCTCAGGGACCGGGTGTTGCAGTGCTCATCGGCAGGGGGGATCGCGTGCTTGTAAGGAAAGCCTACGGTCTGGCTGATGTGGAGCAAAAGCAGTCCCTCGTACCCGAAAACAGGTTTATCATCGGCTCTGTTACAAAGCAGTTTGTGGGCATGTGTGTGATGATGCTCAAGCATGGTGGTCTGTTGGACTACGATGATCCTGTCTCCCGCTTCCTTCCCGGCTTTCCCGAGTGGAGCGATAGGGTCACCGTCAGGCAGCTTCTTCAGCATACCTCAGGTATTCCCGAATATCTCACCCAGGAGTTCTGGGAGGAAGTGAACGCAAGAGACGAGGACATTGACCGGGGCACCCTGTTGAACCGCATGCGCTCGTACGAACAACTGGACTTCGAGCCGGGGTCAAACTGGCGGTATTCCAACTCCAACTACATCCTGCTGGATGCGATAATCGAGAAGGCTTCGGGTAGAACCTTTGCCCAATTTGTGAAAGAGAAGGTGTTCCAACCGCTGGAGATGGAAGACACCTTTGCGGGAGAGACAAGGGCAAGGCCGGCGGGCATGGCCATTGGATACGAGTTCAACACCAAAGACAAGACGTTCAAGGAAGCGCCGTACAACCGGGCTGTGGTAGGTTGGGCTGACGGGAACATAATCTCAACGGTAGACGACATGGTCAAGTGGGTTCAGGCTCAATCATCGGACAAGCTATTGCCTCTGGCCAAGCTTTCCCAGGCGTTTGTGCCGTGGAACCCAGTTAACCCCTATGTTACCAGGTACGGTTTCGGCCTGATAATGGGTGAACGGCGGGGGATCCGTGAGATCCACCACAGCGGTTCAACCCTGGGCTACAATGCCCTCTTGAGCCGGTTTCCTGATGAGCAGCTCTGCGTGATCCTGCTGTCCAATGCCGCCGGTATAGGGTTAGACAGGATATTGGGTGCGATTGCAGGCCTAATGCTGGGGGATAAGATGCAGCCCCTGGTGCCTGCGGTTCTTCCCGAGGAGCACTACTCGGAAAAGCTTGGCCGCTTCCGGACCCAGCCCTGGGACAGGCGGCTGGAAATCGAGGTTGAGTGGCCCCAAGGGAACTCCCCGGGCCTGAAGGCAGTAATGCTTGCCAACGACCAGCCCCTTGCAGAATTCGACCTGTTACCCCTGTCAAGAGACCTGTTTCTGGCGGACAGGCAAACAGACAGCTATGTCGAGTTCATTCGCGACTATGACGGCCGGGTCTGTGGCTGCTTGCTGAAGTCCGTGGGCAGGGTGTCCCGGCTGAACAAGATCGCCCTGGAGAAGAACCGCTGAAGAATAGCCTTATGAAGGCCGGAAACCCCCAGGGGGATGGATTCGGAAGGAGGATAAGTGGAATTGTCGAGGCAGAAGCGAATTTTGTCATTCCTCCAATCGCGTGAGGCTGAGATGCTTGAGTTATTGGGCAGGTTCACCAATGCCCCTTCCCCGAGCACCGACAAGCCACACACCGATAGGTTTGCAGAAATGGTTGCGGAAGAATGGAGATCATTGGGTGCCGCAGTTACCGTAATTCCTCAGGCTGAATACGGCAGTCACGTAAAGGCTGAGTGGAATTGCGGAGATGAAAGCATACTGGTCCTCTGTCACATGGACACGGTTTGGGATGCCGATGAAACCCGGAAGAGACCTTTCCGGGTCGAGGGCGGAAAGGCGTACGGCCCCGGGGTATACGATATGAAATCCGGAATCGTACAGACCATATATGCCGTCAAGGCACTTATTGACTTAGGCATGGTACCCGGGAAAAAGATAGTGGTATTGCACACGTCAGACGAAGAAATCGGGTCGCCGTCGTCCAGGCCCATCATAGAAGAGGAAGCAATGAAGGCCGCCGCGGTGCTCGTCGCAGAACCGTCTGAGGGGCCCGGAGCACTGAAGACATGGAGGAAAGGTGTGGGGGGCTTCACAGTGTCCATTACAGGTAGGGCGTCTCACGCAGGCGCCGACTATGAGCGAGGAGTCTCCGCCATCACCGAAGCCGGCCGTCAGATCCTGTATTTGCATGACCTGACGGACTTGGAAGAAGGGACCACCGTCAACGTAGGTGTGGTGAGGGCAGGTACCCGGTCCAATGTAGTTGCCGAACAAGCGGCCTTAGATGTCGACGTAAGAGTGGTGGCCATGGATGCGGCTGAAAAGCTGCTGTCGAACATGAGGAACTTGAGGCCTTTCGACCCCAGGATCAAGCTGTCCGTCGAAGGCGGGTTGAACAGGCCTCCCATGGAAAGGAATGAGAAAAACCTCCGCCTCTTCAGGCTGGCTCAGCTAATCGGCAGAGAAATAGGAATAGAGCTGGAAGAAGCAGGGACAGGTGGCGGAAGCGATGGAAACTTCACCTCGGCTTTGGGCATTCCTACACTGGATGGCTTGGGCTCCATAGGTGACGATGCCCATGCAGTCACTGAATATGTCATCACGTCCAGCTTGCCCGAAAGGGCGGCACTGCTTGCAGGCCTCATGCTGAATATTTGACGGCAGGAAGGCCTGAATGAGAGTGATGCCAGGGAAGTCCGCCCCTTGCATTGACTTCAAGGGGAACATACCATATAATGCGAGCAATCAGTTAAAACATCCATGTACACGCTATGAAGGGAAGCAGTAGGAATGGCTTCCCGGTGAAGAGAGCCGGGGTAAGGTGCGAGCCCGGTACCGCGGAGCATTCCGAACTCGTCCCGGAGCAGGTGCTGCGAAAGGCGCATGACCCGAAGCAGGACCCTGGTTCGCAGCAGCAACGGCAGGCTACTGCCCAAAAGGCCTAAAGGTGCGACAGGGCCGGCCCCGGTAGCGGCACACGTAAGGCGCGCGTTAAGCGCTCAGAGTGCGGATTATCACTTGATTACCGCCAAGTGATAACCGAACCAGGGTGGTACCGCGGTTGAGCTGAATTGGCCCTCGTCCCTAGGATGAGGGCTTTGTGTTTAGGCAGGGGGTAGACGACTATGGCAGACGACAAGAACCGTGACAAGGGCCATGTTGGCGAGAAACACAACTGTCCCGCCTGTGAAGACAACGGAGGCCCGCGGCCGAAGCTCAAGGCTGCTGTAAGCAGCAGGCCTGTTGTAAGCAGGGATGCTTCTGTTGGCAATGGAAAGGCCGGGCCCGGCAACCAGGGCTACAATCCCTGGCAGATCGAAGAGAAATGGCAGGCCATATGGCGGGACAACGAAACCTATGTGGTCGACGAGGACCTGGAAAAGCCCAAGTTCTACGTGTTGGAGATGTTCCCGTACCCGTCGGGTAACCTCCATGTAGGCCACGTGAGGAATTATACCATCGGCGATGTGGTCAGCAGGTACAAGCGGGCACGGGGGTTCAACGTCCTCCACCCCATGGGCTGGGACTCTTTCGGGCTGCCTGCAGAGAATGCAGCCATCGACCGTGGCGTTCGGCCCGACGAATGGACGTGGAGCAACATCGCCCATATGAGGGAGCAGCTCAAGAGGATGGGCTTCAGCTACGACTGGTCCAGGGAAGTCACCACTGCGTTTCCTGAGTACTACAAGTGGACCCAGTGGCTGTTCTTGCTTCTCTATGAGCGCGGGCTGGCGTACAAGAAGACTGCTCCGGCCAACTGGTGCCCCACCTGTCACACTGTGCTGGCCAATGAGCAGGTAGAGCAAGGCAGGTGCTGGCGCTGCGATTCCCTGGTGGAAAAGCGCAAGATGGACCAGTGGTTCTTCAAGATAGCCGATTATGCAGAACGACTCCTGGCTGACCTGGACAAACTGGACGGCTGGCCTGAGTACGTCAAGACTATGCAGGCCAACTGGATAGGCAGGAGCGAAGGTGCGGAGATAGTCTTCAGGGGGCCAAATTCCGAAGAGATTCCGGTGTTCACCACGCGCCAGGACACAATCTACGGCGTTACTTACCTGGTGCTTGCTCCGGAGCATCCGTTGGTGGAGAAGTTCATACAGGGCACCGAGTACGAGGCGCCTGTGAGGGCATTCATAGACAAAGTGATGCGGATGTCTGAGATCGACAGGACCTCTGAGGCCTTGGAAAAAGAAGGCATATTCACGGGGGTCTATGCCACCAATCCGGTGTCAGGCGACAAGGTGCCTGTTTGGATAGGCAATTACGTTATCTACGAATATGGTACAGGGGCGGTCATGGGTGTTCCCGGACACGATGAAAGGGACTTCCATTTCGCGAAGAAATACGGGCTGCCGGTTAAGATCGTGATCCAGAATGAAGACAAGAGCCTCAGCTTGGAGGAGATGGAGACCGCCTACGTCGATCCTGGGATCATGGTGGAATCGGGCCCCTTTACCGGCCTGGGCAGCGAAGAAGGTCGGGCGGAAGTCACCCGGTTCCTTGAGGAAAAGGGCATAGGCCGGGGCAAGGTCACTTACAAGATGCGGGACTGGTTGATATCCAGGCAAAGGTACTGGGGAGCACGGATCCCGGTTATCTACTGCCCTAAGTGCGGCACAGTGCCTGTCCCCGAAGAAGACCTGCCGGTGGTGCTGCCCTTGGGCCTGAAGGTTACAAGCGGAGGGCCTTCGCCTTTGGCAAGACATGAGGCCTTCGCCAATACGGCTTGCCCTGTATGCGGCGAGGCTGCCAAGCGGGAGACTGACACCATGGATACCTTCGTGTGCTCATCGTGGTACTTCTTCAGATTTGCCAGCCCACACCATACAGACGCGGCCTTTGCCAAGGAGGACGTGGATTACTGGTGCCCTGTGGATCTGTACATCGGCGGTGTGGAGCATGCGGTGATGCACCTCCTGTATGCCAGGTTCATCACAAAGGTACTGTACGACGCCGGCTTGGTCCCTGCCGACGAGCCCTTTACGGAACTGCGTCCCCAGGGCATGGTTGTGCGCGACGGGGCTAAAATGTCCAAGTCCAAGGGCAACGTGGTTTCTCCCGATGAGATGGTCGCCAAGTTTGGAGCCGATGTGCTCCGATTGTTCATGATGTTCGCGGCTCCTCCTGAAAAAGACCTTGAGTGGTCTGACCGGGGGATCGAGGGTGCCAACCGGTTCCTGCACAGGGTTTGGAGGCAGGTAACCGGGGAGTTTGAGAACGATCGGCCGGGAGTCGAAGGTGGGCCCGGAGACGCAGTTTCAACGGAAGGCCTGCTCAGGATAACCCATCAAAGCATAAAGAAGGTGACTGAAGACCTGGAGCGGTTCGCCCTCAACACGGCGGTGTCCCAGCTTATGGAACTGTCCAACTACATCGGCAGGTACCTCAGGCTGCCCAAGGATGCCCAGGACCCGGAGGCACTGGCTGAAGCCAGGGCCACCTTGGTGAGGCTGCTTTCTCCCTTTGCGCCCCATCTGGCCCATGAGCTGTGGGAGAGGCTCGGCTGCAGCGGGACGGTTGAAGAGGCAGGCTGGCCTGAGTATGACAGGGAGCTGGTCGCAGAGAGAATCGTGACGGTTGTGGTCCAGGTTGACGGCAAGGTCCGCGACAGGATCCAGGTTGAGGCCGGTGCCGGCGATGAAGAGCTTACGGCCAAAGCCCTTGCGTCTGACAGGATCGTGCGATTGCTGGGAGCAGGCTCTGAGGCAAGGGACAAGATCGCCAAAGTGGTGGTTGTCAAGGACAAACTGGTGAACATAGTCACCAAGCGCTGAAGCGCCTATGTGGTCGAAACCACCGATGTGGTCTAAGGCGTAGGTTGGGCTGCGGCAAGTGCCGTTGGATCAGGGCCGTTGGTGGGCGCGGCGTGTCTGCCGGCGGCTTTTTTGTTACCCTCTCCGGACACGAGTGGAGACGAGTCAGTGCGCAATCAAGAGCTTGTCAGATTATGGAAATCCGGGTACAATAATGGCATGACCCGACAGGCAGAGCTTATCATTTGCGCCATATCAATCCTCTTGCTGATAGGAGCCGCCGGTTTGTGGTGGCGCGGCATCTTCCCTTCATCAGGCGATGAGCTTGTGCTTGTTCCCGACGGCCAGTCCCAGGCTTGGGGCGGTCCGGGAGGGGGACAAGATCAAGCCGGCGACGACGAATCCACGGTCTTCAACGGTCCTACCGGTCCCGGTGGCACCGGTGCCATTGACGGTGGGGTTTCCTCTCAAGACGGGGAAGACGAAACAGAGGTCATCTTCGTCCACATAGCCGGCGCCGTGGAGTCACCGGGAGTGTACAAGCTGAGACAAGGACAGCGGCTCTATGAAGCTCTGGAACTGGCAGTTCCCCGGGAGGATGCTGACCTGGATTATCTGAACCTTGCAGGCATGCTTTACGACCAGGACAAGATATATGTACCCAAGAAAGGCGAGTTTGCCGATGTCCAGGGAGCTGCTTCCGGACAAGGTTCTTTATACGGACACTGGTCACCGCCATATTCAGACACCGGGCAGGCGAAGTCAGGCTCAGCCTCTAAAGGGCCGGTTTTTCCCATTAACGTAAACACGGCTACGGCCAAGGAGTTGGAGGCGCTTCCCGGGATCGGTCCTGCAAAGGCTGCGGCGATAGTTGAGTTCCGACGGCTGCGGGGGCCCTTTACCCGCAAGGAGGACTTGTTGAAGGTGTCTGGAATCGGTGAAGTCACATACTCAAAGATTGAGCCCCTGATTACCATCAAGTGAGGAAGATTCTCAATCCTTGCCTCCGTGTCCTACACCGGTTTTCTCAGCAAATGAATGGACATCGAAGAAAACGTTGACAATTAGTAGTGTCGATCCATATAATGATCCTCAGTTAGCACTCACCCGTGTCGAGTGCTAACAACAAGGATTTATCAGCCAATACTACAAGGGGGGTTCATTTTGGTTCTTAAGCCGCTTTCTGATCGCGTAGTCCTCAAACCCATCCAAGCAGAAGAGAAGACAAAAGGCGGTATCGTTCTGCCTGACACTGCCAAAGATAAGCCGCAGGAAGGAGAAGTTATTGCTGTAGGTCCCGGCAGAATCCTCGAAAATGGCGCCCAACTCGAGCCTACCGTCAAGGTTGGCGACCGTGTGATCTACTCCAAGTACAGCGGTACGGAAATCAAGATTAACGGCGAGGAGTACCTGATCGTCCGGGAAAGCGACATCCTTGCGATTAGGGTCGAGGAGTAGCTCCTTGTTCTGAGTCACCACACCACTGGGAACGACTCGGAAGTGCTCGGAAAGCACCGTGAGGATACCTTGAACAACAGGTCGTTCGCCGTGTTCAAGCAAATCTCTTAAGGAGGGAATCGTTAAGTGCCTGCAAAGATTATCAAGTATAACGCTGAGGCGCGTAAGGCCCTTTTGGCAGGAGTAAATGCAGTTGCAGATGTGGTCAAAATCACACTGGGCCCCAAAGGGAGAAATGTGGTTTTGGATAGGAAGTTCGGTTCGCCTGTAATCACCAAAGACGGTGTTACAGTCGCGAAGGAAATCGAACTTGAAGATCCCTTTGAGAACATGGGCGCACAGCTGTGCCGCGAAGTGGCTTCCAAGACAAACGACGTAGCAGGAGACGGAACCACCACGGCTACAGTTCTCGCCCAGTCTATGGTCAAAGAAGGGCTCAAGAACGTCGCTGCAGGTGCCAACCCTGTGTTCATCAAGCGCGGTATCGATAAGGCAGTTGCCCGCGTGGTCGAAGAGATGAAAACGCTGGCAACCCCCGTTGAAGACAAGCAGGATATTGCGCACATCGCAGCCATTTCCGGTAACGATCCCCAGATCGGCGAAATCATCGCTGACGCCATGGACAAAGTGGGCAAAGACGGCGTCATCACCATAGAAGAATCCAAGGGTACCGACACAACCGTAGAAGTTGTGGAAGGTATGGAGTTTGACAGAGGGTATCTGTCGGCATACTTCGTTACCGATACCGATGCAATGGAAGCTGAGCTTGAGAATCCCTTTATCCTGATTTACGAGAAGAAGATCTCAGCAGTGGCTGATATCCTGCCCTTGCTCGAGAAGGTAGCAAGGTCCGGCAGGCCGCTCCTGATCATCGCCGAAGACGTTGAGGGCGAAGCCCTTGCAACCCTGGTGCTCAACAAGATCCGTGGAACTCTGTCCATCTGCGCTGTCAAGGCGCCTGGCTTCGGCGATAGGAGAAAGGCAATGCTCGGCGACATTGCCGCACTCACCGGCGGCCAGTTCCTGTCTGAGGACCTCGGTGTCAAGCTGGAGAACGTGGACCTCAGCATGCTGGGCGAAGCTGCCAGGGTACGCGTTTCCAAGGAAAAGACCACCATCATCGAGGGCAAAGGCAGCAAAGAAGATATCGAAGCCAGGATCAACCAGATCAGGCGCGAACTCGAAGAAACCGATTCTGACTACGACCGTGAAAAGCTGCAAGAGAGGCTTGCCAAGCTGGCCGGCGGCGTAGCGGTCATCAAGGTAGGCGCTGCCTCTGAAACCGAGCTTAAGGACAAGAAGCACCGTTTCGAGGACGCCCTTGCCGCTACCAGGGCTGCAGTTGAGGAAGGCATGGTGCCCGGCGGCGGAGTCACCTACATCAACGTGATGAACGTCATCGACGGACTCGAGCTGGAAGGCGACGAAAAAGTCGGTGCCATGATCGTCAAGAGGGCCCTTGAAGAACCCCTCCGCCAGATCGCCGAGAACGCAGGCCTTGAGGGCTCGGTCGTGGTCGAGAAGGTCAAAGCCAGCGACAAGAAGGGTTGGGGCCTCAACGCCGTAACCGAGGAGTTCGTGGAAGTAGCCAAGTACGGAATCGTCGACCCGCGCAAGGTATCACGTTCAGCCCTTGAGAACGCCGCATCTGTCGCGTCCATGCTGCTGACCACAGAGGCGGTTGTGGGCGAAAAGCCCGAGAAGGAGAAGACGCCTCCTTACCCGAACCCTGATTTCGATTACTAATCCATCTGCTGGATTTAAGTGGAACTCACCCGGGGGGCCTCCTCCCGGGTGAATTTGTTTTGCAAAGTTGAAGGGGCTGTATCACTACAGCCCCTTCAATACGCT
>JAAZEL010000039.1 GCA_012512325.1 Candidatus Fermentithermobacillaceae bacterium | reverse complement strand
CCTTGGACATATTTCCCGGCAGCCATCGAGGTCTCAGCGAGCAAAGTTGAAGCCGTTTTCGCTCCTTGTCCACCCCTGGCGTGCCAGCGAATCTCTAAAAGGTTTGACACGGGCCCTGCCTCCTTCGAAAGGTGATTTCGTAATGTGTCCATGACAAGAGATCTCGTAGATGCTTATCGCGAATACGTTAACAAACCAGCGCCTTACAGTCAAGGAGACTTCAGGAGCCGCGCCTTTCCAAAACGCGCCTTGAGCCCCTGCTCCTAACATTCCTGGCGGGGAAAGCCGTCACAGGTGTGGACGAAAGGGGTTGAACAGCCTTTCACCGTTGCCTTGGGAAGGAACCGGACGGTACAGACTTCCTGCAGAAAGCAATGGAGCCGGCGAAGGGAATCGAACCCATAACCTACGGTTTACGAAACCGTTGCTCTGCCCTTGAGCTACGCCGGCCCTACCTAAAAAAACTGGAGCGAGAGACGGGATTCGAACCCGCGGCCCTCGGCTTGGGAAGCCGATGTTCTACCACTGAACTACTCTCGCTCAGTTATCATGCTACTTTATTATATCCGGGCGGCACCTCCCGCGCAACTGCCCGCACACGGATCTGCCTCAAGCCGTACGCCTCTTAGCGGCGGTCATTTCCACATACCGGTTCCAGCATTCAGAACACAGGAAAAGATTGTCTATCACTTCGGTCACGCTGTGCAAGTTCCCGCACGAGCGGCAGCGATCTCTCCTGCAACACAGCGTAAGCACAACCCCCTGGGGCCCGTTCCTGATGGCAACCCGCTCGCCCAGGGACCAACCCACCTTTTCCCTTACCTCAGCGGGTATCACTACCTTACCTCCGGAACCCAGGTAACATGTGATCTCATCCGCCTGCCCGCGTGCATCGCACAATATGACGCTTTCGCCGGCAATCCGGGCCCTGAGTACGGTGCCTTCATCCCATCCCCGGGCTTCCCTGATCTGGGAAGGCAGGGTAAACCTCCACCCGGTGGTAACGGTACGCACATATTGTCTTTCCGCCCCGTTGCCTGTCGGCACTGCCATTCAATCATCCCGCCTTGGCGTCTATTTTCCCTGCAACGCCCGGTATTCCGCTCCCCTGACGCTCTTCAGAGCAGCTGCCTCAAGGTTTTCCCGGCAAAGCTTGCACAGGTGTACGTTGGGGAGCACTTGCCTCACCTCGCACTCTGAACCACATGCACTACACCGGAACTGCTGCTCCTCCGGCCTCACCATGATCTGGTTGCCCTGCAAACTGAAGGACAACACCTGCCCTGGATACAGCCGGGCCTCTTCCCTCACCCTGGGCGGGATAAGCACCTTCCCGAGGGCGCCTACCCGGCTTATATCCGGGCATTTGACACACCCCATTTTGGGGCAGCAGATAGTTATCTCGAACCCATCCCAGTGGACGCATACCTCAGTGCCGATCTTCCACCCCAAGCTATTACGGATGGGTTTTGGGATGGTAACCCGCCAGCCGGAATCGATTAACCGCCTCCAAGTCTTCACTGTTACTTCCCCCGGTCCTGTTCTTTACCTTTCACTTTACCACTGCAGATATGTGCTTCTCCAGCGGAGGGAACACTGTGCCCTTTTCCGTGATGATTGCCGATATAAGTTCCGCAGGCGTTACGTCAAATGACGGGTTAAACGCCCGGGCACCGGCCGGCGCTACCGGTTTGCCCATGAACTCCAGCACTTCTTGTTCCGATCGTTCCTCGATCTTTATCTGGCGCCCGCAGGCCAAACTCAGGTCAAAGGTAGACACAGGCGCCGCGACGTAAAACGGGATATCGTGGTACTTGCACAAACATGCCAGGGTATAGGTGCCAATCTTGTTGGCCACGTCGCCGTTGGCTGCGATCCGGTCAGCGCCCACCACCACGGCATCCACCTTCCCCAGGGACATGATATAGCCTGCAGCGCTGTCCGCCAGCAAGGTCACGGGGATCCCGTCTTGCATGAGCTCCCATGCGGTAAGCCTTGCCCCTTGAAGCCAGGGCCTGGTCTCATTGGCGTAAACCATGGTGACTTTGTTCTCGGCCCGCGCCTGCCTTATCACACCCAAGGCAGTCCCCCATCCCCCGGTTGCCAACGCCCCTGCATTGCAATGGGTCATAATGGCTGAACCCGGTCGTATGAGAGCCGCCCCGTGCATCCCTATCCTGCGGTTGGCTTCCACATCTTCCAGCTCTATGGCGCGGGCTTCCTCCAAGGCGGCTTGTGCCGCATGAGTTATTCCTCCCTGGGCAAGGGCTGAAAGCGTCTTGCCCAACACTCGCTCCACCGCCCATGAAAGGTTGACTGCGGTAGGCCTGGCTGAAATCAGGACCGAGGCTGCATGCTTGAGAAAGTGCTCCGCCGCCGAGTCTTCACCGCTGTCACCGGAAGCCTTGAACCTATCTGCCGCCTCAAACGCGGCCAAAGCCAGCCCGTAGCCCCCGCTTATGCCGATTGCCGGGGCTCCGCGCACTATCATGTCAGCAATGGCCTTGGCAGTTTGCCTGTAATCCGCACACGTTACATACTTCACTTCATGGGGCAGAAGTCGCTGATCCAAGAGGGACAGCGCTCCCTGCTCCCACCTGACCGCCTGAACCATATTGGAGCCACCCCTTATGACAACACTCTTTCCAATTCTTCATGGCAAGAGCATTGTGCCGAGGCCGGAATGTTTGCTATGATCCTGCGCATGAGGTGCTTGAGCTTTTCGTTGTGCTCCATGAACACCCTTGTGACCTCTTCGGCGGTAACCGGTCTTATGTCCGGCCTGCCTTCAAGCCCCACATCGTAATCGGTAACCAGGGACACGTTCAGGTAACACATGCCTAGTTCCCGGGCAAGCATCACTTCTGGGTACCCGGTCATGTTGATAACCTTCCACCCCATTGACGAAAACCATTTGGACTCCGCCCTGGTTGAAAACCTGGGGCCCTGGATCACCACCATGGTCCCGTCGGAGTGGTAACGCAAACCCAACTCCTTGGCTGCGGCGATGCCTATTTCCCTCAGTTCAGGGCAGTAAGGATCCGCAGAACTCAGGTGAACCGTCTTGGGCCCATCGTAAAACGTGTCCTTCCTTCCCGTTGTCCTGTCCACAAACTGGTCGCAGAACACAAAGTCCCCCGGATGCACGTCGGGCTGGAGGCTGCCCACCGCACACGGGCCCAGAACCCGGGACACTCCCAGCTGCTTTAGCGCCCACAGGTTCGCCCTGTAGTTCACCATGTGGGGCGGATACTGGTGCTTCTTGCCGTGCCTAGGGATGAACGCAATCTTTCTCCCTGCAATCGTGCCCAGGGAAATGGAATCAGACGGATGCCCGTAAGGGGTGTTCACCGTTATTTCAGTGGCATCTTCAAAGAATTCATAAAACCCTGTGCCGCCGATTACGGCTATCTCAGCCCTTCTGTCCGTGTCAGCCATAGCCGCTTCCCCTTTCCCGTTTGTATGTGGTTGGTTCAAACAACAAGCCCACGCCTTAACCTTTAATAACTCCCATGGGCCTAACCCTTGCCACTTTCTGCGCCAAGCCTGCACAATGGGTGGCTTCCACTACGACGCTTACGTCCTTGTATGCGTCAGGCGCTTCTTCCACAAGCCCCTTCATGGTGGCGGCCCTCACGAACACACCCCTGCGTGCCAGCTCTTCCCTGAGTTCTTCGGCAGTGATCGCCCTCCGTGCCTGGGTCCTGGAAAGGGCCCGGCCGGCCCCGTGGCACGCGGATCCGAAGGAAAGCTCCATGGCAGCCTGAGTGCCTTTGAGCACGTAAGAAGCCCGGCCCATGTCACCCGGAATCAGCACAGGCTGCCCAACTTGCCGGTACTTCTCGGGCACGTGCGGGTGCCCCGGGCCGAACGCCCTGGTAGCACCTTTCCTGTGCACCAGCACCTTCCGCGCCACCCCGTCAACTATATGCTCCTCTAACTTGCCGATGTTGTGGGCTACGTCGTAAAGCATGTACATCCCCAGGCTTTCGGGGGACTTCCCGAAAGTCTGCCTCACCGACTCCCTCACGTAGTGGGCGAGAATCTGCCTGTTAGCCCACGCGTAGTTGGCTGCGCTTGCCATGGCCGCAAAATACCGCTTGCCCTCATCGGATGCGATCGGAGCGCAGTCAAGCTGCCTGTCGGGCAGAGATATGCCGTACTTGGACACGGCGCGGCGCATCACGTGGAGGTAGTCGCTGCACACCTGGTGCCCCAATCCTCTCGAGCCTGAGTGGACCCAGAACACCGCCTGGTCTTTGAACAGCCCGAACACCTGAGCCGCTTCTTGGTCGAAAATCTCTTCCACATAGCTCACTTCTATGAAGTGGTTGCCCGAGCCCAAGGTGCCCAAGGCGTCGCTTCCCCGCTTACGCGCCCTGTCGGACACATAGGCAGGGTCTGCCCCGTCCATGCACCCGTTTTCCTCGCAGTATTCCAAGTCCGAATCCCATCCGTAGCCGTTTCGTACCGCCCAGCCGGCGCCTTCTTCCAGCACCTGTTCGAGCTGCTTCCGGGACAGGCGGATGGACCCCTTCTTGCCCACGCCTGTGGGGATATTGGCAAACAGGTTGTTTACGAGGTCTTCCTGGCGCTTTAGCACATCGTCCCTGGTCAGGTTTGACACCATGAGCCTGACGCCGCAGTTGATGTCGTAGCCGATCCCGCCCGGGCTAACCACCCCGTCGTTGAGGTCGGTGGCCGCAACCCCGCCTATTGGGAAACCGTATCCTTCATGGATATCAGGCATGGCCGATGAGGCCTTCAAAATACCCGGGAGGTAAGCTACGTTTCTCACCTGTTCTATTGCCTTTGTCCCTTCCAAATCATTGATTATCTCTTCAGTGGCAAAAATGACGCCGTCGACCTTCATGCCCCCTGATTTGGGCATGATCCACCGGCATTCGTGCCCTAGAACCTTCTTAAGGTTAATTGCCATTCAAATCACACCCCCTTGACAGCTTGGCCCTGACTGCTTGGGCTCTAGTCCCTTTGGCGTAATCCGCCATCACACATCGAAAGTAATCCAGGCTTCTGTGGGAGTGAGACGCAATCCGTGAAAGGTGGCAGCTTTTATGTGGAGGTTAACCCTTGCCTGCACCTGGGATACGTGGGCCCCGGACACGGCAGCATCCAGAAGCACCTCTTCCCCTTCCCGGCCTGGCCCAAGCTTAACAGGTCTGATGTCAATCCGTTCTATATCTGCCACAGCCAGGCCTTCCATGTCAAACAAGGCCAGTTGCTCGTTGAGGAAAGCTACAAGCAGGTCTTCCATGTCGGCGCCTGTTACTTCGATGTTCCATTTATCTAAAGCGGGGATCCGGGCTTCGCCGAACATCACAGACCACATTCCCTTGGACATTTCGGAAAACACTTCTTCGAAGCCTAAACCCCACGCTCTTACACGTACGTCAGCGACATGATCCGAAACCAGAAATCCCCGGGACATCCTCAATCACCTTCTATGATGCTGCATGCTGACAGCCGGTCATTCTCCTCTACTTTCATTAGCCTCACACCCAGGGTATTCCTCCGGGCAACCTTGACATCAGACAGCTTTATCCTTATGGCTACGCCTTCAGCCGTTATGAGCAAGGCGTCTTCGTCCTCGGAAGTGACCACCCGCATGATAGCCAGGTTTCCGCCCTTGGCCGACTTCTTGATGGCCATGACCCCCTTCCCGCCCCTTCTCTGGAGGGGAAAGTCGCTCACTTCACTCAGTTTCCCGTAACCGTTCTCGGTGACCAGGAGCACTTCGGAACCAGGCGCTACGGGATCGGCGGCCACTACGTAATCCCCCTTCTCAAGCCTGATGGCTATAACTCCTGTAGCAGTCCTGCCCATGGGCCTTACATCGTCCACGCTCATCCTTATGGCCTTTCCGAAATAAGTGCCTATGAGGATTTCGTCTCCTTCCTGGGCGAGCCTTGCAAGTATCAAGCTGTCCCCTTCCCGGAGGTTGATCGCTCTCAATCCCGTGGTTCTGCGGGTCATGTATTCAGAAAACGGAGTGCGCTTGCACATCCCCTGCTTTGTCACGAAGAAAAGGTCTCCGGCGGTTTCCGGGTCTTCAGGGGCAGGTATCAAGGCTGTAACCCTCTCGTCCTTTTCAAGGGCAATCAGTCTGGACACCAAATAACCTTTGGCTTGCTTACTCGCTTCAGGTATATCGAACACCCTGAGCCAATATGCCTTTCCGCGGGTGGTAAACAGCACCAGAGAGTCCCGGGTGGTCACGGACACAACCTTCTCGACCCAGTCTTCTTCCCGGGTTTGCATGGCAGTGGCGCCCAGCCCGCCCCGCCTCTGGCTCCTGTACGCATTCAGGGGCATGCGCTTGATGTACCCCATGCCGGTCAGGATCACGGAAACTTCTTGCTCTATTATGAGTTCCTCTTCTGAGATCTCAACCGCCTTGGCCGCTATCCTGGTGCGCCTTGGGTCTGCATAAGCGGCTTTCACGTCTTCCAGGTCTTTCTTGATGATGGTCAATATCATTTTTTCGGAGCTGAGCACAGCCCTTAAGTACTCAATTTCCTTGAGCAGGGCTTGGCGTTCTTCAATGATCTTGTCTCTTTCAAGGCCGGTGAGGCGCTCAAGCCTCATATCCAGTATTGCCTTGGCCTGGACTTCGTCCAGCCCGAACCTTTCCATGAGCCTGACTTTGGCTTCCGCCCCGTTCTTGGAGCTCTTGATGAGCTCTATCACTTCATCGATGTTTGCCAGGGCGATTTCCAGGCCTGCAAGGATGTGTTCCCGTTCTTCGGCTTTCCTCAACTCGTACCTGGTCCGCCTGGTAATGACCTCTTCCCTGTGCTTAATGTAGTGGGACAGCATCCCCTTGAGGCCGAGTATCCGGGGGCGGCTGCCGACCAAAGCCAGCATTATCCCTCCGAAACTCGTCTCCAGAGGCGTATACTTAAAAAGCTGGTTGAGCACCACTTGGGCATCAACATCTTTTCTTACCTCGATGACCACCCTAAGCCCGCTCTTGTCGCTTTCGTCCCTCAGGTCGCTTATCCCCTGAATCTTCTTGTCCCTCACCAGATCTGCAATGGTCTTTATGAGCTTGGACTTATTTACCTGGTAAGGCAGCTCGTCGATTACAATGCGTTGCCTGCCGTTCTTTGCCGTTTCTATGCCGGCGTTTGCCCTGACTTTCATAACGCCTCTGCCTGTGATGTAAAGGGATTTTATGGGCTCTATCCCTACAATGACGCCCCCTGTGGGAAAATCAGGCCCCTTGATGTATTCCATGAGGTCAAGGGAGCTGAGATCAGGGTTGTCAATAAGAGCTATCAGCGCATCCACCGTCTCCCCGAGGTTATGGGGAGGGATATTGGTGGCCATGCCCACTGCAATTCCCGAAGACCCGTTGATCAGGAGATTGGGGACCCTTGACGGCAGCACGGCCGGCTCCTTAAGGGATTCATCGAAGTTGGGCACAAAATCCACCGTCTCCTTGTCAAGGTCCCTGAGAAGCTCGCCGGCAATTGCAGTTAACCTGGCCTCGGTGTACCTCATGGCCGCAGGAGGATCCCCGTCTATTGACCCAAAGTTGCCGTGACCGTCCACAAGGGGATAACGCATGTTAAACGGCTGGGCCATCCGGGCAAGGGCATCGTAGATGGCCTGGTCGCCGTGGGGGTGATACTTACCCATGGTCTCGCCCACCAAGCGCGCGCACTTCTTGTGGGGCTTGTCATGGCGCGTGCCCAGCTCATCCATGGAGTAGATTATCCTTCTCTGGACCGGCTTGAGCCCGTCACGCACATCTGGCAGGGCGCGGGACACTATGACGCTCATGGAGTAGTCGATGTACGATCGTTTCATCTCGTCTTCTATAGGCGCGGATACGAGTCTCCGGGCAATGTCTGTCATGGGCAAACCCTCCTCCTGTTATCCTATGGTGTCAAGGTTCCTGACCAAGTGGGCGTTCTCCTGGATAAACTCCCGCCTTGGCTCCACCTTGTTGCCCATGAGGATGGTAAATATCTCATCTGCAGCTATGGCATCGACTACGGACACCCTCCGTAGCGTCCTGGTGGCAGGGTCCATGGTGGTCTTCCAAAGCTGATCCGGGTTCATCTCACCCAAACCCTTGTAACGCTGCACGCTGTAATTGGAACCCTTGATTTCTTCCAGGTATGCCGCAAGTTCCTCGTCTGAATACAGGTATTTTTCGGTCTTGCCGCTTCTCACCAGGTATAAAGGGGGTTCGGCGATATACAGGTAACCTTCATCGATAAGTCCGGGCAGGTACCTGAAAAAGAACGTAAGCAAAAGCGTCCGTATGTGGCTTCCGTCCACGTCAGCGTCGGTCATGATAATGATCTTATGGTACCGCGCCTTGGTTATGTCGAAATCGTCGCTGAACCCCGTTCCGATAGCGGTGATAAGCGCCCTGATATCTTCATGGGCCAGAGCTCTGTCAGGCCTCGCCTTTTCTACGTTGAGTATCTTCCCCTGGAGAGGTAACACAGCTTGGAAATGCCTGTCCCTGGCCTGTTTGGCCGACCCTCCGGCCGAAATACCCTCCACCAGGAACAGCTCGCATTCCCTGGGGTCACGGGATATGCAATCGGTAAGCTTGCCGGGGAGGGAAGTGACCTCAAGGGCACCCTTTCTCTTGGTGAGCTCCCTGGCCTGGCGGGCGGCTTCCCGGGCCCTTGCCGACACGATGGCCTTTTGGGCGATGGTCTTGGCAACGTCCGGCTTCTCCCCGAAATACTCGTTGAGCACCTCGGTCACCGCAGCCTGAACCGCGCCGGCAACTTCAGAGTTTCCCAGCTTGGTCTTGGTCTGCCCTTCGAACTGGGGATCCCTGAGTTTCACGTGAAGCACCGCCGCTATGCCTTCACGGATATCTTCACCTGCAAGGTTGGAATCGTTTTCTTTCAAGATCCCCGCTTTTCTGGCTTGGTCATTAATCACCCTGGTAAGCGCCGTCTTGAAGCCTGCTTCGTGGGTTCCGCCTTCATGGGTTCTTATGGTGTTGGCAAAAGACAGCACGTTTTCGATATACGAGTCATTGAACTGGAAGGCAAATTCGACGTCCAGGTCATCCCTTGTGACCTTCCCGTACACAGGTTCAGGGTGCAGGATATCTTTGTTCCTGTTAAGTGCCTTTACAAACTCAACCAAGCCGCCGTCGAACTTGTACTGGGCTTTTTGCCCGGTGCGTTCGTCGTAAAGGTTGAGCTCAAGCCCGCTGTTTAGGTACGCAAGCTCTCTCAACCTGCGGGCAACGGTGTTGAAATCAAACTTGACCGTATCGAAGATCTCCCGGTCGGGCTTGAACCTCACATATGTGCCGGTGCCTTCGGCGTCGCCAAGGCGTCTCAACGGCTCCACGGTTTTTCCCCGCTCAAACCTGATGCAATACAGTCCGCCGCCTTGTTTTACCTTAACTTCTAGCCACTCGGAAAGGGCGTTCACCACGGAAACGCCTACCCCGTGGAGTCCACCGGATACCTTGTAGCCTCCCTTGCCGAACTTGGACCCGGCATGCAGCCTTGTTAGCACCACTTCCACCGCCGGAAGCCCCACTTCAGGCTGAATCCCTACAGGTATGCCCCGGCCGTTATCTTCACATGACGCAGAACCATCCTTGAGCAGGACAACGTCTATCCGGTCGCAATACCCGTTAAGGGATTCATCCACACTGTTATCCACAACCTCAAACAGGATATGATGGAGGCCTCTCTCGGATGTTGAGCCGATATACATGCCCGGCCTCCTGCGGACGGCCTCAAGCCCTTCGAGCACTTGGATATCTTTCGCAGTATAAACTTGTTTTTCTCCTTCGAGCTGTTTCAAACTACGCCACCTCGCAATGCAGTTCAATCCAATTCTAGCACAGCTTCTACACCGAATCGATGTTCGGCTCAGGGCTCGCCTGTCTCCTTCTGCCCGGTCGCGCTCTTGCCAGGCTCGCAAACCTTTTGCCAATCACCTTCTCCAAGTCTTCGGCGGTCAGCCGGTGGCCGGGTTGTCCGGTACGCAAGCTTGCCAGTTTCACCGCAACTTCCCGGAAACGGGCCAGCTCGCGCCCAGCGGGTTTCCCGGTAGATGCGGCAAAGTATCCGTGTCGTAGCTCCCGGTGCCATCTTGAATCCAAGGTTTGCCTGGCCTTCGCAAAGGTTTCCTTTTCTCTTATACCCGTGATTACAGCCAAGGTCAGGTCCGAAGTTTCGGGATGCCTCTCAAGAATGGCAAGCACACGGTGGTAATCGTTAAGTTCCTGTTTGGCTTTGCAGTAAGGGCACCGGCGCCCCGGACCGTAGAGACAGCCGCATGAATTGCACCTGGTGAGTCCTTTTTTGAGCAGGTATTTTTGCCTTTTTTCCATTGTAGCAACGAAGCTCCGGAAAACCGAACAAAGGGGTGAGCCTCCGGCTGTGTCCGCCAGGGAATCAATCCGCTCCTTTTCACCTGGCGTAAGCACATCCCCGGACATGAACCGCTTGTACTCCTCATGGGTCTTGCCGCATATATCGCCATCGCCCAAGTCCTGGGTGGTGCCCCACAGGTGCTCGGAAAAGCGTATATCTTTAATGTAATTCCCGCCCAGATAGGCGTTTATCCGCTGGATGATGCTCTTCCGCATGAGAGTGAGTTCCTGGGCCCACGCCGACGAGGCGGTAGCCACGTACAACACGTCCCCGTCAATCCGCCTGGGCCTCGCGTTCCTGGCGATCTCCCCCACCATCTCGGCCCACGACCAGAACACCAGGAACCGCTTGGCTTTTGTAAGCAATCCCATCTTGTCCAAGGTTTGCTGTATTACGTTGCCTACAAGTTCAGGACGGGACATCATATCCTCCTATGATTGGTTTCCTACTCCCCAGGGCATCGCTGCGTTGTTCTCCACGCGGAACAGGGAAAACCTGGGGCCCGTGTGTTTCGGCAACTCAGTGGATGTCATGAGCACCTGGAATCCGAAATCACACAAGGACAGCACTTTTGACTTTTTCTCTGAATCAAGCTCGGAAAACACATCGTCCAGGAGCAACACCGGCTTTGTCCCAAAGCTTCGCTGCAGGCACCGAGCCTCAGCCATTTTCAGCGCCAGCATCACACTGCGTTGTTGCCCTTGGGAACCGAAATACCTGAAACTCTTGCCATTAAGGGAGACCGACAAGTCGTCTCTGTGAGGCCCGGCAAGGGTCACACCCCGGGCAAGCTCCTCCCGCCCAAGTTCGCGGAGTCTTTGGCGGAATGCGGCCTTGATCTCGTCCAAATCAAGCGCCGTCTCCCCTAGTGTGGACGTGTATGCCACGGCGCAATTGCCATTTGCTATGAACTTGTAGGTGGACTGTGTATACCCGGACAGTTCCTCCACGAGACCTAACCGCCTGTATAGCAAGGGGGATCCCAGGTTTACGAGGAGTTCATCCAGGCTTTCAAGGGTGCTTTTCCACGAGCTGTCGGCGCCGGCTTTCTTGAGGGCGGTGTTCCGCCTGGCGACTGTATCATTGTACCGCTGCAAAGTCTTGGCGTAAACCGAATCCTGCCTCGATAAAATCGAATCGAGAAACTTCCTTCTAAGGGCTGAACTTCCCTTCACAATGTACAAGTCGTCGGGAGAAAAATAGACGCAGGGAAACAAGGCCACCAGCTCCCGCCTGGTTACGCGCCTGTCGTTGATCCGGAGCTTGCGCCTCACGGAAGGGGTTACGGCAGTATCAATCTTAACCGTGGTGACGGAGCCCAAATCCTCAAGCCTTGCCGCCAAGGAAAAACAGCCCGTGCCCCACCTGGCCAAATCAGACTCCCTTTCAGCCCTGGGTGAGCTCAGGGAAGAGATGTAATAGCAAGCTTCAAGCAGGTTTGTCTTGCCTTGTGCGTTTGGCCCCACGAACAAGGACGCGCCCGGAGGGATGTCAAGCTCCAGGTAAGGGTAATTGCGGAAATCCCTTAAGACCACATACGCAAACCGCACGTATTAGAATGCTCCCTTAGGGCTCATGGGCATGATCACGAATGTAGATTTCACTGCACCGTCAGTCGAGTCGTCAGCGACAGGCTCGATCACCATCTGGCTTACCTGGCCTGTCATCCCGAACAGAGTTTGCTCAGAATCTATCTTGCTCAAGGCTTGGAGCACGTAACGGTGCTGCACCCAGATTTCAATATCTTCCCCTTCCACCTGTGCAGGCAAAGCCTCTTCCATCTTGCCCTTTTCCGCTGAACCGGCTTTGATGGTGAGGGTCTGGCTCTCCTTGTCAAGGATGATCCGCATAGCCCTGTCTTCCTCACTGGCCACAATTGACGCCCTGGAAGCAGCCCCGGCCATGGCTTCGGTGGACACCTTTGCGGTAGAAGAGAAGGCCTTTGGGATCACCTGTTCGTATGCGTAATACTGCCCCTCGATCAGCCGGGTGAAGCTGGATATATTGCTTGACGCGAAGTAAAGGTAACCGTCACATATCTCCAGGCTTACTTCTTCCTGATCTTCTCCGGTATCCTTGAGGTTGAGGCGTGCCAGGTCCTGCAGGACATTGGCAGGTACAATAGCCCTGCCTTCCGCCGCCTTCACCGTCGCCCTGGCCCTGGAAAGGGCAAACTGGTCCGTGCTCACCATGACCACTTTGTTCCCGACCAAGTCGATGAGGCATGCTCCCCACAAAGGCCGCGCAGGATTTGATACGGCGCATGTGGCCCCTATCTTAACCAGGTCCCTGAAAGTGTCGGCTGCCATGGAAATCCTGTGTCCTCCCGCAGGTTCAGGCCATTTGGGGAAATCATCGGCAGGTACTGCATTGAGCATCATTTCCGAATTTCCTGACCTCACTATGAGTGCCCAAGCTGATTCGTCAAGTGAAAGGGTGACATCCCCCGGAGGCAACGTCCTGACTATGTCTGACAGGATCTTGGCTGACACAACCAGGGACCCCGAGGAAGACACCTTGGCCGGCAAAGCCGCCCTTACGCCCCAGTCCAGGTTGGTACCTGAAAAGATCACCCTGTCTGAAACCGCCTCTATGAGACAACCTTGGATAGCCGGCAAAGTACTCCGTGCAGGTATGGGACGGGATGCTGTATGTACTAGCCAGGCAAGATCGTGTGTCGGTATTGACAGGTACATGTGATACGCCTCCCTGTATTGGTGTGTGAGAACACGTCCATTCCTTATCTATATCGGTTGTGTATATGCTAAAAGCAGTAGGAGTAGTAGGTTGTGTGAATTTGTGTACAACCCCTCCTATTCCACAGCGGACGCCCGATTTTCATGTGGAAACCGCTGTGGAAAGAAAGTGGACACCTGTGCATAACTTGTGCACGAGTCCAAGCGGCCACCGTTATCCACATGTTGTCAACAAACAATCCAGAGTTCATCCACAGAATTCTTCACAACGGCAAGCTAACCCTTTTTGATGTGCTCAATCAGTTCCTCGATGGTGTGGTTCAGATCCGGATTAGTCTTCCTCTCATCCTCGATCTTAGAACATGCATGGAGCACCGTGGTATGATCCCTGCCTCCGAAACTCTGGCCTATCTGGGGCAGTGAAGCATCGGTCAAAACCCGGCACAGATACATGGCCACCTGCCTTGGAAACGCGACGTTGCGCGTCCTCCGCTTGGCTGACAGGGCGGCCACCGGGATGTTGTAATAATCGGCAACCGCTTTCTGGATGGATTCAGCAGTGATGGGGACCACCTTTCTTTCAGGCAGCAGGTCCTTAAGCACTTCCTGGGCCACGTCAAGGGTAACTTCGCATCTGTGCAGCGCCGTGTATGCAAGCACCCTGATCAGCGCACCTTCCAGTTCCCGGATGTTGCTGGGAATTCTTTCGGCGATGTACTGGCACACTGAGAGGGGAACCACCCTACCCTCGAGCTCCGCTTTCTTCCGCAAAATCGCGATCCGTGTCTCTATGTCAGGCGGCTGGATGTCAGCTATGAGGCCCCATTCAAACCTTGTCCTGAGCCTGTCCTCAAGGGTGGCAATCTCTTTGGGAGGCCTGTCCGACGAAATCACAATCTGTTTGGAAGCCTGGTGCAACGCGTCGAAGGTATGGAAGAACTCTTCCTGGGTTGCATCCTTGCCGGCAACGAACTGGATGTCGTCTACAAGGAGCACATCGGCGCTCCTGTAACGGTTCCTGAATTCTTGGGTGTTGCCTTCCTGGATGGCCAGGATGAGTTCGTTGGTAAAGGTCTCAGAAGACACGTATGATACCTTGAGCCTGGGATGATGGGCAAACACATGATGGGCGATGGCCTGCATCAAATGGGTCTTCCCCAGGCCTACTCCCCCGTAGAGGAAAAGGGGGTTGTACGCTTTCGACGGGCTTTCGGCTACCGCAAGGCAGGCCGCGTGGGCGAACCTGTTGGATGCGCCCACGATGAAGTTGTCAAACACATACCGTGGGTTGAGGTGCCTCATCTGCTGGTATCTGTCGTAGGACTGGCGCTTTCTCCTGGGAGCCACGCTCTCGTCCTGGGGAAACAAAGCAGGCGCTTCAGGCACGGGCTTTTCAGGCCTGGAAACCGAGAACACAAGCTCGCACCGGTCCCCGTATGCCTCTTTCCACGCTTCAGCCAGCTCTTCTTTGTACCTTGTCTCGATCCACGTCTTGGCAAATTCGCTGACCACTGCTATGGTAAGCACGTCATCTTCAAGACTTAGGGGTTTCGTATCCTTGAGCCAGTTCTGTATCATTCCAGGGTTTGAGAATCTCATTGATGCTCTGGATAATGCATCGTTCCAGAGGTCTTCAAGCTTTCTGAGCATGTCCAAGACCCACCATTCCCGAAGATTATGAAAGCCAACACAAACATAAGCTACGCTTCATCTTAGAACACCTTGCCCGGCGGAGGCAATTGACTGAGTTTTTCAGGCGTTATTCAGTAGTGAATTAGTCCCAGCCTAGCAAGATGGTGTTTCCTGTTGATGAAAAACCTGAGAATAAGGAAAAGCCTATGCTCACAATGTGCGTATAATAAGCTCACAGGTTATCCACACGGTTATCCACAGATGTGGATAATGTTAGGCAAGTGAAACCGCGAACATGCCTCTCTAAAGAATATATCAAGGCATGG
>JAAZEL010000002.1 GCA_012512325.1 Candidatus Fermentithermobacillaceae bacterium | reverse complement strand
GTCCAAAATCCCGAACTTCGAGCACATAAATCCGCTGTATCAAGGCCAATTCTACGATCCCAACGATGAATACACAGTGCCCTACGGCGCCGGGGTCCAGACCATCGTGTACAATCCTGACGCAGTGGACATCGAAATCACCGGGTACGCCGACCTCTGGCACGAATCCCTGAGAGACAGCCTGGGCATCATCGCCAACTACCGGGTGATCAACGGTATGGCCCTTAAGGTGCTCGGCGAAAGCTACAACACAGAAGACCAGGAGGTTATCCGGGCTGCAGGCGACAAATTGCTTGAGTTGGCGCCTAACATCCGCATCATCAAGGACGACAACCTCCAGGATGACCTGTTATCCGGTGAAGTGGACGTTGCGGTGATGTACACCTCCCAGGTCACCACTGCAGTGTTGGCCAACCCGGACCTGAAGATTGTGTTTCCCAAGGAAGGAATCGGATTTGGCATAATGGCCAAGTTCATCCCGGTCAATGCACCTAATCCCGACGCCGCCCACAAGTTCATCGACTTTATCCTGCAACCGGAGATATCCAAGAGATGCTTCGAATGGATGGCATACTACTGCACTAACAAGTCAGCCGACGAACTGATCGATCCGGATCTCAAGGATATGCTCGCCCTGCCTCCGGAGTTCACCGCAGAGGATATGGAGATGATCAGGGCCGTTAGTGCTGAGGCCGAAGAGCTTCACGCCAAAATCTGGACTGAGTTTAAGGTGGCTGCCGGGCAGTCGTAAGTAAGCCATAGGCAGTAGGTAGCCAAGGCGGTATGTGGGCAAGACGGTATGTGGGTAAGACAGTATGTAAGCAAGACAGTTCGTAGGCAAGACAGTATGTGAGCAAGACAGTACGTAGGCAAGACAGTACGTAGGCCATCGCCATGTTCGTCCTGTGGCCCCAGGCCCTTGCTTGGGGCCACATCTTGTTGCTTGCAGGCATTCTGCAGCCTGCAAGCTTCCTGTTGCCTACAAAATCCCTGCTACCTACAGTTTCCTGCTGTCTTCAGGCTTCGTCTTGTCTGCAAGCTTCGTGCTGCCTGCAAGCTTTCTGCAACCCGCAGGTTTCCTGCGGTCTACAAGCTTCCCGCTGCCTGCAAGCTTCCTGCAACCTACAAGCTTCCTGCTGTCCTCAAGCTTCTTGTTGCTCTGGTTGACTGCAAGCTTCCTGCTGCCTCCAGCTTTCTGCAACCTGCAAGCTTTCTGCTGCCTACAAGCTTCCTCCCTGTATACTGTTGGTAGATCTTGTCACATCCGGTCGGTTTATGGTAATATATGGTAACCCCATAATTCCCCAATGAGGAGGTATTAACATCAAGCCGGAAGACATTCTCGAATGTGCTTTGTCTCTTCCATCACAGAGGCGAGACATATCAATACCTCAGGAGCTCGTTGCTGATCGATCCATAGATGAGAGGGCGAAGTCGCTTTACTTGCAGCTACACATCCACAAACCGCGCTCAATCCGTGAGCTCGCCAGTCGTGCAGGACTCAACCGGGCGGTGGTTAACCGCATGATCGCTTCCTTGATTGAAAAGGAATGGGTCATCATGAAGCCTCTTGGCAACAAGCATGTAATGATTCCCACTTTCCCGCCCCGCATCCAAAAGGCCAGACTTGACTACATCAGAGAATCGATAAAGATGAGTTCAAGATCCGGCGAGTTCAGGATGAAACTTCGATTTGAGCAAATCATAGATGCATCGCCGTGGATGGACAATGTCCGGCCTTGGTTTCTCCAGTCTTCCGAGAGCGGGGAGTTTCTTGAATACGATCGATATTGTGCTCACGCAAGGATTGCCGGAGAATTTCAGGGACGACAGCATTTCGAAACCACTTCAGAGTTCCCCGACCCTGATGAATTGGAGAGACTCAGAGCAAGGGACAAGCTCAAGGAGGAACTAAGCCGCAAACACGGTATTGTGCACATAACCATCACGCCCGAGGACCTTACGCTGGAGAATATGCTGCGGAAAATCCCCGAAAGCGTTCCCATCAAGCTCATAGACATTGACGGTGTGTATGCACGTGGTCTTGAGGAGTCGTGCCAGGAGTACATAGCGTACTACCGGAGGGGGAAGGCACGGGATATGCGTAGAGGAAGACAATGAGAGGTATCGGACGGGCGCTGCCGGTCTACCAAATGTCCCATCCTTCCAACTACCCTGCTCCCCCGCTACCTGAAAGGAAAAGGTTTTGTTGAACAATGGCGCAGAATGTGCGCCGCTTTTCTTGGGAATCAAGTATACCTTTCCATATTGGTGCATCAGGTGCACCGATCAAACACCAAGCAGCCGCAGAATGGCTCACCGTATGAACCATCCTTGTCCGGAAGGATGACAGACCGCCGAAAATGGTACGCCACGTGAGCCAATCCAGCCTCCAACAGCCACAGAACGCTCACCGCGTGTACCATCCTTACCCGGAAGCACATCGGACCACCGTAAGATGGCCCACCATGTGCACCACTGAGACTGTGACACGAGGATATGGAAGAGCTCAAAGCGCTTCCTAGGACCTGATGCCGCCAGCACCACCTACTATCTCACACTAAAAGGCTCATTCAATCCGCAATGTAAGAAGTAGCTTGTCTTGGCAAATTAACCCGCTTGCGCCTCTATCACATTTGTGCAATCCTCTAACGCAAAGCCGAGAACAAAACGCGCTGCGCTGTACCAGCAGGAACCACGTACAGGCTGTTACTGGCAAGATCCGAGATTTGTGCCAAATCCCAAATATACAAAAATTTCGAGTAGAATAGGTATACATGATGACGAACTACTCACTAATGAGCAGTCCAAGACGCGCTTGGAGTACATTGCCAAACATAATAAGGAAAATAGCACTAATATCACCAGCGCACCTTGCTACCCCTCGTGGTCGCAAGCGAAATCACAGCACACAGTTGTAACAGCACCTGTAGAGAGAGTCCTTTGCAGCATAGCATGCTTTGCTGCAGACAGCATTACTGCAGAGTGCTTCGGTGCAAGGGCTTCGGTTCAAGGGCTCCGCTGCAGAGTGATTCGCTGCAGAGGGCTTTGAAGCAAAGCGTGATATGTACCAGAAACTCAGCAGAGGGTGCTTTGCAACAGAGGGTGCTCTGTGACAGAGGGTACTCTTCGACAGAGGGTGCTCTGGGACAAAGGGTACTCTTCGACAGAGTGTGCTCTGCGACAAAGGTGCTCTGCGCAGAGAGTCGTCTGCCACAGAGAGTGCTCTGCACCAGAGAGTGTTTGCAGCCTACGGTCACGGGCCAGGTAGCAAGAAGCACCAGAAGGCAAACCACATACGGACCGGATACAAACCAGTATCTCTAGCACAAAATAGACGATCTTGACAACCTTTACACCGACGGTGCGTCCGCTTGTCTCAGGCTTACAGGACCGACCCGAGAAGTCGTACCCAAGAGTCCGTGGTCTGTTCTGGATAGGCAATGACGTTGTAGCGACGTTGTAGCGATGATGTCGTGCTTACCCGCCGCATATACATGTACTCAAGGGCCGGATGACGAGCGCCGGAAATCCCCGGAAGGGAAGTCCCAGGAGGGGAAAACCCGAGAAAGGAAGCCCCGGAAAGGAAGTACGGGGGGGAAATCCCGGGAAAGGAAGTCCGGGCCGACAAGCCCGGGCCGGGATCCCGGGCCGTGGAAGCCCTACCGGGTAGTCCGGAACACCGTACGCTCAAGGGCCGGAGAACCTGTAACCAGGTAAGAACAACCTATCATCAGTCAAACCAAACCATCCAGCCAAACCGTTAGGAGGTGAGCGCAGTTGTTCGTAGAAGGCAGAATCTTCGATTTATTCGCTCTCCTGGTAAGCACTGGGCTCATGGGAATCTTCATGTATCTGGCCAGACAGGGGATGGAAATCGGCGTCCGTTCAATCCCCGGGTTCGAGGCCATAGATGAAGCCGTGGGCCGGGCTGCAGAAATGGGCAAGCCCCTGCACTTCACCCCCGGATTCGGCGGGTTGGTAGCAGCAACCTTTGCCGGACTGGAGGTCCTGGGGCATGTCACCAAACTCGCAGCCCAGTACGACGTGAGGCTAATCGTCACAGTATCACAGCCTGAGACCTTCGCCGTTACCGAACAGGTAATGAAGCAGGCCTACCTTGAAGCAAGCAAGCCTGAAGCATTCAGGCCTGAAGACTGCCGGTTCATCTCAACCGACCAGTGGGCATATGCTAGCGGAGTTATCGGGGTCCTCTATCGGGAGCAAGTGGCATCAAACATCATGATCGGCCAGTTTGCCGCAGAAGCCCTCATTCTCGCGGAAGCCGGAGCCACCATAGGAGCCATCCAGATCGCAGGCACCACCAACGCGTACCAGATCCCCTTCTTCGTGGTAGCGTGTGACTACGTGATCCTGGGTGACGAGATGTTTGCTGCCGGAGCCCACTTCGGAAAGAACGAGTACCACTTGGGAAGCCTCCGGGCAGAGGATATTGTCAAAGCCATTTGCATCGGATTCATGATCGTCGGCGCGATAATGGTCACATCGGGTTCAAACGCTTTAGTGACATTACTGTCCAAATAGGACTAGCGAGGAGGTGAACCGGCTATGTTTGCCAAGAGAACCTTACCCACCGCTATAGCCTTTATCTGCGGCGTGACAGTTGTCTTCGCATACTTCTTCAACGTCCCGTTCATCCAAGACCGGGCACAGGACATCCTGAGGTGGCAAGCTGTCATCGCCGTGTTTGCATTGGGCCTTGGTGCGGTTAACATACTCAGGGTGCATATAAGTAATTTCCAAAGGTCCAAAGGCCAGAATTTCTACAGCCTGGCTCTCTTGATAACCTTTGTGATCACCATAGTCGTAGGCGCGTTTCTGGGTCAGAATTCCGCCGCCTACAAGTTCATTTTCGACTACATCAACGTTCCCACAGGAAGCGCCATCTTCTCGCTGCTTGCGTTCTACATCGGCACAGCGGCCTACAGGGCCTTCCGTGCTAAGAACGTTGAAGCAGCTATCTTGCTGTTGACAGGTTGTACCGTGATGCTCGGCAGAGTCCCCCTGGGGGCCAAGATCCTGCCTGTCTCAGTACCGCTCACTGACTGGATCATGTCGGTGTTGAACGTAGGCGGACAGCGTGGGGTCATGATCGCCGGTGCCATTGGTTTCATAGCCGTGTCGTTGAGGATTATCGTGGGACTTGAACGTCGTTCCTACGGCGGAGAGTAAGGGGGGATGATGCGTGGACGTTTTCGAAAAACTGCAATCGCTTGATAGAAGATTGTTCTATCTGCTCATGGCCCTTGCCATCGCCATCCCTATCATTAATCCAATCGGGCTGCCGATAGATATAACTAAACCCGTTCGTGATACCTACGAATTCGTGGAGAGCTTGCCCAACGGGTCTATTGCGGTCATAGGGTTCGACTACGAGCCAGGAGATGAAATAGACCTGAGCCCGATAGCCGAGGCGATCCTTCATCAGCTGGCAAGGAAGAATATTAGGGTCGTGGCACTGGCTTCTTTCCCTGCAGGGCCCACATTCGCAGAAGAAGCCCTCTTGGTGCTTGAAGAATACGGGTACGAATACGGCAAGGATTACGTCAACCTCGGCCACTATGCCGGCGGCGAGCCCACCCTGGCTGCCTTCGGCAACAAGTCCACATCGATTTTCCAAAAGGATTGGCTGGGCAATGACGTAGTTTCCTTGCCCCTCATGAAAGAAATCACCAGCATGAAGGATTTCTCCATGGCCATGACCTTGAACGACGGGCCTACCGGAGGAACCGGCACCCATGAATGGGTGCGACAGGCAGTTATGGCCCACGACGTTCCGCTAATAATGGGAGTAACCGGCGTGCTTTATGCGAGCAACCAGACTTACGTGCAGTCCGGTCAATGCAAAGGTATCCTTGCAGGGCTTAGGGCTGCCGCCGAGTACGAACAGCTGATAGACAGGAAAGGTATCGGTACCACCGGAATGGACGCTCAGTCCATGGCCCACATACTGATCGTGCTGTTCGTGATCCTAGGAAACATCGGTATGTTTATGACGAAGAAAGAAACCGGGCGGCCCGGTTCAGGTCCGAACAAGCCCGTTACACCGGGAGGTGAGGGCAAATGAAGATTTCCACTGAGATAGGAGTATGGGTAGGAGCCCTGGCAGCTCTGGGTATCTACTCAGTGCTCATCAAAGACAATCCCTTCTACAGGCTGGTAGAGCACATCTTCGTGGGGGCTTCGGCCGGAATAGCCGTGGTGGTCGGCTTCAACACCTTCAAGAGCACTGCCTGGTCACCTATGGTGGAAGGCAATTACCTGCTTATCATCCCGATGCTGGCAGGACTCTTGCTGTACACCCGCTACTTCCCCAGCGTATCGTGGCTCAACCGCGTTCCCCTGTCGTTCCTGATGGGAACCAGCGCCGGGGTAGCCATGCGCGGTGCGGTGGAAAGCCAGATTGTGGGCCAGATCCAAGCCACCATGGTTAGCCTGACCACCCTGGACCAGAGGATCGTGTTCATCGGCACTGTCTGCTCCCTGAGCTACTTCTACCTTACCTGGAAGACCGGGAAGGTCACAGGGGTATCGTCCAAGCTCGGGCGGTATTTCATGATGGCCGCTTTCGGCGCCGCCTTCGGCAATACGGTAATGGGCCGTGTATCTGCGGCGATAGGACGGTTCCAGTTCATCCTTAACAGGTGGCTCGGGTTGTAATAGCGGGTTGTAATGGATAATGAGGAAGGGGCCTCGTCGGGGCCCCTTCGTTCTTGTGTATCAGTCCTGTACTGCAGCCTTGCGCGTCAGTTCTGTACTGCAGCCCGGGGTGGCTTCAGGAAGGGAACTGACTAACCCCGTTGATTCTCGCGCATCAGTTCTGTACCCAGCCCGGGGGTCGCCACTCTGCTTTTCAGCCGTGACCCGGGGCACCACCCTCCGGTCACCGCTTCCCTGGCATGGCTCAACCCGGCTGTAACTCCAGGGTCATCACTTGTCGCCGAAAAGCTCCGCATAGAACTCTGTTTGGAGCAGCACCCGGCCGTCTTTTGCAACCCGCATGCTGTCTCCTGAGATCTCGTCGATGATGATCGTCTTGCCGTCAACTTCGCCGAATTCGTACTTTACATCGATGAGCTCCAACCCTTTCTGGGCGAGGTTAGCCCTGATGATGGCAGTGGCCTGACGGGCAGCGTTCTTCATATACCGGACCGCTTCCGCCGGGGCTATCCCCAAGGCTATCATGGCATCTTCCGTGATCAGCGGGTCACCGCGGCGGTCATCCTTCAGGGTAAACTCCACCAACGAAGGAAGGGGTGTCCCCTGTACCACATAACTGCCGTAGCGCCGGACGAAACTCCCCCAGGCCTTTTCCCGGCATATGACTTCCAAATTGTACGACCTGGCGCGTTTGACCACGATTGTGTCGGGGCCATGCCCGAACTTCTCTCCCCTGTCAATATAGTGGGTCGGAAGACCGGCTTGTTTCAGCAAGTCGAAGAAGTACACGGTGGTTCTCAGGGACTGCCAGCCCTTTCCCGCTATTTCGCCGATCACCTCATTGGCGCCTGGATCGATGGCCCCTTCAGAGCCGGTCACGGCATCTTTGAACCGGAGCACAAGGTTGCCGTCCTCCGCCAGGAAGACATCTTTGGTCTTACCGCTGTAGATCCTCTCCAATACCGATAGCCTCCGTGACAGACGCGCTCCGCCTCTGCTACGCGGTGCGTCAGCTGATATAGCCCTGAGCGCTGTTCTTGTGGGTTGATAAGGGTATCGAAAACCGTGTGTTTCGGCATCGAAAACCCAAGTACTTACCACTACAATGACTATTCTTGCACAAATCGCCTTTCCGCACCAACTGTTATTGAACCCTCTGTCAAGTCCGGAAGCCCTCAGGAGTTCTCACTGAAGGAAATCAGAACCACAGCAGAGAAGATACAGAGGGTAAACCGGTATAAGTCTTTCGTGCAAAGAACGGCTGGAAAAGGAGGATTACCTACATGAAGCGGATCCTTGTGACGGGTGCGAGCGGCCAAATAGGCGTTGAGCTCGTGCCGTATCTGCGGAAGATATACGGTGACAGCAACGTCCTTGCCACAGCGAGACGTCACGTGCCCGGACCGGTCTCGGAAGGCGGGCCTTTTGAACTCCTGGACGTGCGGGACGGGGCAGCTTTCTCCC
>JAAZEL010000038.1 GCA_012512325.1 Candidatus Fermentithermobacillaceae bacterium | reverse complement strand
GGAATATGTATGCCGCTGGAATATACGACCATCACCCAGGTATCAGGGCCGCTTATAGTAGTGGAACAGGTATCGGAAGTTCATTTCGATGAGCTTGTTGAAATAGAGTCAGGCGACGGGGAGATCCGCAGGGGCCGGGTGCTTGAGGCGGAAGAGGGCAAAGCCCTTGTCCAGCTGTTTGAGGGCACCTCGGGCCTGGACGTGAGGTCTTCCAAGGTAAGGTTTCTGGGCAGGGTGCTTGAAATCCCCGTATCTCCCGACATCCTCGGGCGTATTTTCGACGGGGCGGGCAATCCCATCGACGGCGGCCCCAGGATTATACCTGACAAGCGTTTGGACATTAACGGTAACCCGATAAACCCGTATGCCCGGGCGTACCCTTCCGAGTTCATACAAACGGGTATCTCGTCTATCGACTGCATGAACCCGTTGGTCCGAGGCCAGAAGCTGCCTATTTTCTCAGGCGCAGGCTTGCCCCATGCCCAACTTGCAGCCCAGATCGCAAGGCAGGCAACGGTGCTTGGGACGCAAGAGGCTTTTGCGGTTGTGTTTGCAGCCATGGGTATTACCTATGAAGAGGCAGACTTCTTCATCTCAAACTTCAGGGCTACAGGCGCCCTGGACAGGGCGGTGGTGTTCACCAACCTGGCCAACGACCCGGTTATCGAAAGGATCGCTACCCCTCGTATGGCCCTTACGGTGGCTGAGTACCTGGCTTTCGAGCTGGGCATGCACGTGCTGGTCATCATGACCGACATGACCAACTACGCCGAAGCCTTGCGCGAGATATCGGCTGCGCGAAAAGAGGTCCCGGGGCGCAGGGGATATCCGGGATACATGTACACCGACCTGGCTTCCATCTACGAGAGAGCAGGGCGGATCCAGGGCAAACCCGGATCCATCACCCAGATTCCGATTCTCGCCATGCCTGAAGACGACAAGACCCATCCCATTCCCGACCTTACGGGATATATCACCGAAGGGCAGATAATCCTGTCGAGGGAACTCCACAGGGCAGGCGTCTACCCGCCTGTGGATATATCCGTGTCCCTTTCAAGGCTTAAGGACAAGGGTATCGGCGAAAGCAAGACGCGGGAAGATCACGCTGACGTGCTCAACCAGCTGTCTGACTTGTACGACAGGGGCAAGGAAGCCAGGGAGCTGGCGGTTATCCTTGGCGAAGCCGCTCTTACCGAAACCGACAAGATCTTCCTCCGGTTTGCTGAGGAATTTGAGAGGGAATTCGTCAATCAAGGTGTCAATGAGAACCGGACAATCGAACAAACCCTCGATATTGGCTGGAAGCTCATGTCGAAGCTGCCCAGGATCGAGCTTAAGCGTCTGTCCCAGCGGAACATGGACAAGTACATGCCTAAGCTTGAGCAGACCGGCTAGGGGGGTGGCAGAAAGTGAAAATCAGGGCCAATGCCACGCGTCAGGAACTCACCCGGCTGAAGGCCAGGATTCGCATGGCCCAACGTGGGCACAGGCTGCTTAAGGATAAGCGGGACCAGCTTATGAGGGAATTCCTGTCCATCGTCCATGAAAGCCGGAAGTTGAGG
The DNA here is from genome assembly GCA_012512325.1 of Candidatus Fermentithermobacillaceae bacterium. Taxonomy (GTDB): domain Bacteria; phylum Bacillota; class Sulfobacillia; order Fermentithermobacillales; family Fermentithermobacillaceae; genus DTU015. The sequence goes on along the minus strand of JAAZEL010000038.1, from coordinate 74,286 downwards.
CAGGAAATCGAAGAGCGCCTGACCGCGGCCTATAGGAGCTTTTCCCTGGCTCGGGCGGTGTTGTCCCCTTCCGTGCTTGAAGAAGCCCTAATGGTGCCGGGCGGTGCCGGAGAGATATCCGTGTCGTACCGGCACATAATGAACGTGGTAGTACCTGAAATGGAAATCCAACGCCGGGACGACGGGGAGCTACAGGACAGAGACGGGGACGAGGACAAGGGGATGCTCCCAAGCTACGGCCTGGCCAGCACTTCGTCCGACCTGGACGAAGCCATCGCCAAGTTTCAAGGGATACTGCCCTTGCTGGTGCGGCTGTCCCATATTGAACGTACGATACATTTATTGGCAGATGAAATAGAAAAGACCAGGAGAAGGGTAAACGCCCTGGAACATGTGTTGATTCCTGAACTGGAGCAAGCCGTCAAGGACGTCGAGATGCGGCTCGAGGAAATTGAAAGGGCAAACATATCCAGGCTCATGAAGATCAAAGAAATAGTCAGGGCTCATTAGCAGAAATTTTCTCGGGATACCACCATTACCGGGGATATCGACTCTCTGAGGACGGACACTAAATGCAGAAACCATTGAGCAACACAGATATAGGGGCGTGGATATGAAAAATCTTGTAATTTGGGGTGGACAGCCGCTCCGAGGTGAAGTACGTTGTGACGGCGCCAAGAATGCCGCCCTGCCGGTACTGGCGGGCGCACTTCTTATGGATAGTGCTGCCATTTTTGACGTGCCTGATTTGGCCGACGTAAGGACCATGGTTGAGCTCTTGGGTGCGGTGGGCGCCCATGTGACCCAAGACCGGGACAGGATCTCCGTGAGTGCCCCAGGGCCTCTGGTCCACGAAGCTCCGTACGACCTTGTCCGCAAGATGCGGGCGTCTTTCCTCGTCATGGGCCCGCTTCTGGTGCGGTGCGGCAAAGCCGTGATACCTCTTCCGGGAGGGTGCGCCATCGGCCAAAGGCCCGTGGATCTCCACCTCAAAGGGTTCCAAGCGATGGGCGCCGAGATATCCATAGAAAAAGGCTATGTCCACGCCGGTGCGCCCAGGCTCCATGGGGCCCAAGTCTACCTGGATGTGCCTTCCGTGGGAGCCACTGAAAACATCATGATGGCAGCGTGTCTTGCCCACGGGGAGACTGTGATAGACAATGCAGCCCAGGAGCCTGAGGTTGTAGATTTAGCGAATTTTCTGAATTCCGCAGGTGCAAGCATAAAAGGAGCCGGCACGCCGAGGATACGGATCCATGGAGTAAGAGAGCTCAGGGGCACGACGTACAGCATCATCCCCGACAGGATCGAAGCGGCCACGTATCTTATCGCCGGGGCGATTACCCAGGGGAGCGTAACTGTGGGCAATGTGATTCCCCTGCATCTGAAATCCGTTCTGGCCAAGCTCCAGGAGTGCGGGTTTGACGTGGCCGAATGGAACAAGAGCATAGAGATAAGCTCATCGTCAAGGGCCCACCCTGTGAACATAAAGACCCTGCCGTATCCGGGGTTTCCAACTGATGTCCAAGCCCCGTTCATGAGCCTGTTGAGTTTAGGCCAAGGTACCAGCCTCATATCTGAAACCGTGTTTGAAAACAGGTTTGCCCATGCTGAAGAGCTCAGGCGTATGGGGGCCAAGATCCGCATTGAAGGTTCCAATGCGGTGATCGAAGGGGTACCCCAGCTTACCGGGGCTACTCTACAAGCCACGGACTTGAGGGCAGGCGCTGCCCTGTGCCTGGCAGCCCTTGCCGCCCAGGGCGTGAGTTACATTACCGGGCTTGAGCACCTGGAAAGGGGTTACGCCGGCTTCGCCTCGAAGCTACGCTCCTTGGGCGCCCGGATTGCTGTTTTCGATGAAGCCATGGAACAAGCCTCAGGGTTCATCCCGTGATGCTAATGCTCCGGTGCCCCACGGCCAACCCGACTGCCAAGCCTGCGTCAATGAGGATGTGGTGTTGCGTGTCAATGAAGATAGTGACCGTCGGCCTGTCGCGTCAGTGAAGATGTGGTGTTTCGCGACGCTTTACCGTCACCTGATGTGTTCACATGTAGGTGCTCCGTTACCCAAGTGTAGCCAGCCATGTGCTCTGGCCATGTGCAGCCGGCTATGTGTAGCCAGTGTAGCCAGCCCGATATTGACAGTCGTCCAGACACATCTCGATATCATGCCCCTTCGACAAGAATAAATGCCTCCGCTTCCCAATATTAATCAACAAAGGGTCTTCGGAGGCAGTCACCATGAAAAAGGCCTTCTTTTTCTTGTTATTCCTTTTTGGCTTGCTGGCAGGGCTGTCAAGCGGTGCACCTGGCCCCGTCGAACAGCCCAAGATGCCTCAAACGCCGGCCGCCGGTTATCCGTTCCTCAGGATAGACGTATACTACGAACCTGAAGACAAAGTGATAAGCATGGACTTGGAAGAGTACGTGAAGCATGTGGTAGCTTCTGAAATGCCCGCATCTTTCCACCCAGAGGCTCTCAAGGCCCAGGCCGTGATTGCCAGGACCTATGCCTTACGCAAGATGCAAATCTTTGGCGGCACACCGTCTATGCCCGGAAAAGCCGATGTTACATCGAACCCTGCCAAGGACCAGGCGTGGAATCCCGAACATGTGCTCAAAGAACGCTGGGGGACTATCGGATGGTGGCTGAACTGGCCCAAGATAGAAAAGGCGGTGAGAGAAACCCAGGGGCTGATTCTCACTTACAAGGGGCTGCCTGCCGAGTCGGTGTACCATTCTACCTGCGGCGGAGCCACCGAAGCCGCAAAGGATGTTTGGGGTAAGGATGTGGATTATCTACAAAGCGTGACCTGCAATTACTGCGCTTCGTCACCTCACTACAAGATCTCCAAAGTCGTGTTGTCCGCGACTCAGATATCCAGTTCCATGGGGAGCCTTGGAATCGCCGTCCCAGCCTCAAAGGTGTCGCAGAAAGGGGTCATTGCCGTCACCTCCTTGTCTCCCACAGGCAGGGTGAAGCAAATTTCAGTAGACGGCAAGACCGTAAGGGGGCTGGAATTTAGGTCAGCCTTGGGCCTCAAGTCCACCAAGTTCACCTGGTCAGTACAGGGTGAGAACATCGTGTTCCAGGTTTCTGGCTACGGCCACGGAGTAGGCCTGTGCCAGTACGGGGCTGACGGCGCAGCCAGGGCAGGCATGGACTTCCTCGAGATTCTTGCCAACTACTACCCCGGTACTCAGGTGTCGCATATCTTCGAAGAATAACTGTTATCCAGAGTCATAGTCGTGGAATGACCTATCTCTATGCGGTCCTATCCAGTAATTGCTCTGGTTGCCATAGAACCTGCTCTTCAGAGAATAAATGAAACCATTGCAGCATGCCTTTTGTCTAGGGGCGGCCGCCACCTGCGGGCGAATCGCGTCCTTCCGGTCATCCCGACGCCCGACGCGTGTTTGCATGTTTCCTCCAAATTATGTCAATACTATCCGCCGGAGGTGTTGTTATGCAGGCGGATGACATCAGGGGTCAGGACAACCGGACTTCCGAGGGGTTGAGGGGAAAATCAAGACTCAAGTACTTCACACTGGGAAGTGACTATAACACCCTCAGGCGACTTAAGAGGTCAAAGCGCTTCAGGAGCGCCTTCAAAGGGCTTTTGATCGTCGCGGGTTGCATCGCCCTGTTCAGTTTAGGAATTTTCCTCGGGCTGCGGGCAAGTTTCCTCGAGGCGCCGGCTTCCGGGTGGAACGCGCACGACACAGGGAGTTCACAGGACTATGACCCCCACCCAGGTGAGGTGCTCGACGGTCGAATCCAGCTGCCCGGCAACGAAGACATGAAAGACGGATCGGGAACGGACGGGTTCGGAACGGAATCCGTGGGTACTGCAACCGGTACCACTGAGAGCAGGCAGGAACTTACAGACCGGCATGCGGACCAGGTGACCCACGGCAGCGCGAGGGCCCCCGACCAGGATTCACGGGACAGCCAGGGTGAGGACAACCAGGCCGTCCCAGCTTTCGATCCGTACGGAATCATAATGCCGGTTTCAGGGCAGATTATAAAACGGCCCGGCTGGGGCTACTCAGAAGAACTGGGCGACTGGCGTTACTACCCGGGAGTGGCCATCTCAGCCGAACCCGGGGCAGAGGTGAAGGCTGCCGGGTCAGGGGTGATCAAGCGGGTTTACCGGGACGAGGGTGTCGGCCTGGTGATCGTAATCGACCACGGAGACAGGTATGAGACTCGTTATGCGGGAGTGTCCGCTCCGGGCCCGGTCCCCGGGCAACAGGTGTCCAGGGGAGAAACCATCGGAAGGACCGAAGGGGACATCCTCCGTTTTGAACTGTTCGAGGACGGCGAAGCAGTGGACCCTGCGGCATTCACAAGCGACGGCAGTTAGCCGGTGAGCGGGCTCTTGGTTCATGAATTCCCCGCACGTGCATATATATTACCGTAACATCCCACTAAGGGGGACGCTTGTATGAATGAAGTGATATGGAAGCGCGCCATCGAGATTGGCGAATACATCAGGGATACACACTCGACGGTCCGTGAAGCCGCCCGCATCTTCGGGGTTTCCAAGAGTACTGTGCACAAGGATGTTACAGAACGGTTGCCCAAAATCCGCCCGCAGCTGGCAAAACTTGTGCGTGAAATATTAGATGTGAATAAGGCCGAGAGGCACATCAGAGGGGGAGAAGCTACCAGAAGGAAGTACCAAAAAGCCACCTGATCCAACGTGAACCCCGTTTCCTGGACAGAATTGCCACTCTTTGAAGGATCCTGGCACCATCTGTAGAACTAACTGCTAAGTAATCCAGTGGGGTGGCTTAGCGTGATAGGTGGCCGGAATGTAGGAATTGACCTCGGAACTTCCTCCGTCTTGGTGTTCGTATCAGGCAAAGGCATCGTCCTAAGAGAGCCTTCAGTGATAGCCAGGCATGTCGAAACCAAAGAGGTTTTGGCGGTAGGCACAGAGGCCAGGAGAATGGTCGGCAGGACGCCTGGAAGCATTGTGACCGTAAGCCCTCTGGTGGAGGGCGTGATCAATGATTTCGAGGTCACTGAGATAATGCTCAGGTACTTCTTGCGCAAGAGCCTCGGTTCAACCTTGGTGTTTAAGCCCACACTCCTCTTATGTGTACCTGCTGCGGTTACTTCAGTGGAACGGAGGGCGGTGCTCCAAGCAGGGCTGGCAGCAGGAGGTAAGAAGGTATACCTCATTGAAGAACCTCTCGCCGCTGCTCTGGGGGCGGGTATAGACATCACTGCTCCTAAAGGCCATATGGTTGTGGACATCGGAGGAGGAACCACTGACATCGCCGTGCTTTCCCTCAACGGGATAGTCACAGGCGCCTCCACCCGCGTGGGCGGCAATGCGTTCGACGAGGCCATCATAAGACATATGCGCAGGGAATACACCCTTTTCATTGGCGAATCCACTGCGGAGGAAGTAAAGATAGCAGTAGGGTCGGCCCACCCTGAAGCAAACGAAGAAACCAGGTATGAGGTCAGGGGCAGGGACGCCATTACAGGACTTCCCAGGAGCGTGTCAGTGAGTTCCGCAGACATAAGGGTCGCCCTGAGGGAACCCCTCGATTTGATCTGTCACGCCATAAGGCAGGTATTGGACCGCACCCCACCTGAGCTGTTGGGCGACATCATCGATAAAGGCATCGTGCTTACAGGAGGCGGAGCCCTTCTGAAAGGCATAACCCAGCTTATAAGGGATGCAACCGGCTTGCCGGTCCATGTGGCTGAAGACCCCATTTCGTGTGTGGCAAGAGGTACCATCGCGGCCTTGGAGAACTTTAACCTCTACAGGGAGCACATCGAAAGTCTCACCGGTTAGACCTCGCCTGGCTTCGATTTGACCACTTCTGCATCGGAACCGGTTAGGAATTGGCCAGGATCTTGGGTTTCGGTCTTGGGTCTGGCTATGAATTGACCGGCTTTGCGCGAAACCTGGTCTGTATCTGACCACTTCAACTGATGAGCCTGGTCTCAGATTGACCAGAGTTCTCCGGTTTGACCGGGGACCGGCCAGGAATTGACCAGGTTGCCCCGCCTTTTGGTTCCGTTCTGACCACTTCGGAAGTCGGACTGGTCAGAAATTGGCCGGAGTGCTCGGATCCGGTCGATGGTCTGGTCTCGAATTGACCAGATCACCGCGACATCTGGCTTCATTCTGACCACTTCGGAAGTCGGACTGGTCAGAAATTGGCCAGAGTGCTCGGATCCGGTCAATGGTCTGGTCTCGAATTGACCAGATCACGGCGACATCTGGTTCCATTCTGACCACTTCGGGAGTCGGACTGGTCAGAGATTGGCCAGAGTGCTCGGATCCGGTCCCCGATCTGGTCTGGAATTGGCCATTCTACGGCGCGGCTGGCCTGCTTCTGACCAACTCGAGAGCCAAGCTGGTTTGAGATCGACCGGAGTGTCAGGATTTGGTCGGAACCTGGTCTGGGATTGGCCGGTCTCCTGCAACATCCGGTAGCCTCTTGGCCGGTGCAGTACCAAAACCGGTCTCAGATTAGCCCCCACAGACCCGGTCCTATACCGGTCCGGAAATGACCGGATTACCGCATTACCGCGATGTATGGTCTAAGTTGCGAAGGCTACCGTAGAGTCACGACTACCTTGCCCGAAAATGTTCAGATTGCCACGATGTATGGCCTGAGCTGCGAAGGCCTTTGCAGGGTAACGACTACCTTGCCCGAAATATCCAGATCGCCACGATGGATGGTCTGACTCTGACCATTGGGTGCTGGGTCTGTTTGCAATAAACCATTTCCTCCTCAGACACCTAATACGTTTGAGCCCTTGGCCGATAAAACTTCAAGGGGGATTTTTACTTGATCAAAGGCATTCTGTCTGCCGCTACGGCCATGAGGGCTCAGGTGCTCAACCAGGAAGTGATCGCCAACAACCTGGCCAATGTGGACACCGTAGCGTATCAAAAGGACAAAGTGGTGTTTCAGAGCTTCCACGATGCGCTGATGTACAGGTTCGAGAGCCTGTCCCACACAGCCATCGGAGGTTTTTCCAGCGGAACGGTACTTCACGATATTGCCACCATGGACCTTGTAGGCGGGCTTGAGACCACCCACAGGCCTTTGGACATTGCCTTGCCCCAGGGTACCTACTTGGCCGTTGAGACTCCTGCAGGCACCAGGTACACGCGTATGGGCAACCTCAGGGACATGGACGGTTGCCTCACAGTGGGCGGATACAGGGTGTTGGGCACAAGCGGCCCCATTGCCCTTGAGGCAGGCAAGGTCTACAGCATTTCCGACGACGGGAGCGTAGTCGCTGACGATGAAACGGTGGACAGCCTGTCGGTTTTCTCGTTTTCAGGAGACTATGAGTTGGAGAAAGAGGGTAACGGCCTTCTTAGGCTGATCGGAGGATACGCCACCCAGATTGAGTCTCCCAGGGTGCTGGTGGGGGTGCTTGAGAAGTCCACGGTGGACCCTGTGTCTGAAATGGTAGCCCTCATTACATCAATGAGGGTATACGAAGCTGCCCAGCGGGCATTGCGTTCCCACGATGAGACCCTGGAGCAAGCTGTGAACCGGGTTGGAAGAGTGTAGTTGCGGAGCAGCCTTCCAGGAGTCGTGCAGGAATATGGAGCATGTAGGGGCGGGAACCGGCAGGAACAGGAAGCGTGCAGAACCAGGAAGCATGCAAGAATAGGAAGCTAGCAGGAAACGGGAAGCGTGCAAGAATAGGAAGCTAGCAGGAAACGGGAAGCGTGCAAAAATAGGAAGCTAGCCTGAAACAGGAAGCGCGCAGGAATAGGCAGCATGCAAAAATAGGAAGCGTGTAGATGAGGGAGGTAGACCGGAATGATAAGAGCTCTGTGGTCCGGTGCGACGGGCATGACGGCCCAGCAGTTCAACATAGACAACATCTCCAATAACCTTGCTAACGTGAGCACTCTGGGCTTCAAGAGACAGCGGGTGGACTTCCAGGACCTCTACTATCAGAACATCCTGGTGGGCAGGAACAGTCTGGCTTCGGTAGGAAGCGGGGTGCGTGTGGCAGGCACCTACAGGGACTTCGGGCAGGGCGCTCTTGAGCCGGCGGACGATCCCCTGTTCCTGGCTATTCAGGGCCAGGGCTTCTTCACCATAGCCGGTCCTGACGGCAACGACTATTACACCCGGGACGGTTCGTTCAGGCTGGACAGCCAGGGCAGGTTGGTGACTGCCAACGGCCATCTCGTGAGGTTGAGAAACGGAAGCAGGATTCCCCCCGAGGCCGAGGAGATAAGCATAGATGAGGAAGGCGTAATCCGGGCCAGGATAGGCGGCGCTTTCGAGGAGTTTGGGCAAATTGTGATTACCATGTTCCCTAATCCCGCAGGCTTGCACGCAATAGGTTCGAATCTGTACAGAGAGACCCCTCAGTCGGGGCAAGGGATTGAAGTGCAGCCCGGCCAGCAGGGTTCGGGCACTATCTTGTCAGGTTACATAGAGAAATCCAACGTAGAAATCGTGTCTGAGATGGTGAACCTGATTATCGCCCAGCGGGCTTTTGAGCTTAACTCCAAGTCGGTGGAGACAGCCGATCAGATGTGGGCCATTGCAAACAGTATAAGGCGCTAAACCTCACAATTCCACGTCGGGATCGAATGCAGGACCATGAGATGCCTATGAAGACAAAGCAATGAGACTGATGAGGGTAATGAGATAGCTGATGAGGACAATGAGAGGATAATGAGATGGCCGATGCGGACAATGAGTAATGAGGCTCTGATTGTTCATACGGAATCGATGCGGAAGGGACATGACATATGGACAACCACATAAGCATTGTACCTTACAGCTTGGCCAGAGTTGCAGGTTCAAACCAGGATAAGCAAGATCTCAAACTGGCTGAAGCTTGCCGTGAATTTGAGTCCCTGTTTCTCACAATCCTGTGGCGCAACATGGCCAAGAATGCAGGCGTGGACCTTGGGCCATGGGACGTGCTCATGTCCCAATCCATGGGACAGGTGTGGGCCCAAGGAGGAGGAATCGGCCTGGCGAAGGTGCTTTATGACCAACTGTCGAAATCATCTCCCAGCGACTTGCCGGGAGATGATGAGGATGGACAGGAAAGCCCGATGCCGTGATAATATGAACCTTCCATTCCACGATAATGCCAACCCTCCTCGAAAAGATAACACGAACCATCGATGCCGGGACGGCACGAACCATCCGTGCGACGATAAGGCGAACCCTCCATGCCGGGATACCACGAGTCATCCGTGCCACGATAGTACGAAGCCTCCTGACCTGGCTAACGGATGCGAAAGCCTTACCCCTATCACGGACATCCTCCCGCACCGGCCGCCCTTTCTGTTTGTGACCCGCGCAATAAGCATACAGCAGGGCCGATGGGCTGTGGCTGAATACGATGTCCCCAGAGATCATGTGCTCTTCCGGGGGCATTTCCCCCAGGAGCCTGTGTTCCCCGGCGTGATTACCCTGGAGATGATGGCGCAGACCGCTGCTTTGGCCGTCCTGTCCGAACCGGGCCGCAGGGGCAAGCCGGCCTATCTGGCTGCGATTGAAAACGCCCGGTTCAAGCAGCCGGTGAAGCCCGGTGACACCCTGCGCGCTGAAGTGGAGGTCGAACCTTTGCGCATGAACGTATGCAGGGCACGGGGAAAGGCATTCGTAGCAGGCCGGGAGGTAGCGGCTGCCGTCTTTGTGTTTGCCTTGGGCGTTTGACTATAATTTCAGCCAGTGCTAAGATGATTTAAACACTCCAGCCTGTAGCCTGGTTAGATTCGGACATTACTCCCCGTGGAGGTGTGCCTGGCTATGCCAACGATGGGCAGAGGAAGACAGCTGTTCACTTCAGAATCTGTGACTGAGGGCCACCCGGATAAAGTAGCCGACCAGATTGTCGATGCCATCCTCGATGCGATCCTTGAGAAGGACAAGGTTGCGCGGGTTGCCTGTGAATGCCTCGTCAAGACAGGGTTTGTGTTGGTAGCAGGAGAGATATCCACCGAGTGCTACGTGGAGATGCCGGATATCGTCAGGGACACCTTGCGCCGCATCGGTTATACCCGGGCCAAATTCGGTTTTGACGCCGATACATGCGCGGTGCTCACTGCAATCGAAGACCAGTCCCCTGACATAGCTCTGGGCGTAGACCGTTCCCTTGAGTCCAAGCTGGGCGAAATGCCTGAGACTTTGGGTGCCGGTGACCAGGGCCTTATGTTCGGTTATGCCTGCGACGAAACCGATGTGTACATGCCCATCTCCATTCACCTGGCACACCGCTTGGCCAGACGGCTGTCTCAGGTTCGGCACGAGAAGATTCTGCCTTACCTCAGGCCTGACGGGAAGACTCAAGTTACCGTAGAATACTACGACAGCCAGCCCGTAAGAGTACATACCGTGGTGGTCTCCGCACAACATGCGAGCGAAGTTGCCCTTTCCAAAATACGCGAAGACATTGTTGAGCATGTAATAAGGGAGACCATTCCGGCGGATCTCATGGATGACGATACCCGCATACTGGTCAACGCCACCGGAAGGTTTGTGGTAGGAGGCCCTCAAGGGGACAGCGGGCTCTCAGGACGCAAGATCATCGTAGACACTTACGGAGGATTTGCCAGGCACGGAGGCGGGAGTTTCTCAGGAAAAGACCCCACTAAGGTTGACCGCTCAGGGAGTTACGCCGCCCGTTACGCAGCCAAGAATGTGGTGGCTGCAGGCTTGGCCCGTGAATGCGAGGTCCAAGTGGCGTATGTAATAGGAGTGGCGCAACCTGTTTCAATCACCGTTGACACCAAGGGCACGGCACAAGTGCCTGATGAAGCCATTCTGGAGGTTGTGAAGAAAACCTTCGATTTCAGGCCGGGGGCCATTATCGAACGGTTCGACCTGCGGAGGCCCATATACTCGCAGGTATCATGTTACGGCCACTTCGGAAGGGAAGATTTGGACCTTCCGTGGGAGCGGTTAGACCTTAAGGATGATATCCTGAAGTACGTTTAACTGCTTTCACGATTGTGTTGGTAACTGCTCTGACTGCCATGTGCTTCCCCCGACGCATATATTGCTGAGGGGGAAGTTTCTTGGCCGACGTCAACAAGCTGCTCTTGTTGTCCGTCTCCTATTGGTGTATTCTGGTAATACTGGAAGGTGCAGTGCTGAAGCCTACTTCTGGTCCGGTGAGAGTCATCGTATCCCTAACCGGATGTCCCGATCTCCAGGAAGTTGTTGAACCTCTGGTGCGTTGCCTGAAGCTCGGGTGGCAATTGGCCGGCGTTGACCTTGAGATTGCCGTGGATGCCAGGGGCTGCAGCCATCAATGTGTCGCAGTGGTGAGGAAGCTTGTCGATGACGGGGTCATCGCGTCGCACCTTTCAGCTGAAGCTGATTTCGTCATCAATCCGAGTTCCTGCGTGGGTCCGACACAGCCGTAGGGGCCAGCACAGCCGCAGGGTCCGACACAGCCATAGGGGCCGGTACAGCCGGGGGGCCCGGCACCGCCGCAGGGCCCGACACGACACGCCCGTAAGGCCGGCACACCCGTAAGGCTCGCGCAGCTGTAAAGGGGTAGAGAGGTGTATTATGGCCTGGCTTGAGGCATTGGACAAGTTGTCCCATTGGGTTTACGGTGATCCTGCCCGTTGTCCTTTGTGCTTCGCTCCGGTTTCCAGCGGAAGCCCGATACCGAGGGGCCATCCATTTTCGGAGCATGGGCGCAATGCCCCTGTTGCAGGCGATGCCGGCATATTCACCGGCATATGCAGCGAGTGCACCGCCCAGCTGGCGCAGCAAATGGCCTGGGTGTGCAAAGTGTGCGGCATGCCCCTGCGCCCTCCTTTGGAGTTGTGCAATGACTGCCGCCTCAACATGTATTATTTCGATGTGCAGCGCTCAGCCGGCATATACACGGGCCGGCTCATGTCAGCCATTCGCCGGATGAAATACTCAGGGGAGAGGTGGTTGTCCAGGCCCTTGGGGCGGCTGCTCAGCCAGGTGGCCAGGCAGCTCAGCCACGAATTCAGCCCCGTAGGGCTGGTGGTCCCCGTGCCCCTTTCCAGATCAAGCCTTAAGGCCAGGGGCTACAACCAGGCTAAGGACCTGGCTGCTGAGGTGTCGTCTAATATTCGCGTGCCCTTGGCCGATATTTTAGAAAGGGAGGAGGCTCGCGGTTCTCAAGCCCGGCTGAGCCGCCGTGACAGGTGGCGCAACTTAAGGGGTACCATGAGTGTGTCAGGCGGTTCCCGCCTGGCAGGTGTTTCAGTCTTGCTGGTAGATGACGTGGCCACCACAGGCGCCACCCTTGACGAAGCAGCCAGGGCCCTGAAATCCGCAGGAGCGGCCGAAGTTTTATGCGTAACCCTGGCACGGACCATGCCGTATCCTTCGACCCGAGAGGAGGGGTGATACACTTGCGGGTGAAAAACTGTGATAGGTGTGGTAAAGTTTTCGTAAGTTCAGGCGTGCCGATTTGTCCTGATTGTTATGAAAAAGAAGAAGAGCAGTTTCAGATAGTCAAGAAATACCTGGCAGAGCATAAGAGGGCTACGGCGAGGAAGGTGAGCGAAGACACAGGGGTTCCCGTAGAAATTGTCACCGAGTTCGTGCGCCGGGGGCACCTGGTTGGGGTTGACATTGAACCTGATGAAACCAATCAGTGCGCCATATGTAAGACCCCCATTTCCAGAGGCCGGATATGCGTTAGTTGCCAGAAAGCCCTGTCAAATTCGAAACTTGACAAGCTTCGTCCTGATGAAGCCGGCCCCGAGGCCCCTGATGCAATCATGGAGAAGCCAAGAGTCGATGACAGTACGAGGATGTATACGATTGACTTGATCCGCAGAAGAAGGCGGTTCTAGGTTTCGGTCAACAAAGCTAAACGCGGTGCCACTCCGTCACGATGTGTAAAACGGACGGTGGCATCTGAAAGAGGCGATGTCAAGGTGAAAATATCCAGGACGCAGATAGACCAGGTGCTCAAGATATACAAGGCGAGCAAGGCTTCAAAGCCGGTTCCTCGGGACACCGGTGGTGCTCAGCCAGCCAGGCAAGACAAGGTTAAGCTGTCATTCAGCGCGGAAGACATCGAGAAGGTAAAGCGGGTGGTTAACGCTTGCCCCGATATCCGCGAAGAACTGGTCGAGCCTCTTGCCCGTGCAGTTGAGTCCGGTGAGTATTCAGTAGACCTTGAGTCTGTGGCAGAAAAGATGCTGGGAAGGCTCCTGGCAGATCGAATCAGGTAACGACCCGCCTCAATAAAGGCCTTACCTTAACGTGCTACCGTCCCTGTGAAAGGGGCGATTTTGTTGAAGCAGCAAACCTCCGGGAAACAAGAAACCTCCACGTTGTTTTTATTGTCCGGTTTGGGTTCACTGCTTGACGGATTGATCGATACTGCCAAAGAGAAGCAACGTCTGGTGGTTGCCGGCGATTGCCAAGGGTTGGAAGAGATAATCCGTAAGGAGCAGCAGATGCTCAATGACCTTGATACCCTTCAGGAGAGGCTCGGGGCTGAGCCCCTCCTTGTGGCTGATGACCCTGAGAGCAGCGAAGTCCAAGCCCGGTTAAAGGGCGAAGTGGCGGAAAAGGTGAGGCGCCTTCAGACGATAAACGAGCAGACACAGAAGCTCTTGGCCAAGAGCTTGGAAATCGTCAGGTTCGAGCTGGGGCTTTTCCTCCCTCAGGATGACTACTCTAAGGCTTCCAAGAATCCGCCTATCGCCTTTGACCAGAAGGCTTAACATTGGGAGGTGGTATGATTGCCGTCGACCTTTACCACTCTTGAGATAGGCAAGTCAGCCCTGATTGCTGCCAGGCACGCCATGGATGTTACAGGGCACAACATAGCCAACGCCGCCACTCCCGGCTATTCCCGGCAACGGGTCAACTCGGAGCCCATCATCCAGAGATTGCCGCTGGGTGTAGGCGTATCAGGAATGGGAGTGAAGGTGGCCGACATAGCTAGGATCAGAGACAAGTTCGTAGATGCGGTGCTGAGAAACGAACAGGAGAAAAAAGCCGCGCTAGCCATCCAAAAAGAAGTGTTTGAGCACATGCAGATTGTGTTTGCTGAACCGTCTGATTCGAGCATCAGGGATTCAGTAGACTTCTTCTGGGCGGCGTGGCATGACCTTTCTTCCGAGCCCGACTCCGCTTCAGCCAGGGCCCAACTGCTGGAAGCAGGCCGGTCCCTCTGTGACATGCTGAGGCACCTGGCGAGCCAGCTGGACTCACTCACAGTGGACCTGGAAAACGGGATTGACGCGGCGGTTGCCAAAGTCAATATGCTTGCGCAACGGGTGACCTCATTGAACGTTGAGATTTCCAGGGCGCTTGCCAGGAAAGAGCCTGTAGGAGACTTGCTGGACAGGCGGGATCTGCTCCTTGACGAGTTGGCCGAACTCACAGGCGCCACAGTGAGCTACCTGGAAGATGGCACGGTCCAAGTCAACCTGGGCGGGGTCCGCCTGGTGGACGGCTACAAGTGCTACGGACTGGGATACGCCTTTACCGCTGAAGGCGTGAAGTTCCACGTGATTACGGGACCCAATGAGACGGACAAGATCCATCTGGATTCCGTCGGCGGCAGCCTGGGCGGCCATAAGATCGCCAGGGACGACGTGGTAACCAGATTCCGCGTTCAACTGAGCGAATCGGTGCGCAAAGTGGTGGATGGGATAAACTTCATCCATATGTCGAACGTAGACCCTGATTCAGGAATCCAGGGGATTCCCTTCTTCCAGTTCCACGACGATATACTGGCGACTATCAAGGTGAACGACCTGATCGTCCAGGATCCGGGTAATATCAGGACCCAGGTGGGTGACGATCCCCTTGACGGCAGCATAGCCTTGGCCATAGCCGACTTTATAGAAGGCACCCACAACGAGCACCTTGAGTACCTTGCGAGCCTGGATCCTTCATTCCAGGTGTCTGACGGGGATTTCACCGAAAAATGGGTGGTCATTGTGGGCAGCTTGGGGATCGATGCCCAGAAAGTTGATAGCGCCTTCGATACCCAGGAACTGCTGGTCAAGGAGCTCTCAAACAGGAGGGATTCCATAAGCGGGGTGTCCATTGACGAGGAAATCACCAACCTCATACGGGAACAACATGCTTTTAGCGCAGCCAGCAGGGTGATTACAGTGGCAGACGAAATGCTCGATACTATCATTAACAGGATGGGAATTGCAGGCCGCTGATGAAGGCGCAGGGTGACTGGAGGTAGATGCTTGTGCGCGTTACGGATCTGTCCATCGAGAGGAACTTCCTATACAACATTTTCAAGCTGGAGAAGAGGCTTGCCAAGCTGCAAGACCAAGCGTCTTCAGGCAAGGCGATTACCAGGCCCCAGGATAACCCCATAGGGGCGGGAAGGGCCATATACTTGCGCCACGATAGGTCTGTGATCAACCAGTACCGGCGGAATATGGACAAAGCCAGGAACTGGATGGAGCAGACGGAGTCGGCCCTTGCCCACTTGACCGCGGTGTTTGAGAGGGCCAGGGAACTTGCTCTGTACGGGGCTACGGGGACCACCCCTCCCGATGCCAAAGCCGCTATTGCCGCTGAGGTCAGGCAGCTCAAGGACGAAGCATTGAGCATCATGGACACCACGGTTGAGGACAGGAACCTGCTCACCGGCACCATGCCCGAGTGGAGGCTGGCCCGTGACGTTATCGTTACGGTCAAGGACTTGACCGACTTTCGCCAGGAAGTCGTGGATGTCTTCGACCAACTCATAGGTGGGCTTGAGTCCGCTGATGAAGGTGTCATACAGGATGCCTTGGGCCGTTTGGATGACGGCTTGGACAGGGTCTTAGCTGAGCGGGCGGAGAACGGGGCAAGGCTCAGGAGGCTTGATATCCTGAGCGAAAAGGCAGTCAGCATGGACATTGAATACCAGAGGTTGCTTTCAAACGTTGAGGAAGCAGACCTGGTCGAGGTCATAGTAAAGCTCAAGTCTCAGGAAGCAGCTTACCAGGCTGCCTTGGCGGCAGGTGCTCGGCTTATCCAACCCAGCCTGCTTGATCATCTCAGGTAAGGGGTGAGTCCTGCATAGCGCCGCACAGGAGGGATATGAGTGGAAGTTCCGACCAAACGGTTTGGGATAGTGGAAGTGGACGAAAGCCGCATCCTGCATTTCCCCGAAGGGCTCATCGGTTTTCCCGATTACCGGAGATTCATCGTGCTGGACTTGGATAAGGGCGGGTTTCTCAAGTGGCTCCAATCCGTAGACGAAGAATCTTTGGGGTTTGTGATTATAGATCCCCGGGTGCCGTTCGTTGACTACGATCCCGTTTTTGCTCCCGGAGACCTCCAGGGCCTGGGAGCGTGCCGTCCGGATGAACTGGTGCTGATGTCCGTGGTTACGGTGCCCGGAGATGCAAAGGAGATGACGGCAAACCTGTTGGCGCCGCTCCTGATCAACCCTGAGAAACGCCTTGGCAGACAGGTGATCGTAAGCGATCCCAAATACACCACTAAACATCAGGTTTTTGCGGCGCTTCAGGACCTGATGAAAAGGACGGGCTGACATGCTTGTTTTGTCCAGGCGCGTAGGTGAGGCCATATTAATCGGCGATGACGTTGTTGTCCGTGTAATCGAGGTAAGGGGCCGGGGGACACGGGCTTCGGTCCGGTTGGGCATAGAGGCACCCCTGGGCACCAAGGTTTTGCGGGAAGAAGTTGAGGTTGAAGTGACCAGGGAAATGATGGAGGCCAAGGACCCTGTGTTGGATGTTCTGGACGACTTGGTTGGTAAGCCCAGCGGAGACTGAACACTGTTTGGCGAGGTGGTCTGTTTGAGTTCCCCAATCAGTTTTAACGTAACGGGACTTGATACCGAAACCCTGATTCAGGAACTTATGAGACTTGAGCGGCAGCCGGTGGTTGCCTTGGAGGCCAAGCAGAAGGCGATCTCGGAGAAAAAGACAGCCTGGAATGCACTCAAGTCCAAGATAGAGTCGCTCATGGCGAAAATGAGGCCACTTCTGGAACAGGAGGTCTACACCGCAAAGGCGACCAAGACAGGGGATGCGGCTGTGGTCGCGGCTACCGCTACCCGGACTGCCGTGCCGGAGACCTATGAGGTTGAAATAGTAAGCCTGGCGAGGGCTCACACCGTCCAATCCCGCAGTTTCGCCCAATCCCCTGACGAGGCGCTGGGCTTTACGGGTACCTTGGTGTTGAGCATAGGCGGGGTGACCGAGGAGATAGTGGTCGCTGAGAATGACAGCCTCCATTCTATTGCCGCCCGGATCAACGGGACGGAAGGCCTCGGGATCAAGGCTTCAGTGTTGGAAACGGTGCCTTCAGAGTACACCCTTGTATTGACCGGAACTGACACGGGACAAACCATCACCTTTGAGGAGCAAGACTTGAACTTGGGATTGGCTACCGTGGAAGGCCAGGAGCCATCCAAAGCTGTGTTCAAGATAAACGGCATCATGTTCCAGAGGGATGCTAATGAGGTGACAGACGCGATCCCCGGAGTGACCCTCAACCTGCTCAAGACCGGGGTTACTTCGGTTACGGTAGACTACGACGATGATGCCTTGGTAAAAGCCTTGCGCGACTTGATAAACGAGTACAACAGCCTCTTGGATTTGGCGGCCAAGTACAACTCGTACGACAGCGAAACAAGGACGGCAGGCTTGCTGTTCGGCGACCCTCTGCTTCAAAGGCTGCTTAGCCAAGTCAGGGACATCACCTTCAGGGAAGTGGAAGACAACCTTCCCGGGTTCAGGTTTGTCGGTCAGATAGGGATAAGCACAGGCGCCATCGGTGCGTATTCGAGGGACGGCAAACTCAGCCTTGACGAGTCGAAGCTCAGGGAAGCCCTTGCCGCAGACAGGGACGGAGTTGCCTCCCTTCTCGGGAAGGATGAAGCAGGCTCACAAGGGGTGTTGACCAAGCTCAAGCAGGCGCTGGAGATGTACATAGGCCATGACGGCTTGCTGCCTCTGAGACAGAACAGGCTGGAAGCCCAGGATAAGGATATATCCCGTCAGATCGAAAACCTTGAGAGGCGGCTGCAAATCCGGCTTGTGAACCTGAGGAAGCAGTTCACCGCCTTGGAATCCCTGTTGCTCCAGATGAACACCCAGGGCTTGTTTATCACCCAGCAGATACAGAGCTTGTTCATGTCCTAGGTGTAGCCACTGTGTAGCGGATGTCGCTTTTGACGGATGCGCGGTTTAGCAAATGCCCTGTAGACAGATGTTGAAAGATCGGGTGATTGGATTTGTTCTACGTTGCTAAAGCTACCGACAGGCAGAAGGTGGTAAACGCTTACAAGCAGTCAAGTGTGGAGACCGCCTCCCCTGCAGAACTTGTGTTGATGCTGTTCAACGTGTGCCTCAGAAGCATGAAGGAAGCCATCAATTGCATTGAGGCAAAGGACTACTCAGGGGCCAACGAAAAGCTGGTTCATGCCCAGGACATCACCGACGAGCTAAGGGCTGCTCTCGACTTAAGCGTGGGCGACCTGGCCGCAAGGCTCAACTCCCTTTACAGTTTCGTGTATCTGTGCCTCCTCAAAGCCAATGTGCACAAGGAAGCCGGCTTGGTACATGATGCCGTGAATGTGATGACCCAGATCAGGGATGCTTGGGAGGAAGCGGTGCGTAACTATGGTTGAGGCGTTCAAAGATCTTCTGGCACTTACCGCCCAGGCCAGAGACTCGGCCCGGGCAGGCAATTTCCAGGACGTGAGCGTTCTTATAGAAAAACGTGGGTCGGTGCTTGAGCAGCTCAGCTCCAGGGCCAAGCCTGCACTTACCGATACCCAGAAGGTGCTTGCCAAGGAAGTTGCCCTCTGCATCAATGAGCTGGATGCCGAGATAGCTGAACTCGTAAGGGAAGAAATGGACCGGGGCAACCGGGAAATGCTTGAAATCGCAAACAAACTCAGGGTGCTCATGGCTTATTCCAGGGGTTTGCGGGGCAACAGGCGGTTTGACAACACCTTGTAGGAGCCTGCTGCAATGTGAATGAAGGTAAACGAACCACCTAACCAATGGGACTGAAACAATGTGGTTGAAAGCAGTGACCGGGCAAGGGCGGACCAAACAAGAACAATAAGCAAGAGCCATAAGCAAGAGAGCAAAAGACAAGAGCTATAGACAAGAGCAAAAAACAAGAGCGAAACAAACCAGAGTCATGAGCAAGTGCGACAAAATATGAAAGCCCCGGCGCATCTAAGGCCGGGGCAAACGTTGGCCATGCTTACGCAAGAATCTTGCTTACATTGGCAGCCTGAAGGCCCTTGGGCCCTTCGATAATGTCAAATTCTACAAGATCACCTTCGTTAAGGGTGCGGAACCCTTCTTCCAGGATTGCCGAGTAGTGGACGAATACGTCCGGTCCGCCATCCCGTTGAATGAAACCATAGCCTTTTTGCGCGTTGAACCATTTTACTCTGCCTTGCATTTAGGGACATTCCTCCTAATTCCTGACGACGGGTCCCCGCCGCGTCGTCTTTTGGAGCTTTTAGCTCGTGTTCGGACTATAGCATTCCCGGGACTAAGAGTCAACACACCGGGGAGAGTTGCCAACACAGTATCGGTCGAGATTTCGGAGATTACCGGCTAAGAGTCAGCACACCGGAGCGAGTTGCCTCCTGTGGATAGTGTGAGTTGCTTCCTGTGGATAATGTGGACAATTGTGTTGATAACCAGTTAAATCTGGGTTTCCGGTTGGGGATATTCCTGTGGATTGTCAATATGTGTCGATTATCCGTATTGACTTGGGTTTTATTATGTCGAAAACTAGTATGTAAGGTGTATTTCCAGTGGAACGCTCTTGGAGGTGTCCGTTGCCTTCATAGGGAATAACTATTAGGCAAATACTCTTGTTGGAGGTATGCGGGATGGAGTTCAGTATCCGAGGGAAAAACGTGGATGTAGCGCCTGCACTCCGGCAGTATGCAGAAAAAAGGCTCAGCAAGTTGGAAAAATACATCAGGCACGATCCTGTTGTGTGTCAGGTTACCTTTTCAACTGTACGGGGCAGATGGGTAGTAGAAGTCACCATTCCTCTCAACAACATGCTCATGAGAGCTGAGGAATCGGCTCAGGATGCGTTTTCATCAGTTGACCTCGTAGTGGAGAAACTCGAGCGTCAGCTTGAAAAGTACAAGACCAGGCTGCTCAGGCGCGACAAGCCTGAGATAAAGCAGGAACAGGGTAAGCAAGCGCCTGAAACAGGGAGAATCGTGAAGGTTAAGCGGTTTGCCATGAAACCTATGACCCCGGAAGAAGCCGCCCTTCAGATGGAACTTCTGGGTCACGACTTCTTCGTATTTTCTAACTGTGAAACGGGACTGGTGAATGTAATATACAAGCGCAAAGACGGTAATTTCGGGCTCATTGAGCCTGAGAATATGTAGCTCCGGGAGCGGAGGCACTAAATGGACCGTTCGGTAACCGCAGTCATTTTCGAAGGAGGACAAGCTCGGACATCCCTGGACAAGATAATAATGCACGTCCGTACTCAAGTGGTGCTGGACACCCTGGCCAAGTTGGCCCAGGCACCTGAAATCGACCGGGTGTTCTTGGTAACCAATAATCGAGAGCTGGCGGACGAAGCATCTGAACTCGCAGAAGTGGACTTTGACTCAGACAAGCGGCAGTTTCATTTTGGCATGCGCTTGAGAGAACTCATCGTCAAGTACAAGCTGAACAACGTGATTTACATGGGGGGAGCGGCCGCTCCTCTCATTACTTCAGCGGAGTTCAACGAAATTGCTCTTTCACTCAAGACCAACAAGAACGTTGTGATCGTAAACAATGTCCAATCTGCAGATCTGGTTGGCTTTACGCCCGCCCGGGCCATCGATGAAGTTGACCTTCCCGAGTCTGACAACGCTCTAGGCAACCTGTTGCGTGGCATCGGCATGCGCCGGCTGTTGATTCCCAATTCAGGCCGGATAAACTTCGACCTTGACACACCTGTGGACATTCAAATCCTGGGAATGCACCCTCAATGTGGCCCAAGGGCACTTAAGGCCATCCAAGCCTTGGACTGGCCCACGGAGAAGTTAAAGCAAGCCCTGAATATCCTGCGGCAAGATTCCCGCGAAATCGCAGTTTTCGGAAGGGTGGGCCCGTCTGTGATCCAGTACATCAACACAAATATGGTTCACAGAATGCGGGTATATTCCGAAGAAAGAGGTATGAAGGCCCTTGGCCGTGATGAACGGGGCGAAGTGGTTTCCCTTATCGGGTACATGATCGAAGAGCTTGGTCCCTGCAAGTTTTTCGAATACGTCTCAAGAGTATGTGACCTGGCTTTCATTGACAGCCGGGTAGTCTTTGCCCACCTGAACAAACAGGTCTCAGACTGGGATAGGTTCCAGTCTGATCTGGGCAGATATGAACTGATTGGCGACGAGTGGGTAAGGGAGTTCACACGGTGTGCCTTGGAATCACCTATACCGGTTATTCTCGGAGGGCACAGCCTTGTTGCCGCAGGGCTGTGGATTTTGGCTGAGATGGTGGTAAGCGAAAGCGAAGGTTATAGGTAGCGCCGCTGTAACTCCCCTGTCCCGGGATGGTAGTCCGGCCATGCCATTAAGGATACGGGGTGTCAGTAATGCCTGATGAGTTAGCTAGAGCGAGGAAGATTGAGAGCACTGTTGAGAAGATCAAAGACGTCATAGCTTGCAGGGCAGTGTTTGGCAAGGATGGCGAAGTCGACGAAGTCCATGTACTGGCACGTCCAGGGCGTTCTCCCAGGTACATAGCAAGGGATATCGAATCGGCGATCCTGGCAGCTTGTGGCGAGACATTAGACAGGCGGAAGATTTCAATAGCCCAGTTGGGCCAGGAAGGGGATATCAGGGACAAGGACAGGCTGGTGCTAACGAGAGTCTCCCTCACATCGGGCAAGGACGAGGCCGAAGTGACAGTCGAGCTGGGCTTGGGGAATGCCTTGGTGTCGGGGAATGCAACAGGGATTCCTACACCTACACGGTGGCTCCGGCTTGCTGCAGAGGCAACTCTGGATGCCTTGGCCAAGCTGGTGTCCCCCAAGGTGAAGCTTGTGCTCAATGATGCCACCATAGCTCAATCCAAGTCGGCGAAGATAGCACTGGTTACTGTAACCCTTGTGGGGGGCGGGAAAGAGGCTATGCTCAGCGGTTCCTGTCCTATCGATTGCGATGAGAGGGAGGCTGTGGTGAGAGCTACCTTAGATGCTATTAACCGCAAGTTTCCTATGTTGTTAGACAATTAGACTGTCTTAGTCACAATTTTGGCTGGTTATCAAGAGGAAACTGGACTATCATGTAGAACAGATACATAGTGCCGACAGCCCGGAATGTTTTCCAGCGGAGCCAAGGTGGATCTGAATTAGCGGTTCGGATACAAGCAGGTAACGGGGGGTTTCTGGTGAACAAGGTTCTTAAGGCGATTCTTGCCATTCTTACGCTTCTTTTGGCTGGAGCTGCTTGTTTCCAGATGGGATAATGACTGGGGGCTGTCGGCCCTTCTATGAGGTGTCCGGGATTGAAAAAAGGATTCAGACTCTTTAACGCATACGCTTGGGGCATTGCAGGCCTGGGCATTTTCCTTCTCGCAACCAATATCCCCAGATTTGAGGATGGCGGTCACTTAGCTGAAGTGCTTTTCCTCGCCGTTTTGGTTGCGTGCGGCGAAGCCGCAGCAGTACCGTTCCCCAGAGGAAAAGGCACTGCCTCTATGGCTACCCCCTTGATACTCACAGTGATTGTGCTATATGGGCCGGCAGTGGGGATGTGGGTGGCTGCCGTGGCTACTTTGCGTAAGAGAGATTTGTCCCTTGAAGTGCCGACAACCGTGGTAATGTTTAACAGGGGCGTCTTAACCATATGCGCTTATGTATTCTCCCAAATATACTTCATGGTTTATGGCGGATTTGGAAACATTGAATTCCCGAAAGGTTTAGTTGCTTTCATACTGGCCGCTTCAGCTTTTACCCTCCTTAATGCCTGCTTGATCGGTGGAGGAATTGCCCTCGACATGAGAGTGTCGTTTTCATCAATATGGCGCCGTAACATCGTGTGGATGCTTCCAAACATGTTTGCTTTGTTCCCTGTGGGTGCGCTCATGGTGCTGGTAGTCCAGCAGACAAGCCCTCCGGTGCTCGTGTTTTTTTACCTGCCCCTCATAGTTACCAAGGTTTCCCTCCAAAAATACATTGACCTTTGGGAAACCTACAACGAAATGGCAGCTGCCTTGAGTATCGCCCTGGATGCCCGGGATTCCTACACCCACGGCCACTCAGTCAGGGTTTCTGAGTATTCCGCCAAGCTCGCCAAGTACCTGGGACTCAGCGATGAAGAAGTTGAACTAATAAGATACGTGGGCCTGCTCCACGATGTGGGCAAGGTGGGTATGCCTGACAGCCTGCTGAAAAAAGAAGGCCCTTATACCTACCACGAGTATGAGGCGATGAAGAAGCACAGCGAGGTTGGGGCCGACATAATCAAGGTCATGAAGTTCCTCGGCAAAAGGGAGCAATGGGTAAGGCACCATCACGAGAGATGGGATGGGACAGGCTTTCCTGACGGGCTGGCGGGCGATGAGTTTCCCTTGGGCGCCCGGATTATTGCGTGTGCCGACGCGTTTGACGCCATGACTACCGACAGGCCGTACAAAGATAAAATGTCATATGAAGAAGCAAGACAAGAACTCCTGATATGCTCAGAGACCCAGTTCGATCCCAAAGTGGTGGAAGCCATGGTCAAGATCATCGACCATGAGCTGTTGAGGAAGTGACGCCTTGTTCAGGTTTGCGGTGCTGCTCTCCCTTGTCCTCGGCGTGTTGACAGGAGGTAAGTTGTCAAGGCTTGGCGACATAAAACTTGAGCGCTTCCCTTGGATCGCAGGTGCTTTCGTGGTTAAGTTCGGTTCCGTGCTGTTGCTCCAAGGAAAAGCTGAGCCATCCCCTGGTTTGTGCATGGGGATATCTCTGGTTACCTACCTGGTGCTGTTTTACGGTCTATACCCCAATCTCAGGCTGCCCGGCTTTGTGCCCATGGCTTTGGGCATGTTCCTTAACTTCATGGCCATAATGGCAAACGGGGGTCGGATGCCTGTTGACCCTCATGGCATCGGCATGAGCTTGCTCGAGAGCCAGGTGAGAGATCTGGGTTCAAGCCTTACCCATCAGGTGATCCCAGACGGCGTGAGGCTGAGGTTCCTGGCAGACATCTTCGGATGGAGATTCCTTTCCAAGGTTCCCACTACCTTCAGCGTCGGCGATATCCTCATGGCCGGCGGCGTGTTGTGGTTTGTCCTTCACACCCTGCACCGCGGTTTCCCTGACACCCAAAAGGATGCTAGAATTAGCTGAGCCCGGCCAAGATGACCGCGGCTAATGTGAACAGGGCTGGGATGAACACTGCCAGCATTAGCATGGCCAGGATGAGCACGCTGACATGAATATGGAAGGCCAAAACTGTCTTACAGTGTAAGGTGAAAAGGGGATAACCGTGTCTATATTCAGAAATCTGCTTAACTCAAACGAACGGGAATTGCGCAAGCTGTCCCGCATTGTCCAGGCCGTATCCAAGCTTGAGCCTGATATGAGACGACTTTCAGATCAGGAGCTTCAGGCCAAGACCGGAGAGTTCCGGGAACGCAGCTCAAGGGGGGAATCCCTTGACAGCTTCCTGCCTGAAGCTTTTGCGGTGGTGCGGGAAACCGCCAGGCGTGTGCTTGATATGAGGCATT
Organism: Candidatus Fermentithermobacillaceae bacterium; assembly: GCA_012512325.1. Classification (GTDB taxonomy): domain Bacteria; phylum Bacillota; class Sulfobacillia; order Fermentithermobacillales; family Fermentithermobacillaceae; genus DTU015. Next base: position 49,603 of record JAAZEL010000038.1, on the reverse strand, counting down.
TTGGTGTGCAGGTAATGGGCGGCATCGTGCTTCACCAGGGACGGATTGCGGAGATGCAGACAGGCGAGGGCAAGACCCTGGTGGCCACTTTGCCTGCATACCTCAACGCCATAGGCGGGCATACCGTCCATGTGGTGACCGTCAATGACTACCTGGCATCCCGGGACAAAGAATGGATGGGCCAGATTTACCGGTTCCTGGGGCTGGAAGTGGGATTGGTGGTGCCGGGCATGGATCCTGTCGCCAAACGGCGGTCGTATTCGTGCCCGATAGTATACGGGACCAACGCCGAATTCGGGTTTGACTACTTGAGGGACAACATGGCCTTGCGTAAGCAGGACCTGGTCCAGGGCGTCCTGGATTACGCCATAATCGACGAAGTGGACTCCATCCTCATAGACGAGGCAAGGACCCCCTTGATCATCTCCGGCCAGGTCCAGGGTTCCACGGATAAGTACCGCAAGTTCAAGCTCCTGGCGGACCGGATGGTCAGGGATAAACATTACACAGTGGAAGAAAAGGCCAAGACAGTGGCTTTCACCGAAGAAGGGATTGGCCTCATCGAGGATTACCTGGGGATTGACGACATCTCCTCAGAAGAAAACATAGGTATCGAACATTACGTCAAGCAGGCGGTAAAAGCAAAGGAACTCATGCACCGGGACGTGGACTACGTGGTCAAAGACGGCGAAGTGCTCATAGTCGACGAGTTCACAGGCCGTCTCCTGCCTGGCAGGCGGTTTTCCGACGGGCTCCACCAAGCCATAGAGGCCAAAGAAGGGGTTACTGTGCGGGAGGAGTCGGACGTGCTTGCCACCATAACGGTGCAGAACTTCTTCAGGATGTACAAGAAGCTGGCGGGGATGACGGGGACGGCTGCCACTGAGGAGGCTGAGTTCATCCAGATATACGGCATGGACGTGGTGCAGATACCTCCCAACAAGCCTCTCATAAGAACCGCCATGCCCGATTCCATCTGGGCTACGGAAAAAGCTAAGTTCAACGCGGTGGCGGAAGAGATAGTAGAACTTCACAAGACCGGGCGGCCTGTGCTTGTGGGTACCAGGTCAGTTGAAAAATCCGAAGTCTTGTCCGGGATGCTTAAGAAAAGAAGGATCCCCCACGAAGTGCTCAACGCCAAGCATCACCAAAGGGAAGCTGAGATAGTGGCCCAGGCCGGGAGGAAAGGGGCCGTGACCATAGCCACCAATATGGCCGGAAGGGGCACGGACATACTCCTGGGCGGGAACCCTGAGTTCATGGCGCGTTCCGCCCTCAGGAAGGAAGGTTTCGAGCCCGATGTGATTGCCGTGGCCACTGAAAAAGTGCTTCCACAGGCGATGATGGCGAAGATAAGCTCGGGTGAAACAGACGAGTACCTGGACACGGTAATGGAGGCACGCAAGCGGTACCGGGAACTCTATGAAAGAGCCAAGAAGCTCACAGACAGGGAGCACGAGGAGGTTGTGGCTTTAGGCGGCCTCCACGTTATCGGGACTGAAAGGCATGAAGCGAGGCGGATAGACAACCAGCTGAGGGGGCGGGCCGGCAGGCAGGGAGATCCCGGTTCATCGAGGTTTTACTTGTCCATAGAGGACGAACTTATGAGGCTGTTCGGCGGCGACCTGATTGGCAGCGTGATGGAGAAGATGGGATTTGCCGAAGACGAACCCATAGAGCATCCCCTGATCACCAAATCGGTGGAGACCGCCCAGAAAAGGATAGAAGCTCATAATTTCTCAATCAGAAAGAACGTGCTTGAATACGACAACGTCCTGAACAAGCAGCGGGAAGTGATCTATGCCCAGAGGCGTGAAGTGCTGGAAAGGGACGATCTGTCAGAGATAGTCCTGGGGATGATGGAAAGGTCGATTGCCTTGGGTTTTGACCTGTTCTGGGCTCCCGGTGTGTCCCAGGCTGAAGCTGACCTCGCCGGGCTGGAATCATATCTTAAGGAAATCTTGCCTGACGCGGATTTTGCGTCCGTATTCCAGCAGTCCCCTTCCAGGGAGGAAGCACTTGAGGCAGTCACCCAGGTTTTCCATGCCGCATACAGACAAAAAGGAGAGATCTTGGGTGAGCACTTCCAGGACATACAGAGGCTGATACTCCTAAGGGTGGTGGATCAGAAGTGGATAGGCCACCTTCAGGCCATGGAAAGCCTTAGGCAAGGTATCGGCCTCCGGGCGTACGGGCAAAGGGATCCTCTCCTTGAGTATCAAAAAGAAGGTTACGAGATTTTCCAAGGCATGGTTCAAAGCATCGAAAAAGACACAGTGTCTTATATTTTCAGGGTAACCTTAGCGGGCACCGGTGAAGCCGCCAGGCGGCGCCGGACACAGGTGGCCGCCGGAGGGGCGGGAGTTCCCGGTTCCAGGAGGCCAACTCCAAGGTCCCATCAGGCAGCTGCAGCCGGTAGGGCACCTGCAGGGCAAGCTGTAAGGAAAGTCGGACGCAATGCTCCGTGCCCTTGCGGTAGCGGCAAGAAGTACAAGCACTGCTGCGGTAAACTTGCGTAGCGGTGGCGAATACCATAGCCAAATTAGGTTTAGGGGGAACAGGCATGTACGAACAGGTCATAAGCGAGTTTGAGACATTGCAGGCAAGACTAAGCAATATCGGGAGGTCTCTTTGACTTCCCAGGGCTTGAGCAGCAACTTGCTTCCCTGAAGAAGCAGATGGAAGATCCGTCAATCTGGCAAGACCGGCGGAGAGCCAAGAGAGTGGGCACTGAAATCAGCCGGATTGAGGACAAAATCAAGCGGTACAGGGAACTTGAGGTCTTGATCAGGGACAGCATCGATATCGCCCGGATGGCGGAAGAAGAGGGGGATCTGGAGCTCTTGCCCGATCTCACCGAATCTGCGAAACAAGCTGCCCTCAAGGTCCGTGATTTTGAACTTGAGACACTTCTTTCAGGGGAGTACGATTCCAGGGATGCGATTGTAACCCTCCATGCAGGCGCAGGCGGTACCGAAGCCATGGATTGGGTGAGCATGCTTTACCGGATGTATTCCCGTTGGGCGGAACGCAAGGGCTTTCAGCTGGAAACCCTGGACATACTCCCGGGGGAAGAGGCCGGGCTGAAGAGCGTGAGCTTTTCCGTTCGGGGAGACTATGCCTACGGTTTTCTGCGCACTGAGAAAGGGGTCCACAGGCTTGTAAGGATATCCCCGTTTGACGCCAACCAGCGCCGTCACACTTCCTTCGCGTCTGTGGATGTGCTGCCTGAAATAGAGGAAGAGGCAGAGATAGACATCAACCCCGAAGATCTCAAGATCGACACCTTTAGATCTTCGGGTGCAGGAGGGCAGCATGTAAACAAGACCGATTCGGCGGTGAGGATTACCCACATCCCCACCGGTATAGTGGTCACTTGTCAGAACGAGCGCTCCCAACATTCCAACAAGGCCCTGGCCATGAGGATGCTCAAGGCGAAGCTTCTGGCGCTCAAAGAAGAAGAGCGGATGAAGCAGATTGAGGCGTTGAGAGGGCCTCAAAAGGAAATTGCATGGGGCAGTCAGATAAGGTCTTACGTTTTCCAACCGTACACCTTGGTCAAAGACCACCGCACCGGAGTAGAAGCAGGCAGTGTGGAAAGGGTCATGGACGGCGACATCGACGACTTCATATACGCCAAGCTAAGGCAGGACGCTTCAGGATAGGGAAAGGGAAAGGAGAGGTGGAGATGGCAGGCAGGAAGAAAGGGTTGATCTACGCAGTGTTGTTGGTGGCCGTAGGCGCGGCCCTTAGGTGGTTTGGCAAGGGGTTTGCCGCATCCAACATGCCTTTACCGGGTAGCGAGGGCGATCCCTTGGTTACCAAGGCATATGTTGACTCATATGTTAACTCAAGGCTCAAGATGAGTGTGGTTGAGCTTGCCTCTGGGCAAACCCTGATAGGCTACTCCGGGACTGAGATCATCCTCAGGGGCGGACAAGCTACGGTAATAGATTCGGAGCTCGGGGGCCTGTGCGATGTTACCCAGGGCGTTGATCTCGGCGGTGGCTCGGCAGTCCCTGCCAACCACCTGTTGCTGGTTCCCAGGGATGACGGAAGGGGAATCAAGGCTACGTCAGATGCCATCGTCATGGTGCGGGGAGAGTTCACGATAAAGTAGTACGACCTAGGCTGTCTGACATTTGTGCCCGGCGTTTCTAAGCGCAGGGAGAGCCTACAATGAAGCAGTGCGGCCCGACCGGATAGGGCCCAGGGATTACGGCACAGAGGACGGAGGGGCATTCGAGACGGCTCTGAAGCATGGCGGTATCCAGACCCATCGACAACAGGAAGATCACCGGAGATAGCTAAGCACCATATCTATGTTTTGCCTTGCCAGTGAGCGGAACCGGGGCAGGTGCTCCTGGAGTGCCTGCCTTAGTTTATCCCCGTCTTGCATGAAGGCTTTGAACTCGTCCACGATGCTGAAGTTCGGTTCTTGAGGATCGGGGCCGGGCATCGCCGGGCAGCCGGTGCTCCTGCAGAAAGCGCCGATTTTCGGGTCTATTTCTACCCCCATGAATGGCACCCCGACCCTGGCCGAGAGGATCAGGGTGTGCAAGCGCATCCCCAGACAATAGTCCCCTTTCCCCAGGATGCTCAAGGCGTCTTCAGGGGAAATGCCGGACACCGTGGGCATGGGTTTTTGCCCGGCTGAAACCAGCTCCCGGTTAAGTACTTGAGCCACAGCCAGGTCACGCTCTTGCATTGCCAGAAAAGACGGTTCCCTGTGTTCCTGCCTCAGCCAGCCAATGAGATCTTGGATCTGGTTCAGGAACCACGGTGGGGTGTTCATCCGGCGCAAAGCGATCCATACGATCCCTTTGGAAGAGCCAATCCCGTGCTCCTTGAGGATGGAATCGGCCATGTGGTCGGGGGATGGGTCCAGCAGGAACGCGGGATCTGCGGTTACTTGTACCGGCAAGGGCACCCCGAGCCTTCTGAGTTCCGTTTCAGATTCGGCATCCCTGACGGTTATCGCTTTCACTCTTGACAGGGTATGCTTAGTGAGGAACCTGCCTAACTTGGATCTTATGGGGCCGATCCCGTTTGCGTACACCACCACGGGTTTGCCGGACAGGCGGGATAGCCGGATGATGGAAAGGTAGTAAATCAGGGATCTTAGAGAAGTGATGTCTTGGAGCAGGCTGCCTCCGCCGAAAACCACGAGGTCTGCGAGGTGAATCGCCTTTAGGACCTGGGTAGGGCTCATCCTGTGGAACCCTCTCACCCCGTAAGTGCTGCCGGTTTCATCTGGGTGTTCCGACAACACCATGATCTCAAGATCCGGGCGTGCTTGTCTAAGGGCTTTCACCGTCGAAGCCAGGATGGCTTCGTCTCCCGTGTTGCCGAACCCGTAGTATCCTGACAGGAGGATACGCTTCACATACAGCACCCCGTTTCTTGAGTACGTCTACACTCCCGTCCCTTATCTTCTGACGGGATCATAACAGAAAAACCTCCCAGTCCCAAGCAGCAATAGCTAAGGCGAAAACAGAGGATCGGATGGACTTGTTGTAGAAAAGTGGCGTAAGATACTCATGGTGCATCAGAAAAAGGGTGGATGTTGACTTGTCTGTGAGAATCTTGGGCGTCGAGTTCTATCCCATAACGCTCCAGGGTGCAGTTAGTGCCTTGGAGTGGATGATGAGCCGGGAAGACAATTGCACCAGGCTTGTGGTGACGGCAAATCCCATCATGGTCATGACAGCCCAAAGGGATCCGGAATTCATGGACATCCTTGAAAACGCCCACCTGATCGTGCCGGACGGGATGGGCATTCTTTGGGCCGCCAGGAAGCAAGGGGTCAAGCTGCCTGAAAGGGTTACAGGAGTTGACCTTGCCGATGCACTCTTGAGGAAAAAACCTTCCCCCAGGTTCTTCTTTGCCGGCGGCAAGCCCGGGGTGGCGGAAAAGGCAGCTGAAAACGTGGTTAAGTCCATACCCGGAGTAAGGATATGCGGAACCCACCACGGTTACTTTATGCCCGAGGAAGAGCAACAAGTGGCGGAAAAGATCGCCTCCGCCCGGCCGGATGTAATCTTTTGCGCCATGGGTTCTCCCAGGCAGGAGAAATTCCTGTGGAAATACAGAAACCGGTTGGGGGCCAAAGTCGGAATCGGCCTGGGAGGCGTCTTGGATGTGCTTTCAGGGGCTAAGAAGAGGGCTCCTGGACGCGTACAAGAGGCCGGTCTGGAATGGCTCTGGAGAATGGTGTTGGAACCGGCAAGGATTTGGCGCAACCTGGCTCTCTTGGAGTTTGCCGCCAGGGTCCAGCTCCTGAGCATGTTTGACCGGACCAGGGAAAAAGGGGAGTCACACAATGCAGAATCCAGGGAACAAGGAGAGTCTGATACGGTTTATTGAGCAAAAAGCCCGGGAAATCAGGATCGACATCGTCAAGATGACCGCTAAAGCAGGGTCCGGCCATCCCGGCGGCTCCCTTTCCGCCGCAGACATAGTTGCGACCTTGTATTTCGGCGAAGTTCTGAGGGTTAAGCCTGATGAGCCCGATTGGCCGGACAGGGACAGGTTTGTTCTGAGCAAAGGCCATGCTGCACCTGTGCTGTATTCGGCCCTGGCCGGACGCGGCTTTTTCCCGGCGGACTGGCTGGACACCTTGAGACAATTAGGTTCGCCCCTCCAAGGCCACCCGGACTGCAAGAAGGTGCCCGGCGTAGAGGTGTCCACAGGCTCCTTGGGTCAGGGGCTGTCCATGGCGGTAGGCATGGCCCTGGCGGGTAGGCTGGATCAAAAGGATTACAACGTATGGGTGCTGTTAGGTGACGGGGAATGTCAGGAAGGCCAGATCTGGGAGGCTGCCATGGCGGCGAGCCATTACAAACTCGATAACCTCATAGCCATCGTGGATCACAACGGGCTTCAGATAGACGGCCGGGTAAGGGACGTCATGAGCATAGATCCCATCGATGACAAGTTCAGGGCGTTTGGCTGGCACGTGTTCAGGGTGGACGGCCACAGGGTCGACATCCTTTTGGATGTGTTTCAGCAAGCGCTGGACATAAAAGGAAAGCCTGCAGTGGTAGTGGCTGACACGGTGAAAGGCAAGGGAGTCAGCTTCATGGAGGGGGAGAAAGACTGGCACGGCAAGGCGCCCAACCCAGGCCAGCTGGAGGAAGCGTTGAAGCAATTGCAGGCTGTTTAGCAATGGAGGGCTGCTTAACGGATGCTTGAGTGGATCAGCCCTTTGAGCGAAGTAAGCGTTTCAGGTCACGCGCATGTCACGCGAACATTCACATAAGCATTGAAAAGGTGATACGGATGTCTCAAATGAAGGCAACAAGGGATGCTTACGGGGAGGCCCTGGTGGAACTGGGCAGGCAGAATCCTGATATCGTGGTGCTCGACGCCGACCTGTCTTCGTCGACCAGGACTTCGGCTTTCGCCCAGGAGTTTCCTGAAAGGTTCTTCAACGTGGGAATTGCCGAAGCCAACATGATGGGGATTGCCGCAGGGCTTGCCCATTCAGGCAAAATCCCTTTTGCATCAACCTTTGCGGTGTTTGCCGCAGGCAGGGCCTACGACCAGGTCCGCCAGTCAATCGCGTACCCCCGGTTCAACGTAAAGATCGCCGCTTCCCACGCAGGGATCACCGTAGGTGAAGACGGCGCCACCCATCAAGCCCTGGAAGATATTGCACTGATGCGGGCCCTCCCTGGGATGACGGTGCTTGTGCCGAGTGATGCCAGGCAGACCCGGCTGGCTGTGATGGCTGCCGCTTCCCATGACGGGCCGGTGTACATACGGTTGGGCAGGGCAAAGGTACCCCAGGTATACCCCGAGGATGCAGGGTTTCAGATAGGCAAGGGGTTGGTGCTTTGGCCTGAGCCTGAGGTTCCCGGCCAGTTCAACGCAGTGCTGGAAGAGGGCCGTGTTTTCGATATGGCTTTTGTGGCGTGTGGGATCACGGTGGCCCCGGCACTTGAGGCAGCCCGTGCCCTCGAAAAAGAGGGTATCCCTTGTTTAGTCGCAGAAATGGCTTCGGTGAAGCCCATTGATGAAGACCTGCTGGTTAAGATAGCAAAACGCAGCAAGGCCATAGTGACCTGCGAGGAACACAGCGTGATAGGCGGCTTGGGCAGCGCTGTGTGCGAGGTCACCGCCAGGAACCATCCTGTTCCCGTTGCGATCTTGGGGATAAACGACGAATTCGGTGAATCGGGTTCGGCTGAAGCCCTGATAAAGCATTACGGGCTTACTTCCGAACATTATTGCGAGGTTGCGCGGAAGATCGTAAGCGGCAGACAGTAGACGGAGGCTTGGACACGGGAGACGCAAACGGGAGCTTGCAAGCGAGAGCCGGTAAGCGGGAGATTTGAGGAACAAGAGAGGGTCTGTCGCCAAATCACGCAGGTTCGCGCCTTTTCCAGTTTTTTCGGGAACAGGATTGGCTCAGATCGTGTCGAATAATATGACAGTGCAGCGGTTGCTGCTGTTGCTCGGTCCGGCAGGTGACATATTCGTTGATCAGCTTTAGGAACGTTTCCAAGGTATATAACGGCAGTGTTAAGGCCCTTAACGGAGTGTCTTTGCATATAGATAAGGGCGAATTTGTTTTTGCGGTGGGCGCAAGCGGCGCAGGCAAGTCCACCCTTATCAAGATGATATACAGGGAAGAGACGCCTTCCGGGGGCCAGGTGTTCGTCTTGGGGAAAGACCTCGCGAAAATGCGGAGACGCGAAGTCCCGTACTTCAGGCGGAGGATCGGCGTAGTGTTTCAGGATTTCAAACTCCTGGAACACAAGAATGCGTGGGAAAACGTATCGTTCGCCCTTGAGGTTACAGGCACTTCCAGGCGGGAGATCAACCGGAGGGTAAGCCAGGCACTCAACCTGGTTGGGCTCTTGGACAGGCGCGAGGCATTCCCAAACGAGCTTTCAGGGGGCGAGCAGCAAAGGATAGCTATTGCCAGGGCGCTTGTGAGGAACCCTGATATCTTACTTGCGGACGAGCCTACCGGCAACTTGGATCCTAAGACATCCATGGAAATCTTCAGCTTGCTGGAACGTGCAAACCTTTACGGGACAACGGTGGTTGTAGCCACCCATGCCCAGGATATCGTCAATAACCTTAGAAAGCGGGTTGTGGAACTCAGGGACGGTACCCTTGTGCGGGATGAAAGAAGAGGGGCGTATAGCTGTTGAGGCTCATAGGATATATGTTTTCTCAAACTTTCCGCAGCCTATGGCGGAACAAGCTGTCGTCGTTCCTTTCTTCCCTCACAACAGGTTTCGCCCTTTTTCTGCTTGGGACAAGCTTCCTGGTCTCCATCAACCTGGGCTATATGTACCAGATGGCTGAAAGCCAGATGGAGATCCAAGCTTACATGAACAAGGAAGCCTCAGATGCGGAGCTGGCGGCTGCCGTAACCCAGATACGGGACATGCCCGGCGTAAGTGAAGTGAAGTTCGTCAGCAAAGAAGCAGCTCTGGAAGAACTCAAGGATATGTTCAAAGACAAAGCGTCTGTGCTGGATTCCCTGGAAGAGGATAGTCCTCTCCCGCCGAGCGTGAGGGTAAATACGACAGGTGCGGAGCAAATACCTGTCGTGGTCGAGGCGCTCAAGAGTATCGACGTTATAAACGATGTGATCTATCAGGAAGAAGTCTCAGAACGGCTGGCACAAATCGGCAAGGCCGTGCAATACCTGTCCTTGGGCGGCATGTTGATTGTAGGCATTGTGGCAGTGATGGTCATAGCCAACTCTATTAGGCTTGCGATTGACGCCCGGAGGCAGGAGATCGGGATAATGAAACTGGTGGGGGCTACTGACGGTTTCGTTCTGATGCCCTTTCTGCTTGAAGGGGTATTCCTCGGGCTTCTGGGCAGCGCCTTGGGCACTGGGTTTGCCGTAGGGGTCTACAACTGGGTAGCGGGAAAAATCGCCGAGTTCATACCGTTTATGCCCATAGTGGGCCTGGAAACCCAGTCCATACAGGAGATGTTCGGGATCATGGCTTTGACGGGTGTGATAGTTGGCCTCACAGGCTCTGCTTTTTCAGTGAGGCGGCACCTGAGAGTCTAGGCTTTTCCGGAGGTACATAGGCATGAGGAGAGGAAGAACCGCTTATCTGTGCGTGCTTTGCTTGGCCCTGGTGTTGGCAATCCAGGCGGTCAAGGCCGTCCCGATTGCCAGGGCGGGCATACTGGATGAAAAATACTCCGAGCTCGAGCAAATGCAGAAAGAGATTGAGGAAACCAAGAAGCAAATCGAAGCCAAGAAGCGTTCTGAGAGCTCCGTAATGAAAGAACTTGAACAGCTTGAACTGGAGCTTGAGCTTGCCCAGCGGGAACTTGACTACCTGCTGGCCAGGATACAGTATCTTTCCGACAGGATAGAAGAGACGGAACAAGAAATCGCCGAAGTGGAAAAGAAAACCGAAGAAAAAAGGGAACTGTTTTGCGACAGATTGGTTTGCATGTATAAGGCGGGACGGACTTCCTACCTTGAAGTGCTCCTGGACTCAAAGAGCGTGTCTGAGTTCATGGCCAAACTGTATTACCTCCGTGAAATCGCCCAGGAAGATTCCCGCCTCATAGAAGAGTACAAGCTATTAAGGCAGGAGCTCGCCGACAAGAAAGAACTGCTTGAACAAGATGTACAAGCTCTTACCCTGGCAAAGAACCAGCAGGAGCAAAAACGGGCTCAAGTGGCTTCCCGCAGCGCCGACAGGGAGAGGTACTTGGCCCAACTCCAACAGGACCGCAAGAAACTGGAAGAGGCCCTGGATCAAATCGAGCGTGAATCCAAGGCCTTAGAGCAGCTGATCAAGGAGCTTCAAGCCCAGGGCCACCAGCGGGAGAAAAAAGAAGGGTTGTCAATGATTCGTCCTGTCCAAGGCGGCTGGGTGAGCTCTGAATACGGCAACAGGTGGCATCCCATACTGCAGTACTACAGGTTCCACTCGGGCATTGACATAGCGGTGGACAGCGGTGTTCCGATTAAGGCCGCAGAGGATGGCACTGTCATCGTAGCCACCAGGGATTCGGGCTACGGGTATTATGTGGTCATAGACCACGGGGGAGGCATATCCACCCTTTACGCGCACTGTTCAAAACTGCTTGTGAGTAAGGGCGATGTGGTGACCAGGGGGCAGACAATCGCCCTTGTAGGGAGCACAGGCGTGTCCACAGGTCCCCACCTCCACTTTGAGGTGCGCATCAACGGGGCCACCGATGATCCCAGGAAATGGGTTCAATTTTAGGATATACATAACACGCAAGACAATTCGGGGCTGTCCGGTGCTGGGAACCACCGGGCAGCCTGCTTTGTTTTACAGGGAGCTCTCTTGAATCCCTTTGCAGCTTACTCCCGGCTTGGCACAGCTTGTCAGCTGTAGAGGGAGGGGCGCGGTTGTGCTAGACTGAATGTAACTTAGTCAGGTAGTTTCAGACCGGTTTGTTGTTTACTACCCATGTGTGTATCTTGGGACAGAAAGACGGTGATGTGAGTGGATACGATTTCCAGGTCAAAGGCCGTAAGGTTATGCATAGTCGCTGCTCTCCTAGCGGTTCTGGTAACCGCCGGCCTGGGCGCATATGCTCTGGTTCAATTCACGCCTGTGGGTAAGGTTCTGGGCATTATCCGCTTGCTGGAAAACACCTACTACAAAGACTTTGACCAGGCAGAGATCTTGGAAGGCGCCGCCAGGGGCGTGGTGGCCGCTTTGGGGGATCCGTATTCCGTGTACATGACCCAGGAAGAATGGTACGAGTTTTATATACGCACAAGCGGCGAGTATTCAGGGATAGGGGTAACCATCACCGATAAGGACGGCGGGGTATGCATCGTATCTCCTATGAAGGGTGCGCCTGCTGAAGCTGCGGGGCTCAGGGTCAACGATTTCATAATCAAAGTTGACGGCAAGCCGGTGTCCAGCGGTGACGAGGCTGCAGCCCTGATCAGGGGGCCTGCAGGCACCGAGGTGACGCTCACCATATACCGGGACGGAGACACGTTTGACGTAACCATAGTAAGGGAAGACATAACCATCGCTGCAGTGGAGTATGAGATGAAAGAAGAAGGGATAGGGTACATCGAACTCATAACGTTCAACGAGGGATCCGCCCTTGCCATGGCGGAAGCCATGCAAGAACTCCAACGTCAAGGTGCCAAAGCAATCATCCTGGACCTGCGCTATAACGGAGGCGGGCTGCTGGACAGGTGCATTGACATCGCAAGGATGTTCGTCCCCGAAGGCAACGTGGTAACCGTCAAGGGCAAGTCCTTTGAGGAAACCAGTTATACGTCCAAGGGCCCGGGGATTGACAAACCCTTGTTCGTCTTGGTAAACGGAGGGACGGCCAGCGCTTCCGAGATCCTGGCAGGGGCCATACAGGATTACGAAGTTGGGACCCTGATAGGCACCCCGACTTTCGGCAAAGGCCTGGTGCAAAATTCGTATAAGCTCAAGGACGGTTCGGTTGTAAAAGTGACTATAGCAGAGTATTTTACTCCTAACGGGCGCTCAATTAACGGCAAGGGGCTTGAGCCGGACATACTTGTAGAAGGGGACGAGGAACAACTGGCCAAAGCGATTGAACTGGCCAGGGCGGAGGTTTCAGGAACGTCCTAAAAACGTCGGGACAATGTCCTGACAAGATCTTGACAACGTTTTCATCCAGGCTATTGGGCGAAAGGGGCAATGGGTGTGGGCCCTCTGTTTCAACTGGTTAAGTCGGTTTTGCGTGCGTATCCGGGCATATTCTCAAACCCGGCAGTGGATGTGCTTTACCTTGTGGTGCTGGTGCTGATTGCAAGCCAGTACGCCAGGGTTCAACGCACTGAGGAAAGGCTGTACGGTACGGCATCAAATAAGGCTTTTTGGCAGACCCTCAGCGCGGTTGGCCTGGGTTTGCTCGGGGGACTCTTGGCCAGCTTGTTGATGGTGTTTATCGGCGTGTCGGTGACAGACAGCGGTATCGCCTATCTGATGCCTGTTGCCCTGCTCTTGTACCTGTTCAGCCCAAGGCTTTTGTGTTTTTCCTACGCAGGCGGATTGGCCGCCCTAAGCCACTTGATCTTCGGATGGCCCAAGGTAAACGTGCCCGCACTCATGGCGCTTGTGGCTTGTCTTCACGCTGCGGAAGCTTTTCTCATATTGCTTTCAGGCCACACTTGCTCTACCCCGCTTTACCTTTCCCATGAGAACGGGGACGTGGTGGGAGGCTTTGCCTTGCAGCGGTTTTGGCCGATCCCTCTGATAGTGTTGCTCTTGATCAAGGTGCCTGATCTGTCACAGGTGCCTGATTTGATATACCTGCCTGACTGGTGGCCCCTGATTAAGGCGCCTGACATCCCCGGCCCAGGCCACCCTGTGTTCGCCATGATGCCCCTGATAGCTGCCCTGGGATACGGGGATATTGCCATAGCCAGGGCTCCCAGGGACAAGGCAAGGATCACCTCAAGAAACCTCATGCTGTTCAGCATAGCCCTGCTCATCCTCTCGGTTGCCGGGTCGAAATGGCAGCCCTTTGCATGGGTGGCTACCCTGTTTGCCCCTATCGGCCACGAGTTAGTGATCAGGGCGGGGCTCCGCGAGGAGTACGGGCAGGAGCCCATCTACACCCCGGTTCAAGAAGGGGTCTTGCTCCTTGACGTGGCCGAAGGCAGCCCTGCAAAAAGGGCGGGGCTGAAGAGCGGCAACATAATCCGCTTGGTGGACGATGTCCACGTTGCGGACAGAAATTCCCTTGAAGCTGCCCTGGCCGGTACATCCGGGCCCGTGTCCCTTTGGATTCACGACTCCCGTGGCAGCCAGGCTTTGCGTAGGGTGGAAGTGCGCCGGGAAGCCGGTGAGGAGTTGGGCATTATCCCTGTGCCCGAGCCTGACGACAAGCCTATGGCCGGTTCCACCTCAGAAGGCCCCCTGCTCAGGTTCATAAAGAACCTGATTAAGGGCAAGGCAGATAAGGACGGAGAAGGTAGGGACGGAGAAGGTAAGGACGAAGAAGGTAAGGGCGGAGAAGATGGGGACGGGGCCGATAACAAGGGAGGTTCTGACAGGTAGCAAGCAAGATAAAGCACAGTGGGTCGCAGAACCGTGAAACCGGCGCACGCGATGCGCCGGTTTGTTCGTTGTAGGTAGCAGGAATCTGGTAAAGGGTGCACGGGATGGGCCACTGCTCTTCCGGTTCGACAAAGCCGCACTAACGGTGCATGTAATGCACCATTTCAGATGCGGAGGAGACACATATATAGAACATTTGATTGCATTGCCACGTGAAGTTATAATGGGTGAACGGGGGAATGGCAATGCAAGGATTTCAACTGGTGTCCGAATTTACTCCCAAAGGGGACCAGCCTGAAGCCATCGAGACTCTGGTTTCAGGCATACAGAAGGGCCACAAGCATCAGATCTTGCTCGGGGTGACAGGGTCCGGGAAGACGTTTACCATTGCCAATGTTGTGGCCAGGCTCAACCGGCCCACTTTGGTGATTTCTCATAACAAGATACTGGCAGCCCAGCTTGCCAGCGAGTTTCGCCACTTCTTCCCCAACAACGCCGTGGAGTATTTCGTCAGCTACTACGACTATTACCAGCCTGAGGCGTATGTGCCCCAGACTGATACGTACATAGAAAAAGATGCCGCGATCAACGAGGAAATCGACAAACTCAGGCACTCGGCCACGTGTGCCCTCTTTGAGCGGCGGGACGTGCTGGTCGTGGCGAGCGTTTCATGCATATACGGCCTGGGTTCGCCTGAAGATTACAGGGACCTAGGATTGTCGTTGCGTAAGGGCATGGTAAGGGATAGGGACGCCATCTTGAGGCGCCTGGTGGACATCCAGTACACCAGGAACGACATAGACTTTCAGCGGGGCACTTTCAGGGTGAGAGGCGACACCATCGAGATTTACCCGGCGGGCTACTCTGAGAAGGCAGTGCGGGTTGAACTGTTCGGCGACGAAATCGACAGGCTGCTCGAGTTTGACGTGCTCACCGGCCGGGCCCTTGCGGAGATAAACCACGTTATGATTTACCCGGCCACCCACTATGTGGTGAAAGGCGACAAAATGCGCCGGGCGATACAGTCCATTGAAGAAGAGCTGGATCAAAGGCTCAAGGAGCTCAGGGACCAGGGCAAGATCCTCGAAGCGTACAGGCTGGAACAGCGAACGCGTTTCGACCTCGAGATGCTCCAGGAGATGGGGTACTGTTCCGGGATTGAAAACTACTCCCGGCACCTTACCGGCCGGGCTCCGGGCCAGCCTCCGTACACCCTGTTGGATTTCTTCCCCGAGGATTTCCTGGTGGTAATAGACGAGTCCCATGTGACCATTCCCCAGCTCAGGGCCATGTATGCCGGCGACCGTTCAAGGAAAGAATCCCTGGTGAGCTACGGTTTTAGGCTGCCGTCAGCCTTTGACAACAGGCCCCTTACCTTTGACGAGTTTATGGACAGAGTCGGTCAGGTGATATACGTATCCGCCACGCCCGGTGAGTTTGAGCTCAGGATGGCAACCCAGATCGCAGAGCAAGTGGTAAGGCCTACGGGGCTGGTCGATCCCGTGGTTGACGTGAGGCCGGTCAAGAGCCAGATAGACGATCTGATAGGCGAAGTGCGGAAGGTGATCGACAGGAACGAACGGGTCTTGATCACAACCTTAACCAAACGCATGGCCGAGGATCTAACCGAGTACCTGCGGGAAACCGGGCTGAAGGTAAGGTATATGCACTCCGACGTGGAAACCATAGAGCGGATGGAGATCATAAGGGACCTGCGCCTGGGAGTGTTTGATGTGCTCGTAGGCATAAACTTGCTCAGAGAAGGGCTGGATCTGCCTGAAGTGTCCCTGGTTTGCATTCTCGATGCAGACAAAGAAGGTTTTCTGCGGTCTGAGACGTCCCTGATACAGACTATCGGCAGGGCTGCAAGGAACGTCAACAGCAAGGTCATAATGTATGCGGATACCATCACCGGCTCCATGGAACGGGCCATCAGGGAAACTGAGCGGCGCAGGGCCAAGCAGACCTTGTATAACCAAAAGCACGGAATTGTGCCACAGACCGTCCAGAAGCAGATTCACGAAGTGATCCAACACGGCAAGCCCCTTGAGCCGGAAGCCGTGCTCAAAGACAAGAGCTTTGACGAGATTCCCAAAGAGGCAGTGCCTGAACTCATAGCCGAACTCATGGCTGAGATGAAACAAGCTTCAGCCAGGCTCGAATTTGAGCGGGCGGCCCTGCTGCGGGATATGATATTTGAACTGGAGAAGCAAATAGACAAGCCTTCCAAACTAAGGAGTTACAAGCATGCAAAAGGGAAGCCTAATCATTGAGGGTGCCCGCCAGCACAACCTCAAGAACATAAACCTGGAGATCCCGAGGAACACCTTGACGGTGATAACGGGCTTGTCGGGCTCTGGGAAAAGCTCCCTGGCTTTCGACACCATATATGCCGAGGGCCAGAGGCGGTACGTTGAGTCCTTGTCCGCCTACGCCAGGCAGTTCCTGGGGCTCATGAACAAACCTGACGTGGACCGGATAGAAGGGTTGTCGCCGGCCATTTCCATAGACCAGAAGGCAGGCAGCCGCAATCCCCGCTCCACCGTGGCCACTGTCACGGAAATTTATGACTACCTGCGGCTGCTTTACGCCAGGATTGGGCATCCCCACTGCCCCCAGTGCGGCAAGCCGGTTTCCCAGCAAACGGTGGATCAGATTGCTGACCAGGTGCTGTCCCTGCCCGAGGGCACCAGGTTTTCGGTATTGGCGCCCCTGGTAATGGGGAGAAGAGGCGAGTACAGCAAGGTGTTTGATGACATCCTAAAGGCAGGTTTTGTGAGGGCCAGGGTGGATGGGGTCACCGCCGAGATCTCGGAGTTGGTGGGACAACGGCTGTCCAGGCATCAAAAACACACTATAGAAGCCGTGGTTGACAGGCTGATAATCAGGGATGGCATCAGGCCCCGCCTTATTGACTCCATCGAGACCGCCCTGCAGTTCTCAGGCAACCTGGTGGTTATCGAAGTGATGGGCGAAGAGAAGCGGGACCTTATCTTCAGCCAGTCCCTGGC
Source organism: Candidatus Fermentithermobacillaceae bacterium (assembly GCA_012512325.1). GTDB lineage: Bacteria > Bacillota > Sulfobacillia > Fermentithermobacillales > Fermentithermobacillaceae > DTU015. Next base: position 32,562 of record JAAZEL010000038.1, on the reverse strand, counting down.
ATGTCCTGACTGCGGCATATCCATCCCCGAGCTTGAGCCAAGGCTGTTTTCGTTCAACAGCCCTTTCGGGGCGTGTCCCGCTTGCAATGGGCTGGGGGTCAACATGGAACTTGATCCTGAGATGATCATCCCCGACAAGAGGAAGTCCATTGGCGACGGGGCCATAGCTCCGTGGAACGGCAGTCCCGAAACCTATTACTTCCAGCTGCTGGAGGCTGTAGCCGATTATCTCGGGTTTTCCACGGACACGCCCATAGCTGACCTGGCTCCGGAGCATGTACATATCCTCTTGTACGGAGCTCCTGACCACCGAATACCCTTCCGATACGAAAACAAGTACGGCAGGGTGTATGACCGTGCAATCACCTACAAAGGAGTCATCGCTCACCTGGAAAGACGGTATAAGCAGACGTCCAGCAGCTACATCCGCCAGTGGATCGAGGGCTTCATGACCACGGTCCCGTGCAACGTATGCCAAGGTAAGCGGCTTAAGTCTGAAGCCCTGGCGGTTACCGTAGGCGGGCTCAACATAGCCGAACTCACGAGGATGTCGTGTGACAAGGCCCTTGAGTTCATCAGAGGGCTGGAGCTCACCCAGCGGGAACGCCTCATAGCCCGCCAGATAATAAAGGAGCTGTCGGCGCGGCTGGAATTCCTGCTGAACGTGGGCTTAGGTTACCTTACCTTAGACAGGCAGGCCGGCACCTTGTCAGGCGGGGAAGCCCAGAGGATACGGTTGGCAACCCAGATAGGCTCGGGACTGGTAGGGGTGCTGTATGTGTTGGACGAGCCAAGCATCGGGCTTCACGCCAGGGACAACGGCAAGCTGTTGAACACCTTGAAGCACCTGCGCGATTTGGGCAATACGGTGATCGTGGTGGAACACGACGAAGAAACCATCAGGTCCGCCGACTATGTGGTAGATATAGGGCCCGGTGCCGGTAAAGACGGGGGCCATGTGGTTGTGGCAGGCTCAGTGGCTGACGTGATGAACTGCCAGGATTCCCTCACAGGCGCTTATCTTTCCGGCAGGAAGAAAATCCCCGTGCCCCAGAAGCGGCGTAGGTCCGACAGGTTCATAAGGATTCTGGGTGCCAGGGAGCACAACCTGAAAAACATAGATGTGAGGATTCCCCTGGGCGTGTTTACATGCGTCACGGGAGTGTCAGGCTCGGGCAAGAGCACTCTGGTGGATAACATCCTGTACAGGAAGCTGGCGTCGGCCTTGCATGGGGCCAGGGAACGGGCGGGCGCCCACGACGGGATCCAAGGCATTGAACAACTTGAAAAAGTGATCAACATAGACCAGTCGCCCATCGGCAGGACACCGAGGTCAAACCCTGCAACGTATACAGGCGTGTTTACCAATATCCGCCAGCTGTACGCCCAGACCCCTGAAGCCAAGATGAGGGGCTATAAACCTGGCAGGTTCAGCTTCAACGTGAGGGGCGGAAGGTGCGAAGCGTGCAGGGGTGACGGTATCATCCGGATTGAGATGCAGTTCCTTCCCGATGTGTATGTGCCGTGTGAGGTATGCCACGGCAAACGGTACAACAGCCAGACCCTGGAGGTGAAGTACAGGGGCAAGACCATAGCCGACGTACTGGACATGACTGTCGAAGAAGCCCTTGAGTTTTTCAAGAATATACCTGTAGTCAAACGGAAACTGGAGACCCTTTATGACGTAGGGCTCGGATATATAAAGCTGGGGCAGCCCGCAACCGCCCTGTCAGGAGGCGAAGCCCAGCGGGTGAAGCTGGCATCGGAACTGTCCAGGCGTGGCAACGAGAGGACCCTGTATATCCTGGACGAACCTACCACCGGGCTGCATTTTGAAGACGTGCGCAAGCTGTTGAACATCCTGCAAAGGTTGGTAGACGCAGGCAGCACCGTGGTTGTAATCGAACACAACCTGGATGTGATCAAGACTGCCGATTACATAATCGACCTGGGGCCTGAAGGGGGCGAGGAGGGCGGCTATGTAGTTGCCCAGGGCACGCCTGAAGAAGTGGCTGCCAGTCCTGGTTCGTACACCGGCCAATTCCTCAGGGAGGTACTCAAGGTGAAGCCCACCCTTCAAGCTGCGGCTGTCGCCAGGGGGATGACGGAGGCAGGCGCAAATGAAGTCTAATTCCATCGACCGCATGTGGGCCGGGTTTAAAGGTGACAGGCATGAACTTGCAGCACATATAAGCTCACTGCCCGATTCTCCCGGTGTGTACGTGTTCCGGGGACAGGGGGGCGAGGTGCTCTACGTCGGGAAGGCGATAAACCTCCGGAGCAGGGTTCGGTCGTATTTTGCATCAAACCTGCCTGTAAAGACGGAGGCTCTCATGTCCAGGGTGGAAGGCCTGGAGGTTATAGTGGTGGATTCAGAGGCCGAGGCGTTCATCCTTGAAGCCAACCTCATCAAGAAACACAGGCCCCGCTACAACATACTCCTCAGGGACGACAAGCAATACCCCTACTTGAGGATAAACCTTAACGATGAGTGGCCCACCGTGTCTGTGGTACGACGGATGAACAAAGACGGGGCCAGGTATTTCGGGCCGTTTACCAGGCCGGGTTCTGTGCGGGAAACCCTGTCCTTCCTTCGCAGGATATTCCCTTACAGGACTTGTTCAGACAAAAGCCTTGCCCAGACGAGCAGGCCCTGCCTCAACTACCATATAGGGCGGTGCTTAGGTCCGTGCACCGGCGAGCTCAGCCGGGAGGCGTACATGGAGACCATGGGCGAAGTTGTCAAGTTTCTCGAGGGGCGGCATAGAGAAGTAAGAAATCGCCTGGAAAAGCGCATGCTTGAACTGGCTGCCAATCTGGACTTCGAAAATGCAGCCAGGGCCAGGGACCGGATAAGGGCCCTTGACGACGTGACAGAACGCCAAAAAGCTGTGCTTAGCGATATGAAAGACAGGGACGTACTGGGTCTGGCACGCTCAGGCAAGCATGCCTTTGTGGCTCTCCTGCCTGTGCGGCAAGGTAAGCTCATGGGAAGGGAAGGATTTGTACTCACGGGGAGTGAGTTAGATGATGACCCGGAGATTATAAGGGCTTTCATTACCCAGTATTACCCCAATGCTCCCTTTGTGCCCAAGGAAATTGTCATCCCCGTGTCGCTGCAAGACAGCGAGGAAATCAGCCGTTATATAGGGGCCAAACTGCGTACCCCCAAGCGGGGCGTGCTCAAGGAACTTGTGGGGATGGCCGGGGAAAACGCCAGGGCCATGATGGATACCGGTATGCCCAGGTATAAGCGGGAAGCCGGCGAGCAAATGAAGGCCATGGAAGACCTGGCCGAAGCATTGAACCTCCCGAACTTGCCCACAAGGATTGAGGGTTATGACATATCCAATATTTCGGGCAGGGAAGCCGTGGCTTCAATGGTGGTGCTTCAGGACGGAAAGCCGGACAAGTCTTCTTACCGCCGTTTCCGCATCAAGACGGGGGACAAACCCAACGATGTTGCCATGATGCAGGAGGCGCTGTGGCGGAGGTTCAGGAAGGGCCTGGATGAACGGGCAGAGCTTGAAGCCAAGGGCAGCACCCTCTTTAGGAAGAGCAAGTTTGCGGTATTCCCTGACTTGGTTGTGGTGGACGGAGGCAAAGGTCAGGTCAATGCAGGCAAACAGGTGCTGGACGAGCTGGGGCTGGATATCCCCGTGGTAGGGCTGGCTGAGAAAAACGAAGAGTTGTTCCTTCCCGGCGCCAAAGAGCCTATAGTGTTGCCCCGGGATTCAGGCGCCTTGTTCCTGGTGATGCGCCTCAGGGACGAAGCCCACCGGTTTGCCCTTGCGTACCACCGAAAGCTCAGGCAGAAGCAAGCCCTTCACAGTGAGTTGTCGGACATCCCGGGGTTGGGGCCGGCGAGGATCAGGCGGCTTCTGAGAGCTTTCGGCAGCGTGAATGCGATAAGAAGCGCTTCAGTTGAAGACCTTCGGAAAACCGAGGGAATAGGACCCCACCTGGCCGAGACAATCTATGAATACTTCAATAAACCCCGAATGGCCTCCGGCGACCCAGAAGAAAATTAACATCTCGCCTTAAAAAGATTAATATTGCTATTGACATTTTAAAGATTTCCTCGTATCATTAATGCCAGAAGGTGGGGATAGAAGTGAGACGAGAAGTAATCGGACGTTGCCCGGTATGTTCTGAAGCTTTGGAAGTAACCCAGTTGACATGCCCCGCGTGCAACACAACGATATCAGGTAGCTTCAAGATGTGTAAGTTTTGCAGCCTGACCGAAGAACAAAAGCACTTCGCAGAAGTTTTCATCAAGAACCGCGGGAACATCAGGGAAGTTGAAAAGGAACTGGGCATTTCTTACCCGACGGTCCGAGGGCGTCTGGAGGCACTGATCAGAGCCCTCGGGTACCCGGTGGATTCCGAGTCAGGCCACTCCGGTGACGGGGAGCAAGCCGAGAAGCGCAAGCAGATACTTGATATACTTGCTCGGGGTGAGATTTCCGCTTCAGAAGCTGTCCGGTTGCTGAGAAACCTCAAGTAGTAGGGATGAATGGAGCGTTCCGGCCGGTAGGGGGCCAATTGTCGGGTGAATGACGAGCACGTGGTGGTTGCCGGTTGCATGCTTGAGGCCAAGGAAGACTACCGTGTCCGACACATGCCCGGCATGCAGTAGGCCGGGCGCAGCAGGCAAGGAGGAAGTCCCATGTCCAAAGAAGAGAAAACCCTGATTTTGCAGATGGTGGCCGACGGGCAGATCACACCCGAACAAGGGGTTGAACTGCTAAACGCGTTAGAACCCGGAAAACCCCGTGAACTGCCTCATGGGGTAACGCAAGGGATATCGGAGGGGCTGTCCCGAGGGTTGCCATGGGAAACCGACATCGAAGACGTCGTAAGGCAAAAAGTTGAAGGAGCTGCGGTAAGGGCGGGCGACATCGCCCAGGGCGTGGCAGGCAATATCGGGAAAGTGATCTCCCGGATCTTCGCAGACCGCTCCTTTGGCGGTCCGCGGTTTGAACTCACAGATGAAATCAAGGGTGAATTTCCTGATGAAGGCGAAATCGATGTTACCCTCACCACTACCAACGGCCGAGTGGTGGTCGAGGCCTGGGACGAACCGGGTTACCTGCTCACGGTGGTCAAACGGGTGGATGGCAGGGATGAAGATGAAGCCAAGCAAGCGCTTGAGGGCTGCTACGAGTTCAAACATGACGGGTTGTCCCTGGAGGCCAAAGCCATCACCGATCTTGACCCGGTCTTCAGGAACATGTCTGTAAGGTTCTTGTTGAGAGTGCCTGGTTCAAGAAAGGTTTCGTTGAACATCAAATCTTCCAACGGAAGGGTAGTCGCTGAGAATGTGCTTGGAAGCAGCTGCTCCATGAGCAGTGCCAACGGACGGGTTGTGGCATTGGGCTGCGAGTTTGACAAGGCCAGGGTGAGCACGGCCAATGGCAGGATAGAGTACCAAGGGGTTGCCGGTGAGTTGGAGGCTTCAACCGCCAACGGGGCTGTCACTGCGGATCTAAAGGGAACAGGTAACTGGAAGTTTAGCAGTGCCAACGGACGCATCACCGTCAATGTGAGCAAGGATGAGGACGCAGCCTATGAGCTTGATTTGACGGCCAGATCGGGTGGCATCACAGTTGAAGGCCTGGACGACTTGGAAGCGGTGGAGGAACAAGTGATGGGCAGGCAGAGGCGGCGTTACAAGGCCCGGTCCCGCGGGTTCGATGACGCTCAAGTGAAAGGACGCATAAAGGCTACCACCAACAACGGCAAGATCCGGGTTGTGTTCTGAAAGGAGGGCCTGGTATGGAAGGGGAACGCATTCGAATCTTGCAGATGCTGAAAGAGGGCAAGATATCCGTAGACGAAGCCCTGAAGCTTCTTGAAGCCCTTGAACCTCAGGCCGGGGAAGCTGAACCGGCGGAGCGGACAAAAGCCAAATGGCTGAGGGTACGCATCACCGAACGGGGGAAAGACAAGCCCAAAGTGATGGTAAACCTGCCTGTGGGGCTGGTGGACTGGGCGCTCAGGACGGGAAGTAAGTTTATTTCCATGGGGGGCCCGGACCTTGACGAGATGGGCATAGACTTGAACCAGCTCAGGGCGGCGTTGATGTACGGCGGCAGCAAAGGCAAGATCATCGACGTGGAGGATGATGAGGAAGGGCACCGGGTAGAGATTGAACTGGAGTGATACCGCCGCTGTACTTGAAACCCACATCGCGGAGAACTCCGGGGCGGAAGTCCGGCTAAGAGGATATGGCCCGCTGCAAGAGGGCTGTATAGGGGTTGTATAGCACTGTATTTCAGGGGGCAGGTCATTGCTCCCTCTTGTATTTGTTCCGTAGACTCTCGGCTTTCTGGGCTATCCTCCTTATCCTGTGGTTTACCGCCGATTTCGATATAGGGGGATTGAGGGTTTGGCCCAGTTCTTCCATGGTAAGCTCCGGGTTGTTCAGCCTGGCTTCTGCTATCTCTCGGAGGGCCCTGGGAAGCCGCTTTAGCCCGATTTCCTCATCGAGCAGTAGGATATCTTCGATCTGTTTCACGCTGGATTCAACGGATCTCGACAAATTGGCCTTGTCCATGTTCATCTGCCTCAGAACCGAACTCTTGACCGTTTTCTGCACCCTGATGTCTTCGTACCTAAGCACCGAACGTGTCGCTCCCAGGAGGGCGAGGAACTGGGAGATGTCATCGGCGTCTTTGAGGTAAACCACCCACGCGGAGCGTCGCTTGACCATCCCACTCTTGAGCCCTTCGCCGGCTATGAGCTTCCTCACAAGGGAAGCTTGTTCTTGAGTGGGCAAAGCTATTTCGAGATGGTGGCCGCGGACGGGGGATATAAGGGAACCTCTTACCAGGAATATTCCTCGCAGGTAGCTCCGCCTGTTTCGGGGGTCGTCCAGGCCGGCCTTGCTTGCGGTTTCAACTCCTGACAGCGCTGGTTCAGTTCCTGACAGCTTTTTTCTCAGGTAAAACAGCCTGCGCAGAAGGTACGGCCTTGCCCGTGTGCCGGGAGTTAATGCCTGCCGTTTGGGGCTTGCCCGGTTTTGCTCTGCCTGGGTTGGATTTTGAGGCATCCAGCCTTCGCCTTCTAGGAGGCTCCTTATGGCATAGTCCTCCCAGAAGGCTTGAGATGCACCGGTTATCTCAACCCTGGATAACTCTTCTTTAAGCGTTCTGGAAAATGTGTCTCTTCCGGTTTTCATTGGATTCCGAACGTACCTGTCCCTAAGCAGTTGCTCCTTGTTTCCGGAAGTGGGAGTCGACAAAAGCCGTGATGGCGGCTGCCACTTTCAGTGAATCGTGCCTTGCCAAATCGCCTTTTGCAAGATAGTCACCGGATATGAGCTCGTAGCCTGCTTGCTTAAGTTGTTCCAAATCGGCGGCCACCTGATACTTGCCTTCTTCTGCATACTTCCTCAGCACATCCTTGGGAGCACCTGCGGTGTTGATCAGGACATGGGAAAACAGCGGTCCCGCGTGCCTTTCTATGGCCCTCACATGATCCAGGGCGGCGAAGCCGTCGGTTTCACCCGGCTGGGTCATGACATTGCATATATAGAGTTTGCAAGCATGAGATTGCCTGATGGCCTCCCTTATCCCCCTGACCAACAGGTTTGGGATAACGGACGTGAAAAGGCTTCCGGGCCCTATTATGATCCCGTCGGCATCCCGGATTTGTTCTACTGCGTCATCCAGGGCCGGAGGATCTTCCGGATGCAAGCTGAGCTTCTTGATTCTTCCGTTGGCGAGAGGGATGGCTGCTTCGCCCAGCACTACCGAACCGTCTTCCATTTCGGCTACCAGGGACACGTCGCTCAAGGTGGCCGGCAGCACCTTGCCTTTTACTGCCAGGATGCGGGACATGGCCCTTATGGCTTCCTGAAAGTCGCCTGTCATCTCGGTCATGGCTGCCAAGAACAGATTGCCGAAGCTATGTCCCTTTAGGCTGCCCTTGGAGAACCTGTGGTTGAACAGGGCCGCCATTTCAGGCTCGGCTTCCGCCAGGGCCAGCAGGCAGTTCCTGATGTCCCCCGGGGGAAGGATCCCCATATCCTTGCGAAGTACCCCTGAGCTGCCCCCGTCATCTGCCACGGTGACAATGGCCGTGATATGGCAATCGTAAGCCTTTAGTCCTCTCAGAACGGTAGCCAGGCCTGTACCCCCGCCTATGACCACGATCTTGGGACTGAGTTGCCGTTTCACCCGTCAGGACCTCCGGATTCTCCAATGTGTATGTCCCTGTGCTCTACAACAACCATATGTTCCTTGGACTCAAAATAGGATTTCAAGGTTTCAGCTATTGCCACCGACCTGTGCTGTCCTCCGGTACATCCTATGGCGACTGTGAGGTGGGTCTTGCCTTCTTCGATGAAATTGGGTAGCAGGAAGTCCATGAATGCCGTGAGGTGGCGCAGGAACCTCTTGGTTAGGGGTGAATCCAGCACAAACTTGGATACCTGGGGTTCAAGCCCTGTGAGAGGCTGCAATTCATGTACGTAATGGGGGTTGGGCAGAAACCGCACGTCAAATACAAGGTCTGCGTCTTTTGGCAGGCCGTGTTTGAACCCAAAGGATATTACCGTAATAAGCAGCTTCTTTATCTTGGTGTGGTGGGAAACAATCTCAAGCAGTTCCCTTCTGAGATCGGCCGGGGTCATGTTTGACGTATCCACGATTGTGGTGGCCCGGTCCCGGATGGATTGGAGGCGGTTCCGCTCTGTCTTGATTGCCTCCAGGATACCCCCTTGGCCGGACAAGGGGTGTCTCCTACGCGTGAGCTTGTAACGTTTGATCAAAGTGTCGTCATCTGCCTCAAGGAACAAGATCAGCGGGCTTATCCCGGCCGATGTCATCTGTTCCATGGCATCGGCAAGGTCCTGGAAAAACTCGCCTCCCCTGATGTCCACAACCAGGGCGATCTTTTCCCTGGGCTCAACTCCTTGGGAGCAAAGCTCCATAAACTTGGGTATCAGGGACGGGGGGAGGTTGTCCACACAGAAGTACCCAAGATCCTCCAGGGTCTTTAGGGCATGTGACTTCCCTGCGCCCGACAAGCCTGTAATTATGACGATGCTGGCATTTGGGTTCAAGCCCACATCAACCTCGATCCAAAGATTCCCACAGACTAGCTCCCGGCCTTCCCGGCCCCTACGGACTCCCAAAGCTTGGCGTACAGGTGGGGCTTGACCAGGAAGTTCAAGTCAGCACCTTCCTGCCACGACGTGTACATGCTTTTCCCCCTGTACAAGCCAAGTTCCGGTATATCTCCGGGTTGTTGGAGCCTGGGCTTGGGATGAGTGCTGTAACTGTCATTGGGCATGAAAATGCTCTGGCCCCTGTATTCAACATTATAATACGCCATACCTTTTCTGGCCCTGATCGGGTCGTATATTGACGAAAAATCCCTGGCAATCCAGTTGGCCATCGCCAAAGGCTCGCTTCCGGGGTTGACCGTCACGTGGCCGTAAAACGGCGGGATTAGCAAGATATCCCCCTTTTCAAAATCGGCGATAACGAAGTCTTCGATCTCACCTGTGACATCTCCGCCTTTTTGCATCAGGAAGTGGGCCTTGCCGTGAAGCACTTGGTACACTTCGGGGTATGTATACAGCTGTCCCGGGGCCATGGGATGGTAGTGTCCGAAGGTCTTTATGTATTCCGAACCAATCTTGCCCGGATGGATTACGGTGATATCGTATCGCAAGCGGGCATTCATCATAGGTATCCTGTCCTTTTCAAGGCCTGTGGCCCTGTACATGTGATACAGAACGTCTGGCCCGCCTTGCTCAGGATACAGCAATACCTCAATCATATCACTGCGCCTTCTGGCCTCAGGTTCCGGCGCCATAACGCCCTGGCCGAATTCAAGGAAGCCATCGTCGTTCAGGGTAACGGGGAAGCCCGCAATATCCGAAAGATCAATCATCTTTGCGCTCACCTCTGGTTTAGTTTGCGTCTCTTGGCCTTCTGGGTTTGCAGATTATCTCAAGAATTTGTGTGTCAAATATTGAGTGGGCGTGAGCCGGTATGAGTACCAGGGCTGTATCGGCTCCCCTGCGCGTGCCGCCTACTGCGATTACAGGCTCTCCGTAAGGGATGAGGCCTGCATCCAGGGCCATGACGGCGATCTCAACCGCTACTTTGGTACCCTGGGAAAACATCCGCAAGGCGTGGGCAATCAGGCCTCCCGGGTAGAGCCCGCCGAACTTATTGGTAACAGCCCGCTCTACATTGGCGAACAGGTGAGTGGTGGTTAACACTTCTGCGCCCTGCGTTTTCAGCCTCTCCCTGGTTTCGGGGCTCATTTCGTCAAACCCGGGCTCACGGAACCCTACATGGTGGGTTACAACCACCGTCTTCGGGCCTTTCCCCACAAAGAAGTCTGCGGTGTACCCTGTGTTTGAGGCCACGACTATGCAAGCTATGCCCAATTCCCCGGCCCGTTTGAGCGCCAGCCGGGCAACTTCCTCTGTGTTGTGCCGTCCCGGAGCCTCGAACAAGACGGCCATGGCGTCCACCTCCTGTACAAGTGTGTCACTACCAATAATACACAATACCCGAGCAAAGCAAAGGACCAAAACCCAGACAGATGGGAGCTGACAGATTTTGAGACTGAGATAAACAGACAAAAAAGGTTTCCTTAAGCAGCGGACGAATGATATCCTATAGACGTACGGAAAGGAAGTGGACGGTTCTTGCTGGAACAGCTTCGTTTCTTCACCTGGCAGGACGTGCTCCTGGCCATAGTGGATATCGCAGTGGTGGCGTATTTGTTCTACAAGATTTTCACGATAATCCGTGGGACAAGAGCCGTTCAGCTGCTCAAGGGGGTTGCCTTCCTGTTTGTCCTCGTGTCCGTAACCCAGTGGGCGAGGCTCTATACCATCAACTGGATCTTGGTCCAGGTAAGGACCATGTTGCTTGTAGCCCTGCCCATTGTGTTCCAGCCCGAGCTGCGGCGAGGGCTTGAGCAGATAGGACGAGGCAGGCTGTTTTCCCGCACCCTGTTCCGCTTCCAAGAACACGACGTTGAGAAGATCGTGGAAGAACTGGTCGCTGCGTGCTTCAGCCTGTCTGCTCAGAGAACCGGCGGACTCATTGTGTTGGAACGGGAGACGGGCCTGGAAGAATACATGGAGGACGCCGTCCGCATCGACGGCTTTGTCACAAGCCAGCTAATTGAGAACATCTTCGTATATGGGAGCCCCCTGCACGACGGCGCCGTCATTATAAGAGGGGACAGGGTCGCGGCGGCTGCCAGCTTCCTTCCTCCAACTCAGGATCCTGTCACGGTGGAACTGGGTTCCAGGCACAGGGCCGCCTTGGGCATCACCCAGGTATCTGATGCAGTGGCCATAGTGATATCCGAGGAGACGGGCACAGTGTCCCTCGCCTCGGGAGGCAGGCTAATCAGGGGGCTTGATGCCAAGACCTTGAGGGAGAAGCTCCTGGAGGCCCTTGGCGTACAGGGGGCCGGTTACATTTCCAGCCGGAGGCTTTGGAAATGATACGTAAGATGCTGACTGACGATTATACCGCGAAGATAATATCGGTTATCCTGGCTCTCATCGTCTGGGTCCAGGTGTTCAACGACAAGAACCCTTTGGAGAGGCGGGTCTTGGCGGTGGACGTGGTTCCGGAGAACGTGCCTCAGGAAATCCTTATCGTGTCCAGCGATCCGCCTAAGGTGAACGTGGTGTTGGAAGGCCGCGCCAGGACCCTTGACGAGATCGATGAAGAGCGATTGAAGGCGGTAGCTGACCTGTCTGAGGCGCAGGAAGGTACGTTTTCCGCCGAATTATCGGTTGATGCACCTTACGGGGTTAAGATTGTAGAGATAAGCCCGCAGACGGCCGGTTTCCATGTGGACGTTATGTCTTCTGCCAACGTAGACGTGGCCATTGAAACGCTGGGTACACCCCACGAAGACTTCGAAAGAGGAGATCCCATACCTTCCGCCGGCACCGTAAGGGTCACAGGGCCCAAGAGGCTGGTGGAAAGGGTGAAATATGTACAGGGTTCCGTCGATGTCTCAGGTGCCCGGGAAGCCATAACTCAATTGGTCAAGCTGTCGGCCCGTGACTCAGCCGGCAACGAAGTCCCGGGAGTGAGCCTTGAACCCAATCAGGTGCATGTCACCGTGCCTCTCAATTCTCTTCCGCCGTCAAAGATCGTACCTGTACAAGCAGTGGTGGCCGGTACGCCAAAGGCCGGGTTTGCCGTAGGGCCTGTTTCAGCCAGCCCTGCCCAGGTGAAAATAAGGGCGCCTGAGCCGGTGCTGAGAAACATAGGCCACATTTCCACCAAACCCATTGACGTCACCGGAAAAGACAGTACCTTCTTGCACCAGGCCACATTGGACCTGCCCCAGGGGGTGACCGTGCAGGACGGCCGCGTACTCATTACTGTTGAAATCGTTGAAGACATCACTACCGAGACCTACGAGGGCGTGATCGTGCAACTTGAGTCTCCGCCTGTGGGCTATGCTTGGGAGATCGATCCGGCCATAGTGAACGTTAACATCACAGGGCGGAGCGACATCTTAGATAAAATTGCCAAGGACGACATAACAGTATATATAGATGCCTACGGCAGAACAGAGGGTACAGCGGATCTGGTGGTTGCGTACAGGATAAAAGCTCCTGAAGGGACCGATCCCGACATGCTGCAAGTGGATATCAAACCGGCCCGTGTAAAGCTTACCCTGACCAAACGGTGATCCCAACCGGACGGCGAAGCAACCCCACGGCGATAGCAGGATTCGCCCACCGTAGGCAAGGGCAATCGGAAGAGAACCGGAGGGTACATGGATGAATCTGTTCGGAACTGACGGTATCCGTGGCATAGCTAACGAGGATTTGACGTGTGAAATTGCTTTTAGGTTGGGCCAAGCTGTGGGCTTGCACCTTTCCCCGGGCAAGCCTATTTGTGTGGGCAAGGACACCAGGATTTCCTGCGGCATGCTGGAAGCAGCCCTCATTGCGGGAATCACCAGCACAGGAAGGGACGCCATATGCCTGGGAGTGATCACCACTCCGGGGCTTTCTTATACTGTGAACCGCTTCAAGCTGGGTGGCGGGGTGATGATTTCCGCATCCCACAATCCGCTCGAGTACAACGGCCTCAAAGTGTTCGGCCCTGACGGCAGGAAGATTTCAGAGGAAACGGAACTCCTGTTTTCCCGCATGATACTCGGTGAGGCCGGCTGCTTGTCTTTGCCGGCAGGCGAGAGGATTGGCACGGCCACCGACGGAAGGGGGATGGTCGGGAGCTACGTGGAATTCCTCAGAGGGTTTGTGGAACCCGGTATGTCAGGGCTGCGGATAGTTGTAGATGCGGCTAACGGTTCTGCGTCTCACCTTGCCCCGCAAGTGTGGAAGGCCCTTGATGGGGATGTGACCTTTATCAACTGCAGCCCCAATGGGGTCAATATCAACAAAGGTTGCGGTTCCACGGCTCCGGCCGGCTTGGCCGAGGAGGTAGTCCGCGGCGGGTACGACGCCGGTTTTGCTTACGACGGGGACGGCGACAGGTGCATAGCCGTGGACGAGAAAGGCAATGTGATAAACGGCGACCACATAATGGCGATTATGGCTTCAAACATGGCTGCAAACAATCGGCTTGCAGGGAATACGGTTGTAGGTACGGTGATGGCAAACCTTGGCCTGGAGCTGTACCTGTCTTCGTGCGGGATTAGACTACTCAGAACGCCTGTGGGAGACCGCTTTGTCTTGGAAGAGATGGAGCGAGGGGGATATACCCTTGGCGGGGAGCAGTCAGGGCACATCATCTTCGGTCACATCCTGCCTGCAGGTGATGGGATGCTCACATCCCTGAAACTCGCCCGGGTGCTTGCTGAGTCGGGCCGCAGCTTGTCGGAGCTTGCTTCGTGTGTCAAGCCGGCGCCTCAAGTCCTGGTAAACGTGGAATGTGACTCGCCCCGGGAAGTGGTAAACCTGCCCGGGGTGCAGGAAGCGGTCAAGAAGGTAAGCAAAGACCTTGAAGGTGTAGGCCGGGTGGTGGTGCGCCCTTCAGGCACCGAGCCATTGGTCAGGATAATGGTTGAATCTCAAGATGCTGCCACGGTTGACAGGTGTATCCGCTACCTGAAGTCGGTCATCGCCGAGCAGGCGAGGGCATGGGATTCCCGCAGGAACCCCTCGGTGTCATAGGCTCCTGCATCCTTTCTGCATCAACCGCTGGAATAATGCCCACCAGGTGCGCCACGCTCTCACTGCCTGTGCCTGGGTGTAGTCCGTCAGCATTGCCCTGGCCTTTTCAGGGTCTTCCTTGAAAACGCCGTATACCTGCCGTTCAAATTGGATTTGCTGCTCCGCCCAGGTTTTTTCCAGGGCATCCCTTGCTTCCCGTATCTCCGGGAATACTTCAGCGTATGCAGCATCGGCAAGATCCTGGACGTTCCGGAAAGCCCACCATGCACGGCCGGGGCGGTATGACAGGTCGGACTGGGGGACGCTGAAATGGCTGGCCAGGGCTTCTTCCGGTGACATCCAGGTGTAACCCGCAGGAACCTTTGTAATCCCAAGGTACCAGGGTACATAGGGGCTTGTACACGGATTGAGCAGGGCCCGCCATATGCATGTGAGTTCAGCTTGCTCCCTGAATTGAACCACGAAACTCTCAAGGGTGGTTGAGGTGCAGATGGTGCGCTTGCCGGTCCTATGGGGGTTTACGACGTAACCGTTGGACAGATCATCGTCAGTCCCTTCGTAGTGGGTGCGGAGGATGGCCTTTACGTCGTCAACGCCCAGTTTTTCCTGAGGTTTCACCGAAAATGCCCGGATATCGGCGGGCTCCCTCTTGAGGATGAGCCTCAAGGCGTTCTTGTGGCGTACCATATTGCCATCCTGGTTCTTCTCGGGGTCTTGATAGGCCAGGGCAAAGCTGAAGTCGCTGTAATCCCCGGGGCGCTCCGGGGTGTACCACCCGCGGCTTATGGCATATATGATAATGTCTTCGGATGCAATGTAGTTGGCTTTGTCCGACAGGTCCACCCGGTAGATGGTGTACCAATTGGGAATGAACAGCACGTGGTCATCGGGGACCCTCTTGGCCACATAATGCTTGCCTTGCACTACCTGGAGCACCCAGCCTTCGCCCTTGTCCACAATGAGGTAGGCGCGCCCAGAGGCAGTGTAACCGTATTTCTCTATGAGCTCGGCTGCGATCTCAACGCCTTCCCTGGCGGTCCTGGCCCTTTGGGCAATGATATGCCCTAGGCCGTACCCGATTCCGCCGTTGGTGATCTCAGGCATGTCTTCCCTGGACGGAGAGCAGTTGTCGGAAGCTATTGCCACACCCCGTTCGTTGATGAAGGTGTCGCTGAACGATGCTTTCCAGTCGGCTCTGGTTTCTGACCAGAGATACGCCCAGGTTTGCCCGACCTGGGGGATCTTGGCGCATTCAGGTTCGAGTTCAACGAGCTTCCCTGGTTGGTGTGTCGCCCTGGGGACCAGATGCTGTACCATCACGTTGTTGCCTGAGTCGTCTTCGTTGTGCCCGAATAGCACTTCGCCTGTGGCCGACGCTTCTTTGCCCACAATGACAGCGCTGCAATCTTCCGGGACAAATCCATGAAAGGCGCCTAGAGGAGAATTCCCCATATTGCGCTCCCCCCGTCAACCCAATCAGTTCAACCAGGATGCTATTTCCGGTGTTGTTTTCAATGCCTGGTGGCAGGTCTCCTTCTCACCGGTGTTGATAGTTCGATTGACAAAGGGGTTTGTTTCGACTGCAATATATAGGGAAAGCATGAAAGGCGTGATGGATGTGTTTGAGCCAGGACGGCTCCGAGTAGGCCTTGATGTGGTGCTTGTACCCCGCGTGGAGCAGATGTACCGGAAGAGGCCTCGGCAGTTTGTCCAAAGGTTCTTCACCGAAGCTGAGATGGCATACTGCCTCGCTGCCGCCAAACCCAGCCGCAGGTTCCAGCGGTTTGCAGGGCGCATAGCCGCCAAAGAAGCGGTGATGAAAGTCCTGGGAAGGGGCTGGCCGTATTTACCGTGGACAGACGTGGAAATAGCCCGTGACGGGGCAGGGCAGCCTAGGGTTAAACTCAGTGGCAAGGCGCAGGAGCTCATGGAGCGGTACAAGCTCGCGTACATACAGGTGTCCATCACCCACGACGGAAAGCTGGCCGCAGCCGTCGCCGTAGGAGTGCCAAGAACGACTCGGGCAGGTTCTTCGCGGGAGTCTATCAAGGGGACACGTTAAGCTGCTCGATTGGAGGATTCGGTAAAACTCAGAAGTTAGGCAGGAGTTGGTATGGATGCTTCTGGTTTCTGCCGCCGAGATGCGTGAACTGGACAAGATGGCTCAAAGGAGAGGAATCCCAGCCCTTATCCTCATGGAAAACGCAGGAAGAGCGTTGGCGGACCACGCTGAGAGCCTGTTGGCCGGGATGTCTCCCGGGGCACTTGAGGATGTCTGGTCAGCTGCGGTACGGGAAAGGCCGGGACAAGGCATCCCGGCACAAGGATGCCCGAGACCAAGAACCCCGGTACAAGCCAAGGACATCGTGGTCTTGGCGGGGCCGGGTCAGAACGGCGGTGACGGGTTTTGCGCCGCCAGGCATTTGGCTGCAAGAGGGCACAAGATGAGGGTGGGCTTCTTCGGGGTAGAAGACCGGTTGCCCGAGGAAGCGCGCCTGAACTACAAGGCGTTGGCCTCTTATCCTGTGGAGATCTACTCCTGTGAATCCTTGTCCCCCTATGAAATACTGGATGCCTTGGGCGAACCGGATCTGATAATCGACGCCCTCTTGGGGATAGGATGCAAGGGCGATCCCCGGTTTCCAATGGATATGGCAATCAGGTGGGCCAATTCCCAAGATGCACCGGTAATTGCCTGCGATCTACCCTCAGGGGTTTCCGCTGATTCAGGGCATGCCTATTCGCCTTCCATCAGGGCGGACCTTACTGTCACCATGGGCTTTGCGAAGGTAGGGCTCGTGAGCTACCCGGGGCGCATGTATACGGGGCACCTCATCGTGGAAAGCCTCAGTTTCTCTCCTGATCTGGTGGTTGACCAGGCAGGTGAAATTGGTTCCGGCTCGGCGGCCCACTTGCAGGAAGCCACCCCCGGCGCCGGGGCAACCCAAGCCGGTATGAGAATCCTTGCTAAGGCTGCCACCTTTGAGGAAGCCGGTTCCTTGCTGCCTGAACGGCGCGGGAACCACCACAAAGGCTTGTCAGGCCATGTCCTGGTAATCGCAGGTTCCGTGGGCATGGCCGGGGCCGCTGTGTTGGCCGCGAAGGGCGCCCTGAGGTCCGGGGCCGGGACCGTCACCGTGATTTGCCCCGGCGAGGCTTACAATGTATGCGCATCCATGGCTCCAGAGATAATGGTGGTACCTTGCGGTTCGTCAGGCGTGTTTCACCCGGGGCAAGAGTGCGTGGACACGGTGGCTGACAAGCTGGATCGAGCTGATGCCGTGGTGATCGGGCCCGGATGGGGCAGGGGGGATTTTCAGACAGGGTTTCTGAAGGAGATCCTGCCTGCTGTGTCGAAAAAAATCTGTGTGGCAGATGCTGACGCGTTGTTTGCTTTGAAGCAACTGGGCGGGCTGTCATATCTGGCCCGAATCCAGGGAAGCTTTATCCTGACACCCCACCCCGGGGAGATGTCGGTGCTTACTGGGGCCAGGGTGGAAGAGATCGAAAAGGACAGGCCCGGGTGGGCCCGGGAAGCGGCGCGTCAGGGCAACTGCATCGTGTGCCTCAAAGGCGCAGGAACATGCACGGCCGGGCCGCCAGGGAGCCTGGTGGTAAATACGTCAGGCGGGCCTTACATGGCAACCGCAGGCTCAGGTGATGTACTCACCGGAGTGATTGCCGCCTTAGCTGCCCAGGGGCTCCCTTCTTATTCCAGTGCATGGCTGGGAGTGTTCTGGCACGGGCTTGCAGGTGAAGTGGCTATGAAACGAAAAGGTGCCTATGGCATACTGGCCGGCGACATCATTGAATGTTTGCCTGAGGCCCGGGCTCTTATAGAAACCCAATCTTACCGGTTTCAGAAGCAAGGGAAGGGCCGGCTATAAGGAGGCCAACCTATCTTGGCTAAGATGAAGAGAGTGGTTGTAGCACTTCCTGAAGACATATTGGCAGGTATCGACGACATACTAGTAGAAACAAAAAAGACTCGTTCCCTGTTTATCCGTGAAGCTTGTTGCTTTTACATGGAAAAGGTGAAGAAGGAGACTATGCGGGCGCAGATGATAAACGGCTATCTGGAGATGGCCGAGATCAACAGGCTTTTGGCTGAAGAAATAGCATGCGATTTCGACTGTCTGCCCTCATGGGGGCCTATCGATGAAGAACGTTCCCATGTAGGTGAATCTGCTCGCCACGATTTATATGCCAGACGGAGGAAAACTTGATTGGAGCCTTCCAGGGGTGAAATCTACTTTGCCGATCTGAACCCTGTTCTCGGTTCGGAACAAGGGGGATTCAGGCCCGTTTTGATTGTCCAAAACGATATCGGCAACAAATACAGCCCCACCGTTATCATCTCTGCCATCACTTCCCAGATTCAAAAGGCGAGGCTTCCAACGCATGTGGAACTCCCTGCCCCCCTCTCCAACCTTGAGAAAGATTCAGTCATCCTGCTCGAGCAGATAAGGACCATAGACAAGAAGCGCCTCAAGAAGCGGGTAGCCAAGCTGGACATGGACATCATGAAGCAAGTGGATGAGGCCTTGGAAATATCTTTGGGGCTGAAACCGGTGTAGCATGGCTGAAATCCTACAGCGGTAAGGCCGGTTTGCCCAAGTAAATCTCAAAGGAGAGGGTACAAATGAAGCCGGTAATCGGTATTGTAGCCAGTTGGAATGAGGAAAAGGAAACGTCTGTGGTATCCCATACATATGTTGCCGCCGTGCTGGAAGCAGGTGGCATTCCTTTGGCCATACCCATGGTGGGTAAGGAGGAAGCCGAGGAGATCCTACCCAAACTGGACGGCATCCTGTTTCCCGGAGGTGCCGATGTTGACCCGGCCAGGTACGGTGAAAGGCCTCACCTGAAGTTGGGTGGGGTCAATCCGCGCCTCGATGAACTCGAATTGCATGTGGCAAAAAGGGTCTTGGATGCCGGATTACCGGTTCTGGGGATATGCAGGGGATGCCAGGTGGTCAACGTTGCGGCCGGGGGTACTCTGATCCAAGACATACCCTCCCAGGTTGGCGGCGCCATGAAACACCGGCAAGAGGCGCCCAGTTGGCACGGGACACATGAAGTCATCATTGACGAAAACTCCATGGCGTTTGAGGTGTTCGGGGTCAGGCGGTTGACGGTAAATTCATTCCATCACCAGTCAGTCAGGGATCCCGGAGAGGGCCTGGTGGTCTCGGGCCGGGCGCTTGACGGCGTCACCGAGGTGGTCGAAGGCCGTAGGAATTTCGTGCTCTTGCTGCAATGGCATCCTGAATGCATGTGGAAGCGTGAGCGTGTTTTCATCAGGCCGTTTGAAGCACTGATCGAAGCTGCCAAGGGATTCAAGGATTAGTCAGAGCAAAACATCAAGCGGGGGAATGAGGCAATGGAAAACACAGCCGGTGCAGGTCGTTACAGCAACTCAAGCAGACCCAGGTGCAGGGATGCCGGGATCGTCATAGGAAGGTTGCCCACGGGGCCCTACAACGCAATTACGGATGTGCCCGGCGTTCTGGTAGGGCATTCCACGATAGTAGAAGGGGAGGGGTCCCTGGTTCCGGGTAAGGGGCCCATAAGGACGGGTGTGACGGCTATCAGGCCTCACCCGGGCAACCTGTTCCAAGAAAAAGTGCCCGGGGCCGTTTACGTGATAAACGGATTCGGCAAGGCGACAGGCATTGCGCAAGTCCGGGAACTAGGGGTGATTGAAACCCCCATCGTGCTCACCAATACCTTGAGCGTCGGCCAGGCTTGGGATGCCCTCTGTGAGTATATGCTGGAACTCAATCCGGAAATCGGAGTGACTACAGGCACGGTGAACCCCTTGGTGCTTGAGTGCAGCGATGGCTTCCTCAATGACATCAGGGGCAGGCACGTGAAGAAGCATCATGTGTTGTCTGCCCTAAACAACGCTGCATCAGGGCAGGTGGCTGAAGGGAACGTAGGCGGCGGTACCGGAATGTCGTGCCTTGGTTTCAAAGGAGGTATAGGTACCGCTTCCAGACGCGTAGAAATCGGTGGGAACGGTTGGTCGGTGGGCGTCTTGGTGATGTCCAATTTCGGCAGCATGCACGAGTTGAGAATATCGGGAGTCCCGGTAGGGCCGGAGCTTGAGAAACGTTTGGGGGATGGGCACAAAGCTCCTCCAGGCTCCATAGTGATTGTGCTGGCAACCGATGCACCGGTCTCGCCCAGGCAGCTTTACAGGATCGCCAAACGGTGCGGGGGCGGGTTGGCACGGGTAGGCGCTACCTTCCAAAACGGAAGCGGGGATTTCGTAGTGGCGTTTTCTACAGCCAATAAGGTGCCCCACGATGATGCTTCGCGCTTCGTTGCCGGCAAATGGCTACGGGATGATTCTAAAGAATTGGGAAGGATCTTCGCAGCTGCAGTCGAAGCTACCGAAGAAGCGGTTCTTAATTCGCTGTTTGCTGCAGAAACTATGGAAGGCAGAGACGGCAACACCAGGATGGCCTTGCCTGTGGATATGGTGCTTGATATCATGAAGACCTGGAATATATGAATACATTGGAATGTTTGACAGGGCGTGCCATTATTCAAGGCAGGATATAATGAAAAATCGTCGAATTCTGTAAAGAGTAGCTTATATGGAGGTTGCTAATGTCACGGAAAAACAAGGACAGTCAAGCGGAGCAAAGCCGGTCGGTGCAAACCGACGGAAGGCCCGCTTATCTTAGAAGCTTAAGGCCTCGGGGAGAGTCCCTGGGAGCCGTCAAGGAGGAGGCCAAGGAAGGGGCCAAGGAGGTTGCTCCTGTTGAGCAGGAACAGGAACGAGAAACCACGGAAGACGTGGAGTTGTACAGATGGAGGAACTGGCTTCTGCCCAGGAGGCCCCTTGTTGCCGTCTTCGTCATAGGTTCGTTTATCGGATGTATAGCTCTTGCTTATTGGGCGGTACCCCAGCTGTTTTTTGTAGCGGTCATCAGCTTGATATTCCTCAATCGTCTGGCCCCATATCTGTTTCCTGTCACGTTCATCCTTTCCGAAGAAAGAGTTGGATACAGGACATTCCTGGCACGTGATATCCGCCCATGGGATGCTTTCTTGGCCTACAAGGAATTTCCCGACGGCGTGCTCCTTACACATGATATACGGACTTTCAGGGGGCGAATGAAGGAGGGGATCTTTCTCTACTATTACGAAGATTGTTCGAATAAAGATGAAATCCTTCGCATTGTCAGTTCAAAGTTGAAGCCTCTCGACGAAGCACTCACCTCAGGCCACAAACAGAAGGAAGAAAAAGGCGGGCTGCGTGCGGCCATCAGGCGCATCCGCAGATTTCGTTCGAAAGACTAGCTGACACTACATATCCTCCGGCACTATTCATAGAGTTCTTATTCTACCTATCTATGAACTAGATATCTCTGGTCCATGTTCTTTCGTATTTGATTGGCGACAGGGGGGACATAGGAGGGATCTGGTATGGAAGACAGGAAGGTTGAGTCCATTTTAGCCACAGACGTTGGCTCTACTACCACCAAAGCCATTCTGATTGAGAAGATTGGAGACGAATACAGGCTGGTCACCCGAGGAGAGATGCCCACGACAGTAGAAGCTCCGTGGGAAAACGTGATGATCGGTGTGCGGAAAGCGGTAAAGCGAGTGGAAGAACTCATAGACAGGCCCCTTCTTGACGAGGATGGCAACCTGATTCGGCCGAAGCAGGGCAACAAGGGCGCAGACATGTACGTTTCTACGTCTTCAGCCGGAGGCGGGCTTCAGATGATGGTGGCCGGGCTGGTCAAGTCGATCAGCGCCAGTTCAGCTCACAGGGCAGCCTTGGGCGCAGGAGCGGTAGTGCTCGATGTGATATCGGTGGACGACGGAAGATCACAATCAGAGCAGATTACCAGGATTACCGAACTGCGTCCTGACATTATCCTCGTATCAGGGGGCGTGGACGGAGGTTCCGTTGCATATCTGGCGTTAATCGCAGAAATCATCAAACAGGCGAACCCCCAACCGCGTTTCGGGGCAACCTACAAGCTGCCCCTTATTTATGCGGGTAATATAGACGCCCAGGATATCGTGATGCAAATCTGCGGCGATGTGATGGACGTGCACTTGGTCCCGAATCTAAGGCCGCGACACGACATTGAAAACCTGGGGCCCGCCAGGGAAGCCATACATGATCTTTTCATGAACCACGTTATGGCCCAAGCGCCTGGGTACGGCGAACTCATGGAGCTGGTGGATACTACGATCATGCCCACCCCGGGCGCTGTCGGCAAGCTCATTATGGTCCTGGGTGAACAGAACGACCAGAGCATCATAGGTGTGGACATCGGCGGAGCCACAACCGACGTATTCTCCAACTTCGAGGACACCTTTACCAGGACGGTTTCTGCAAATCTGGGGATGAGCTACTCGATCTGCAACGTACTGGAAGAAGCGGGCTTCGACAATATATTGCGATGGGTGCCTTTTGGAATGGACCAGTCCCAGATTTCGGACTGGATTGCCAATAAGATGGTCAGGCCTACTACCATACCTCAGACCATCTACCACCTTGTGGTTGAGCATGCCCTTGCCAGGGAGGCTTTGAGGCTCAGTTTCGAGCACCACAAGAGTCTGGCGAAAAAAGTTGAGGAAGAAAAAGTGGGGTTTGGTAGGGAGATGGGAGTGGCCAAAGCCTCCGGGCGCGACATCATCAATATGATGGAGCTGGATATGCTTGTGGGTTCAGGAGGCGTGTTGTCACATGCCCCCAGGCGGCAACAAGCCGCGCTTATGCTCATAGATGCCTTCCAACCCGAAGGCGTCACCCAACTGGCCGTAGACTCGATTTTCATGATGCCTCACCTGGGAGTGCTGTCATCTGTGTATCCTGATATCGCGGCGGAAGTGTTCGAGAAAGACTGCTTGGTGAGGCTGGGCACGGTCGTGGCGCCTGTGGGCCCTGCGCCCAGGAACGGTGTCTTGGCCAAGATCCACATCCACATGGCCAGCGGCGAGACTCAGGAACACGATATCATGGCGGGCGAACTCAAGGTGTTTCCCTTGCCGGTTGGCGAGGTTGCCCTGTGCAAGATCATCCCTAACGGCGGCCGCATAGATGTGGGCGCAGGCAAGGGCGCTACCTATGACACTGAGCTTCACGGAGGGCTCGTGGGAATTGTGTTGGATGGCAGGGGCCGTCCCATGGAATTGCCGGAGAGCAACGTGGAGCGGGTCAAGAAGCTGACCTCGTGGTTTGAAGCCATGAGCGCTTATCCCATGGAGCCCATTTACGAACTGCAACAACGCTTCCCGGTCAAAGAGGAAGAAACGCAAGGGGGGAAGAAACGTGGCGGTCTCTTCGGTATATTCAGGAGATAACCAAATGGGCAGGGTAGAACTCATACGGAAGGTAAGACGGCTACCTCTGCCGGGGGAAGTGCTGGTCAACAAGGGAGACAGGGTTTTGCCTGATACACCTGTCGCGCGGATTACCTTGAGGCCCGGCATTCCCTGGGTTATTCCCGCATCCAGACTGCTGGGTATAGAACCTTCCGAACTCGGAAAAGCCATGCTCAAGAAAGTAGGTGATCGGGTAAAGACCCAGGAAGTCATCGCCCGAGCTGAACAAGGCTTGTACGGAAGGAAGGAGATAGGGTCACCTACAGACGGTGTGATCGAAGACGTGTCCACCCGTTCCGGAAGGATTACCATACGGGAAGAATTCGGAAAAGAAGATCCGCCGATAAGCTTCGACGTAGCCTTCGAGATCAAGTGTAAGCCTGAAGAACTCCCCAAGCACATGCTGAGGCAGGTAGGTCAGGAAGTAAAGAAAGGCCAGATGATGGCCAAGAAGGGCGAAGCCCAAGCGTTCTTCACCAAGACAGCATTGGCTCCTGTGTCCGGGATTATATCCAAGATCTGTACCGAGACAGGCAGAGTGACTATCTCCAGGCCGTTTAAGGAAGTCGTGGTAAACGCATACGTACAAGGAACCGTGTCTGAGGTCATTGAGAACCGGGGATGTGTAGTTGATACCACCGGGATCAGGCTGACCGGGGTATTTGGGCTTGGCAGGGAGACCCATGGCGAACTCAAACTGCTTTGTAACAGTCCTGACCAAGTGCTTGAAGCGGACATGATTACCCTTGATTGCAAGGACAAGATTATCATCGGAGGTTCGTTTGCAACCAACGAAGCCCTTTCCCGGGCCCTTGAGGCGGGAGCGAGAGGAGTAATCACAGGCACGGTCAACTACTTCAATCTGACCCAGTCCCTTGGAGTGAAGCTGGGTGTGGGTATAACGGGCCAGGAGGACATTGGCATAACCGTTATACTGATGGAGGGCTTCGGCCATCTGTCCATGCGGAAGGAAGCGTGGGAGACCCTGGCTTCCCTTGAAGGTAAGATGGCTTCGATTAACGGGGCAACCCAGATCAGGGCAGGTGCAATAAGGCCTGAGATCATCGTTCCCTTTGAGGATTACGAGGGCGAACCGGCCAAATCTGCCCAGTTTGATCCTGATTTGCGGGTAGGAATGCATGTAAGGATCATCAACGAACCCTATTTCGGGGCTACCGGGCAGATCTGCGAGGTCATCAAAGAGTCTGTGGCAATCGAGACTGAGGCCAGAGTCCCCGTAGTCAAAGTGGCTCTGCCTGACGGCAATCAGGTGGTAGTTCCCAGAGCCAATGTAGAACCCTTCTGATCCGGGTAGTCATGCAAGCAGCTGTTGGTGCCTGGTTACGGGTATCCAGGCTGCTTGTTTTGTGCTATGGTATTTGTATGCGCTATGGTATTTTAAGGTTGCGATAAGTTGGTTGAAATATTGTAAAATAGAGACAATGCTATCTACGGGGAGGTGAACGGATGCTCAATTTCCGCGAGCCTATTGACGAGAAGCGACGCGATGAGATAGTGGAAGCCATTGCCCAAAAGGCAAAGCAGTATGGCCTTGCGGTTCCTGCGATTTTCTTCTTGGAGATGAACAAGCCTCTGAGTTATATAGGCGGCCAGGTTATGCACTTCTTTTCACCCATGATTGGGGTGTTTTTCGAAACCTTTGAAGATTATGCATACTTTTTTGATGATAGGAAGAACGTGGAGCTCCTGATTCAGCGGATTGAAGCAATCGCCATGGAAGAGGAGGAAGAAAGAAAGAGACAGAAAGCTTTGAAGCAGGCAGAAAAGCAGAAGAAATCCGGAACATCTATGCTGGATGATGCGTTAAAGATGGAACCACGAGACGCAGACGCTGAAAAATGATCAGTCGCCAAGAGGATTTTCAGAGGCGTATGTCGTAATTGACCCAAGTAGTGTTATTGTGTCTTGATGGTGCCAGTGAGGGAGGGGAAGACTTAGTGCAGGAGCAAAGGAATTCGTTCGAGCTGGACAGAGAGATAAACTCTGTGTTAGCTACCGACTGTGGTTCCACAACGACCAAAGCGATTCTTATCGAAAAAATCGGCGACGAATACCGCCTGGTCGTGCGGGGAGAAGCTCCCACAACAGTAGAGGCGCCTTTTGAAGACGTTACAATGGGTGCTCGGAATGCTATCAGGGAAATTGAAGAACTTACCGGTAGGACATTCCTCAGCGAACAGGGAGTAATCACACCGAGGCAACCCGACGGATTAGGGGTAGACATCTACATGTCAACCTCATCTGCAGGCGGAGGCCTCCAGATGATGGTTGCAGGTGTGGTTAAGACCATGACCGCCGAATCTGCCGCCAGAGCCGCTTTGGGTGCCGGCGCTATCGTAATGGACGTGATTTCGGTAGACGACGGCAGAAAGCCCCACGAGAAGATCCAGCGGATCAGGCAGCTCAGGCCTGACATGATTCTGCTTTCAGGTGGGATTGACGGCGGCACGATCACTCACGTAGCGGAAATCGGTGAGCTCATAGCGGCCGCAGAACCCAAACCCAGACTTGGTATCGGGTATCAGCTGCCTATTATTTACGCAGGCAACAAGATGGCCCGGAAGCACATCAGCGATATCCTCGGTGACAAGACCGACCTGAGGATTGTGGACAACTTGAGGCCTGTGCTCGAGGTGGAAGTGCTTGGGCCTGCCAGGGAAGAGATCCATAACTTGTTCATGGAGCACGTTATGGCCCAGGCGCCCGGTTACAACAAACTCATGCAGTGGACACCGGTACCTATTATGCCCACTCCGGGTGCGGTCGGCGCTTGCATGCAGACAGCTGCCAAGGAATATGACATGAGCGTAATAGGTGTTGACATAGGCGGTGCTACCACCGACGTATTCTCGGTGTTTGGCGAGTACTTCAACAGGACCGTTTCAGCTAACCTGGGTATGAGCTATTCCATCTGCAACGTGCTCTTGGAAGCAGGCGTGGATAACATCATGAGGTGGATACCCTTCTCCATCGAAGAAGGGGCTCTCAGGAACAGGATCCGGAACAAGATGATCCGCCCCACCACCATTCCTCAGACCCTGGACGAGCTGATTATCGAACAAGCCATCGCAAGGGAAGCTCTCAGGCTTGCTTTTGAGCACCACAAGAGCTTGGCAGTGGGACTCAGGGGTGTACACAGGCAGAGGACCATCGGTGACACCTTTGAGCAAACGGGAAGCGACGAGACATACATTGACATGGCTGAACTCGGTATGCTTATCGGTTCAGGAGGATGTCTGTCCCACGCGCCCAGAAGGGCACAAGCCGCTATGATGCTTTTGGATGCCTTCCAGCCGGAATCCACATCCATGCTGGCAGTTGTCTCAATCTTCATGATGCCCCAGCTGGGTATCCTGGCATCCATCCATCCGAAAGCTTCCATGCAGGTGTTTGACAGGGACTGCCTTGTCAAGCTCGGAACCGCCATAGCCCTTGCAGGCCCCAACGGCAAAGCCGAGTTCGGCGCGCCGTGCGCGGAAGTAACCCTTGAATATGACGGCAAGACCATTGAGGAATCAGTGCCCTTCGGTTCCGTGAAGCTGGTCCCGATTCCCGAGGACAAGACCGCATCGGCGGTGATCCGCCCAGCCCGCCAGTTTGACGCAGGCAGAGGTTATGGGCATGAGGTCAAGACCACTGTCAACGGCGGAGTGGTCGGGGTCATCATAGACTGCAGGGGGCGTCCGGTTGTACTGCCTGAAGATGTGAAAGCCCGGAACGAGAAGCTGGTGGAATGGTTCCTTGCGATGAACATGTATCCCGAGGAATCGCTTAAGAAATATGTTGAGGCTTAGAGGAGGGAAGGTATAAATGGCACACGCATATACACCTGGACTCAAAGTCACTGAAAGAGCGGTGATTACCAAGACGCGTCGCCTTCCTATCCTCGGCGAAGTGCTGGTTGAGAAAGGACAGGCGGTTTCTCCGGACACGATCGTTGCCAGAACGAATATTCCTGGCAACCCCCAAACCGTTAACGTGGCAAATATCTTGGGCGTAGACCCTGACGATATCGCCGACTTCATGAAGAAGGCCGAAGGGGACTTTGTTAAGAAGGGCGAACTTCTGGCAGAGTACAAGTCGTTTTTCGGCCTAATCAGGCACCACGTCGAGTCACCGACTGACGGGACCATTGAGATGATCTCCACGGTGACCGGGCAAATCACCTTGCGTGAACCCCCGATCCCCATTGAGATAGACGCCTATATAGAGGGCGTTGTGGAAGAGGTTCTTCCCAAGGAAGGGGTTATCATCAAGACCGAAGGCGCCTTCATACAAGGCATCTTTGGTGTAGGCGGAGAAGCCCAGGGAGTCATCAGAGTCGCGGTGGAAGGGCCCAATGACATCTTGGATGCTTGCGATGTGAAGCCTGACGACAAAGACAAGATACTCGTGGGCGGTTCTCTGGTTACAGCAGACGCAATCAAGAAAGCCGCGGAAGTAGGCGCAAGGGGTATCGTGGCAGGAGGCATAATCGACACCGAACTAATCGACTACCTTGGCTTCGATATCGGTGTAGCCATCACAGGGCACGAAGACATTCCGGTTACCGTAATCATCACCGAAGGTTTCGGCAGGATGAGGATGGCAGACCGGACTTTCGGGCTCCTGAAAAAACTCAGCGGCTATAAGGCATCGATCAACGGTGCAACCCAGATCCGTGCAGGAGTCATGCGCCCTGAGATCATTGTGCCCGGTTACCAGTCTGATGGTGCCGACGAGGGCCTGGACCTTACCAAGGGGCTTGTACCCGGCACGCCAATCAGGATTATCAGGGAGCCTTACTTCGGCATGCTGGCTGAGATAGTGGAGCTCCCGCCTGAGCTCGAAGTAATCGAGTCTGAAGCCCGGGTCAGAATCCTCAGGGCCAGGCTTGAAGACGGTACGATTGTGACTGTACCTAGGGCCAACGTTGAGATAATCGAAAGCTGACAACCAAACTGTCAAAGCGGAAGTAAAAGGAGAGGGCTTCCTCTCCTCTTGTTTTTGGCGCCTGCGTTCAAGGTCCCTCAATAGCGCGGTTGCATAATATGCCCCTTCTCGGATGTCGCGGATATCCCGGATGTGTTTTGCCATGGGATAAAGGGATAAGATGTCCGGGTGAAGAACAAAGTTAAGCACGGGATGTGTATGATTTTATCAGGCGATGGGCCTGCGTAAACAACGCAGTGAAAGGGGGAGCGGTGAAGGCTATGGACCGGCAATTGTACCGCCAATTCATGGATGAACACGTGATTCCTCTCAGGGCCAAGCTGGATGATTTCCTGCCTGTGATCCTGGGCTTGAGGAAAGCGGCGCAGATCATAATGCCTGCTGAGCTGCCCGACGCAGGCATCCTGGGTGCGACTATAGACGACAGATTCCGGCAGAAAATGTCAGGCCAGAGGCTTCCCGGGGAGTCCCTGACCGACTACCTCAAGAACAGGGCGGCCAGATTGCGCCGGAAGAACAAGGCTCAGGACGTGCGTTTTCGCTTGCAATTGTTGAGGGACATATACAGCGATGTGGTGGCGAAGTCCAAGTCGTACCAGGTGTACATGGAATGGATAGGCAAGTGGGGATTGCAGTGTAAGGAACTGGAGGCACGCCCGACTATACGGGAGATCTACATCTTCAAAGACGACGACATTGCCGTCCTGCTTGAGGAACTCCAGGATATGAGAAAAGACATCAGGTACGATTACGCCAGGAACCCTGACGTCTTAGCAGACGGGACCTTTAGGGTGTTTCCTGAAGAACACAATGTCGCCTTCTTGCAGAAAGCCGGTGAAATACTTGGGTTTCCCGTTTGCTGCATAGAGCGATATGCGTTTGACAGGAATTCCGGAGTGTTGAGCCCTGAGGTAAGGGCTTCCAACCAGCTTGCCCATTCGGACAACCCCGATGACGTTAGCATGTATGCATATTTCACCAAGGATTTCTTCCCGTGCCAGCCTGATTGCGAGGAAGCCGCCGCCATAGGCAGGGCCGTATATGAAGCTCTCAACGAGATAGACCCGGAACTGGGGCAGAAATACCGCGACCACCTTGCAAGCAACGTGAACCTGGTCAGGCAGTATCCTGAAATCATACAGAGCCGGCTGGCGAGGTTGCAGCAGGAAGCGAAGGAACAAGGAGTGGACCCAGGTGAAAGATAAGCCCGGAGTTATCCAGCGCTCTTTGTTCGGGGGTGAATCCCTACCTGGGCAAGGCACCCTGTTTGGCGACCCAAATTCGGCAGCTGATCAGGCTGTCGGCAGGTGCGTTGAGCAGGAGATGCTTCTCGAACACATGGGGCCCACGGTAGAAGAGCCATGCCGCGACCTGCAGGAGGGACTGTTCCACCAAGGGCGGGAGAAACCATTCCACGAGGTCCGGGAGGACATACACCATGACGTAGAGTCAGAGCTACCTGCTCAAGACCGGTTGGCCGAGATCGACAACCTGGTTGTCCTGAGGCAGACCGTGCTTGAATGCAGGCGATGTGGCTTAAGGCAAGGCGCCCGGGGAGCGGTGTTCGGCGAGGGCAATCCCGCTGCTGACATAATGTTCGTGGGCGAGGGCCCGGGGCAAAGGGAAGACGAACTGGGAAGGCCTTTTGTGGGCAGGGCAGGGCAGCTTCTGGACTTGATGCTCAGGTCTCACGGGTTTTCACGGGAAGAAGTGTTTATTGCAAACATAGTCAAATGCCGCCCGCCGGGAAACAGGCTTCCCGCGCCTCAGGAGGTTGAAGCCTGCCTTCCCAATCTTGAGGCGCAGATCCGGATAATACGCCCGAAGATAATAGTCACTCTAGGGGCTCTGGCTTCTCAAACCCTAATTGACCCAGGATTGCGGGTTACCAGGGACAGGGGGAAATGGTTCCAGAAAGATGGGGTAAGCTACCTTACCACCTTCCATCCCGCCGCCGTGTTGAGGGATGAGAGGAACAAGAAGCGGCTGATATGGGAGGATTTCGCAAGCCTCAGGCAGAAATACACCAGGTTATACGGGGGAAAGGACACTGATTGATGTCACAGGGAAGCAAAAGGGCTAAACGCACCTTGGTTGTAGAAGACCCGTCGGAAACCAGGTGTCTTGGGAGACTTCTTGGAGAACGGCTTCAAGGGGGAGAGATAATCCTGCTGGCCGGCGCCCTGGGGGCGGGTAAAACCACCATGGTGCAAGGGATTGCCGCCGGACTTGGCATACAGGAGCCCGTCAAGAGTCCGAGTTTTGTCTTGGAGAGGATTTACCGGGGTAGGCTGGTGTTACATCATTTTGACTTCTACAGGCTGACCCAGGAAGACGTTATAGAAGCGGGCCTGCTGTATGACATCGATGATTCGGCGGTTGTGGCCATAGAATGGCCTGAACGTGCCGGCGAAGCCTTGCCCGGCTGGACGTTGAAAGTGGGCATCCATTTCCACGAGGAGTGCCTGGATCCCGGGTCGGTGAAGTCAGAAAATAAGCGCAGGATCACCCTTGAAAGTACCGATGCAAGGTGGGTAGAAGTGATTGAAACAATCGGGAGACACACAAGCAAGAGAATCTAGGATCTTGGCCATTGAGACAAGCACCGAGCTCCTTGGAGTGGCGCTTGTAGACAGTACCGGCGTACGCTGCGAGTTTAGAGTCATAGAACCGATGATCCATTCGAAGATGCTGCTTCCCCTGTACATCCAGGCGCTTGAGACTGTGGGGTGGGCGCCTGAAGACCTGGACTGTCTGGCTGTATCTGCCGGCCCCGGGTCTTTCACCGGGCTCAGGATAGGGTTTGCCATTGCTCAGGGGTTGGCTTTTGCCTTGGATAAGCCTATTGCCAAGGTGCCTACCTTCCAGGTCTACCTGAGGCAATGCTCGTGTTATCCGAGGGTCGGCATGGTACAGGGGAGGGCGAGGAGCCAGACTGTATGCGCCTTGTGCGAGAAGGCCGCGTTGGATAGAACAGGCTCAGGACATTCAGGAGATATCTTTGGCATGTCCCGTTTCAACGAGATTATGCCCCCAACCCCTATGGATTCAAGCCGTTTCTTAGACTACCTGGGCGATACCGCTTCCTTACCCGTCTGGGTTACGGGAGACGCTGCCGGGCAGTTTGCCAGGATGGCGGACGAAGCGGGGATAAGAGGTGTCAGGACGGTTGACAGCCATCTCAGGCTGCCGTCTCCGGGGATCCTCGGCCTGATGGGCTTGGAGATGTTCCGGGAAGGCAAGACGGTTTCCGCGTCTTCAGCCCTTCCTGATTATTACCGAGAATCCCAGGCAGAGGCGGTGTTTGCCCGCAAGGCAAAGAAGGGTGACTGAGTTGATTAGCGCTGACAGACTGGTCATCAGCAAGATGACCACAAAGGACATCGACGAAGTGCTTGCGATCGAGCGTCAGTCGTATCCAACGCCGTGGTCAAGAAACGCTTTTACATCCGAACTCACTTCAAACCTGTACGCCCACTACTTCACAGCCCGCATCGACGGCACACTTGTAGGTTATTTCGGCATGTGGGTGTTCTTTGACGAAGCCCATATCACCAATATAGCCGTTGACCCCAGGTTCCGGCGCCAGGGGATAGGCGAAAGGATGCTGAGGTTTGCCTTCAGCAAAGCCAGGGAACTGGGGGCTACCAAGATGACCCTCGAGGTGAGACTGTCCAACCACGGGGCCCAAAACCTTTATAGGAAACTGGGCTTTCAGGACAGGGGCATACGCAAAGGATACTACTCTGACACCAATGAAGATGCCATCATCATGTGGAAAGATGACTTGGGGCCTGAGTCCCCCGAGGAAGACGAAGTCAAATGGATGATGTAGAGTTGATGTCGGCTCGGGCCTTCTGAGCCGCTCCGGCCATTGCTTCAAAGATGTCTGTCGGGCTTGGCGGGGGCAGGCTTTCGTAAGCGAAGATTATGCCCCTTGATGATGAAACCACGGCGCCGGTCCCGTCGGGGTAAAAAGCAGGCTTTACATCCTCCGGGGTGCCGCCTTGCGCGCCGTAACCGGGCACGAGGAAGATGGATTTCGGCATAACCTGCCTCAGCCTTTCCAGGTGTTCGGGGTAAGTAGCCCCTACCACTGC